>DASPYE010000033.1:0-5277 GCA_035636935.1 Candidatus Dormiibacterota bacterium | reverse complement strand
TCCACTCGTGCTCCTCGACGAGCCGACCGCCGGTCTCGACCCGCAGGCTCGGCGCCAGCTGTGGAACCGGATCGAGAAGATGCGCGAGAGCGGTCGCAGCGTGCTCCTGACCACGCACTCGATGGAGGAGGCGCAGGCAGTTTGTGACCGGGTGGCCATCATCGACCACGGGAAGATCGTCACCGTCGACACACCGGCCGGCCTGATCGAGAAGCACAAGGACGACCCGCGCGTCACCAGCATCGCGCACGGTCAGGTGACCCTGGACGACGTCTTCATCGGCCTGACGGGAGAGGAGGTTCGTGACTGAGGCGTCCGCCCAGGCCGCTGGCCGGCGTCCGGCAGGGGCCAGGGGTGCGCAACCGGCTCTCGGACCGACGCTGGCTGCCTTGCTCGAGGTCGACTTTTCCGTGCAGCTCCGCAACTACCGCTCGCTGATGCTCAGCCTGGTCCTGCCTGTCGTCGTACTCGTCGCGCTGTTCGCGAACAAGCGCGCCGCGGCGCTTGCCGATCCGAGGGCCCGCGTCTCGCTGGTAATGATGCTCGGCATGGCGACGATCGCGATCTTTGGCTACGCGCTGAACGTAGCGAGGGACAGAGAGGCCGGCGTATTTCAGCGCCTGCGCGTGACCCCGGCCCCGGCGTGGGCGATCATGACGAGCCGCCTCGTCGTGCAGGTGGCCGTGATCCTGTTGATGGCGATCGTGGTTCTCGTCGTGGCGAGGATCTTCCAGAACGTGACCCTGGATGCGCTTGCGTACGGATTGACGCTTGCCGTGGTCGTCGCTGGCGCGGCCGTGTTCCTCGGCATCGGCCAGACACTGGTCGGGCTGGTCAGGTCGGCGGACACGCTCAACGCCGTCAGCCGGGTGGTCTTCGTCCCGCTCTTCGGCCTCGGGTTGCTCGGGCGCACGGACATTCTCGGTTCGACCGTCGAGGACATCGCGCGCTGGTCGCCTGGTGGGATCGTGGCCACCCTGCTGGCGGCGGCCATGGAGCCGGCGACGTGGGGCTCGGACGCGTGGTGGTCGCTCCTCACGTGTGTGGGCTACGCCGCGGTGTTCGTGCTCCTCGGTATCAGATGGTTCCAGTGGGGGGCGCACTGATGGCGTTCTAGCTTGGCCGCGTGTGAACCAGGTCACCGCCTAGCGGGCACCGTTCCGGAGTAGCCTCAACGGTAGAGCAGGCGACTGTTAGGGTGTCGGGTTCAGAAATCACATCGCGGCCTCGAAGAGAGCCACGAGTTCCCCAACCAACCGACGCGGGTGATCCAAACAGTGCCGGCAACCACCGCAAGAAAATAGTCACCTCAATCGAAGCGAGATTGCGTCGCACGGGATCGTAGGACTGCCAACATATGTGACCGCTATGAGTCAGCGTAAAGGGGTGCCAACAATTCGCTTTGACGCCACGCTTTCCACGATCGACAGGCGGACTATTCTGCGGTTGCCTCAGAAAGCGAGCGAGAAACTGCCGTCGCGCGGGCAGGTGGCAGTACAAGGAACGATCAATGGCCATGGGTTCCAGGCGGTGCTGGAGCCGGATGGTTATTTGGGCCACTGGATGAGGATTGATGAAAAGCAACAACGAGCCGCTGCTGTAAGCGCCGGTGACACCGCGACCCTCGCGATTGAGCCACTCAAAGATTGGCCGGAGCCGAACGTGCCGGCGGATCTTGATACAGCCCTGGCAGCGGCCCCTAAGAACATCCACGAGCTATGGAAAGGCATTACGCCGATGGCGCGCTGGGAATGGGTTCGCTGGGTCAATGCGACCAACAACCCGGAGACGCGCAAACGACGAGTCGAGGTAAGTATCTCCAAAATGAAAAGTGGGAAGCGACGGCCCTGCTGTTTCAACCTCGCGGCATGCACCGACCCGTACCTATCAAAGAACGGCAGGCTTCTCGAGCCAGCGTGATTCTTGTCTCGTCCGACAGTATTGCGTTGGGGGCCCGATCGTCTTGGTTGAGGGGTGACCGACGAGCTCGCATTGACGTTGGCCGCCCTGCGATTGGGACGCAACCTCAAGGCCGAAGGCCTGTCCGTCGTTCCGATCGCGTTGCGATGGGTGGGCATCGTTAGGGCCTTCACCGCCTTTGCACCTGGATCTGCCTGATCGGCAGGTCTGCCTGACGCCTCGTTTCGGGTGGGAATGTGCCTTGGGCCGTTTGTCTAGCGACCGGAGCGGTCAGATGATGGCCGCGCGGCGAAGAGGAGGTTTCGTCCGAAATGAACCTAATCGTCTTCATCATCGTCGGAGCAATCGCCGGCTTCCTTGCCGGCAAGGTCATGACCGGGCATGGGCTCGGGCTCATCTGGGATATCGTCGTGGGGATCCTTGGTGCGTTCCTGGGCGGTTGGCTCGCGGGGCTTGTCGGGATTGCCGTAACCAGCACCGTCGCCTTGGTCATCGTCGCATTCGTCGGAGCAGTGATCCTGCTGGCTATATTCCGGCTCTTCACGAGTCGTGGAATGGTTCGCACTTAGGGATCTGTACAGCAGAGCCTCGTGGGGTCAAGTCCCCACGAGGCTTTCTTTGTTTCCGTCACACGCTTTAACTCGCACGCGATCAACGCTTACGGTTCCACGCCGAAGCAACCGCGAAAAATGCCTACACGGGGCGAGGCTGCAGACGCGGACGGCAGTAAGCCCAACTCAGGGATTTGGACTCTGAAATCGGGTTGATAGTCGGGGGCCCGGGATTTGAACCTGGGGCCTCACGGTCGCTTTTGGACCCGATGCCCACGCCGCCGTCAAAACCCATCAGACGGCGGGACGATCCACGCGGATTCGAGCCCGTAGGATTTGCCAGGCATGACGGTTTCTGATGCCCGAAGGCCGGCAGGCCAGACTGGGGCGAGTGAGCGTAGGCCGATCACCGTGCTCTTTGCCGACATCGCTGGATCGACCGCTATTGCAGAACGTCTCGATCCGGAGGACTGGACCGCCCTCATCGGCGAGGCGTTTCAGCGGATGAACCGCACGGTCGAGCGCTACGGCGGAACCATCGCCCGCCTCATGGGGGACGGGGTCCTCGCCTTCTTCGGCGCCCCTACCGCCCACGAGGACGACCCCGAACGCGCTGTCCGCTGCGGCCTCGACCTTGTCCGAGCGATCGAAGAGCTCGACGCCTCAAAGCATTTGCCTGAGGCCGACACGTTCAAAGTCAGAGTCGGCATCAACACCGGACCGGTCGTCGTCGGCGTCGTCGGCACCGAGACCGCTTCCGAGTACACAGCCATGGGCGACACGGTCAACGTAGCGGCCCGGATGCAGGCGTCCGCCCGCCCTGGCAATGTCCTCGTAACCTCCGCCACGTACCGCTTCATCAGCCCGCTCGTCGAGGCGGTCGACGTCGGGCAGCTCGAGCTCAAGGGCAAGTCCGACACCGTCCATGCCTACGAGATCACGGGCCTCAAAGAGGGCGCCGCGCATACCCGCGGCCTCGCTGGTGTCCGCTCGCCGATGGTGGGCCGCGACGCCCAGCTCGACCACCTCGTACAGACTTTCCAGATCGCCAAGGCAGGGCAAGGTCGCGTCGCCTGCATTCTCGGCGAACCGGGAATGGGAAAGAGCCGGCTCCTCGCGGAGCTCCGCGCCACACTCGAGCGCAACGACCATCCACCCCGGTGGGTCGAGGGTCACTGCCTCTCGTACGGCGAGACGATCCCCTACCACCTCGTGATCGATCTCATCCGTTCGATCATCGGTGTCACCGAGACCACAGACGAGACACAGGTCGCGCAGGCGCTCGACTCGTTCGTCAACGCCAACTCTCGCGAGGACTGCACAGATACATGCGCCTATCTCGGCCACCTCCTGTCGCTCAATCTGAGCCCCGACATGAAGGCCCGCATCTCCCAGATGGAGATCGAAACGGTGAAGCGTTACATGGCTGCGCTCGTGCAGGTCGTGCGCGCCGCGACGGCCAGCGGGCCGACCGTGATCGTCTGCGACGACATCCACTGGTCCGACACCGCGTCCGCCGACGCGCTCCTCCAGGTCATCCCCACCGTCGCCGGCCTGCCCGTGCTCTTCATCCTGAGCTCGCGGCCCGAGCGCACCTCGACCGGCTGGCGCCTGATCACCGGCGCCCGCGACGTATCTGGCGACTCCCTGTCCGAGATCCGCCTCGACCCACTTTCCATGGACGACAGCCGCACGCTGGTCGGCAATCTACTGACCATCGAGTCGTTGCCCGAGGAGACGCGCAACCTCATCCTGGCCAAAGCCGAGGGGAACCCGTTCTTCGTCGAGGAGGTCATCCGTATGCTCATCGACCGCAGCGCCATCGTCCGCGAGGACGACCGCTGGGTGGCGAACGAGAAGGCCGCGAGCGTCGAGATCCCGGACACGCTGCACGGCCTCCTTCTCGCGCGCATCGACCGACTGCCCGCCGAAAGCCGACGCACGCTCCGTGTCGCCTCAGTCATCGGGCGCCAGTTCGGAGTCACCATTCTCGAAAAGCTGTTGGAGCCGAAGGCCCTGTGAGCGCGCGCCAGGAGCTCGGCCGGCTCGAGGCCAGCGGCCTTATTCAGATCGCCGCCCTACAGCCGGAGCTCGAGTACCTCTTCCGTCACGCCCTGGTCCAGGAGGCGGCGTACGCCTCGCTCCTGAAGCAGGACCGTCGTGCCCTGCATAAAGCTGCCGCCGAAGCCATCCTCGCGCTGCATCCCGACCGCCGGCGCGAGTTCGCGCCCGTAGTCGCGATGCATCTCGAGCAGGCCGGCGAAAACGCGAAGGCGGCTGAGTACCTGGTGTTGGCCGGAGAGCACGCGCTGGAACGGTTCGCCAACAAGGAGGCGGTCGCGTTCTTCCAACGAGCGATCGAGCTGATCGGTGACTCGCAGCCCGACATTCGACTCCGCGCCGCCATCGGCGCCGCCAAGGCAGGGTGGACGTTCACCGCGACTGGCCGAGAGGTCGCCGAACTGGAGAGCGCAGTGGCCCGGGGCGAACAGGGCGACCCGCAGCTCGTCATCGACGCGTACTTCTGGATCGCCTACATGCGCCGCCAGCGCGGCGAGCTTCCCGAGTCCAGCCCCGAGCTGAAGCGTGCACTCGATCGTGCGGTCGAGATCGGAGGCTCGTTGAAGGACTCTCGCGGGTCCGCGCTCCCTCGGGCGCTGATGGGTTCGTACGCCGCCTTCCTCGGAAACCTTCGCGACGGCGCCACCCAGATGCAGTCCGCGCTCGACGACCTGGAGGACCAGGCGGATCCGCTTTCCTCGGCGATGATCGCGG
The DNA here is from genome assembly GCA_035636935.1 of Candidatus Dormiibacterota bacterium. Taxonomy (GTDB): domain Bacteria; phylum Chloroflexota; class Dormibacteria; order Dormibacterales; family Dormibacteraceae; genus 40CM-4-65-16. The sequence continues at coordinate 31 of DASPYE010000033.1, read as the reverse complement.
ACTTCCTCGCCATAACCTACGCGCGGATGGG
>DASPYE010000032.1:0-21504 GCA_035636935.1 Candidatus Dormiibacterota bacterium | reverse complement strand
GCGGTCCGCAGTGCGCTGGAGCCGCTGGCTCAGCCTTCAGGTGCTTGTGACGACCGGAATCGGGAGCAGCGCTACGCCGACGCCCTGGTCGAGCTGGCCTCGGCCGGCAAGCCGGCCAACCTCCAGGTCACAGCCACCATCGAGACCCTCAAGGGGCTGGCCGGTGCGGCGGGGGCGGAGATGGAGTTCTCGCTCCCGATCTCCTCGACCTCGGTGCAGCGGATGGCTTGCGACTGCAGCGTGACTCGCGTCCTGCTCAGCCAGGACTCGATGCCGGTCGACGTCGGACGCTCCAAGCGGGTGATCTCGGGAGCGCTGGGCCGAGCCCTCAAGGCTCGCGACGGGAACTGCCGCTGGCCCGCTTGCGAACGCTCCGCCTCGATGTGCGATGGACATCACCTCGTGCATTGGATCGACGGCGGTCCGAGCGACCTCGACAACCTGGTCCTGCTCTGCCGGCGGCACCATCGGATGGTGCATGAGGGCGGTTGGCAGCTGATCAAGACCGAACATCAAGAGATCGTGACGATTGCGCCGACCATCACCTTCGGGTTGCCGCGGGGACCGGATTAGTCGGCCGTCACCTCGGCGGTGTTGTTCTCCGTCTCCACCACGCGCACCTTCACCAGGCGCGCGGGTTTCAAGTGCGGCTCCAGGCGATGAAACGCGGCTATTGCCACGTTCTCCGCGGTTGGAATCACGCCGCGCAGGAAGTCCACGTCGCGATTCAGATGGCGATGGTCGACGGCGTCGATGAACTCCCGGCGGAGGACGATGTCCACGTACTTGAGGTTGACGACCATGCCGGTTTCGGGGTCGAGCGGTCCGCTCACGGTGACTTCAATCACGTAGTTGTGCCCGTGGTCGGTGACGCACGCGCCGAACACCTCCCGGTTCTTCTCGTCATCCCAGTCATCGCGACAAAGGATGTGCGCGGCCGCAAATGTGGCGCGGCGGGTAATGGTCACGTGATTGGTCATGGGTCCATCCGCAAGTTAGCACCGGTGAGGGGAGCGGATTCGGATGAGGCGAGCCAGACGATCACGTGAGCGACCTCGGCGGGCGAAAGCGCAGGACCCTCCACACCCGCGACCCGAAGCATGGCGGTGTCGACGGAGCCAGGGCTGATGGCGTTGACGCGAATTCCGAATTCGCGACCCTCGACGGCGAGCGCCTCGGTCAGGCCGGCGAGTCCCGACTTGGCGGCCACGTACGCCGCCATGCCCGGAAACTTCTCGGCGCCCGCGACGCCTGACAGGCTCGAAACCATGACGATCGCACCGCCGCGCCGGCGCATCAGGCGGAAGGCCTCCCGGCTGCATAGAAATGCACCGCGCAAGCCGGCGCCGAGCTGCTCGTCCCAGTCGCGCGCGCCCGTGTCGGCGAAGGGCTGCTTGATCAACACGGCCGCGCAGTGGATCAACGCGTCGAGCGACTGCACCTGCCCGAATGCTTTGACGACCTGGTCTTCGTCGGAGACGTCGCAGCCTTCGCTGCGACTCAGCGATGTCACGTCCCACCGGCGGGCGCGCAGCTCTTTGACCACCTCGCCGCCGATGCCGCCTGATCCACCCGTGACGACCGCCGTGAGGGTCATCGCGCGACGCCTCTCAACGCCGCCTCGTACCGGTCCAGCGCGTCGTCGAGGCCCAAGCGGCGCCGCGCGCTTGCCCGGACGGACGCCCGATCGAGCGTGAGGCAGTGCTCGATCGCGACGGCCAGGTCTGCGACATCGTCGGGCTCGGCGAGAAAACCGCTCACCCCCTCCTCTACGACCTCTGGCAACGCGCCGCGGCGATACGCCGCGACCGGGCATCCAGCCATCTGCGCCTCCGCGGCGACCATGCCGAACGGCTCTTCCCAACGCACCGCACACACTGTGACGCCAGACGTGGCCATCACGCGGCGAAGCTCGTTGCGCGCAAGCGAGCCCAGCAGCTCGACCTCGTGAAAGTCGACCACATAGGCCGGATCGTAGGGCGCACCCGCGAGGCGCACCGCGATTCCGGCGGACCGCGATGCGGCGATCGCGTGCTCGATCCCTTTTTCCGGCGAGATGCGCCCGGCGATGAGAGCCGATCGCGAGGGAGCGGACTCGACCCGGATGTCGGCGACGCCGTTGGGCAGCACCCGTTCGACCGCCACGCCTGCTTCGCCCCAATGCGCATGACAAGAGCGCGACACGGTCGCCAGGGCGCGTGCTGGAACCTGCCGGGCCGCCTCGACCACACTCGTCACTATGGGCGGCAGATGCAAGGTGTGCAGCACGGCCATGCCGCGCGAAAGCTCCAGTGCGGGCGCGTCGAATGCGTGCTGGCTGATGACGTCGACGTCCATCGAGCGGATCGTCTGGAACATCTGGCCGAGGGCAGCCACGACCCCCGGCGCGGAGGGCGGCTGCGAGCCACCAGGCATGACGAGCGCGGCCGCGGCGTCAGGAGGTGCGGTGACCGTGACCAGCTTCACGCCATCGACCTGCGAGCCTTCCGCGCAATGAAGCGTCACGTCGTGCCCACGCTCCGTGAGCCCTCGCGCGAGGTCGCAGATGAAGGCTTGCGCGCCGCCAACCTGCGCCGGACGAAGCGCCGTCACCGGCGAGGAGACGACGGCGATCCTCATCACGCCGTCTTAGTCTGATCGAGGGTACCCGTGGACTATGCAGAGGCCGTCGCCAAGGCACCGCCCGGCTGGCGGCACTTCGGCATCCACGACATCGCGCGGCTTCCGCCCGCGATCCGCTCTCATGAGATGGCGCGCGTGCCTGCCGGTGAGCCGGACGACCGCGTCGTGCGCGGCCTTTTCTGGACGCTCGTCTACCACCTGGAGCCGGAGAAGTGGGACGAGCTCGCGCGCTACGAGCCGATCCATCCCGAGCTGATCGACGCTCTACCTGACCGCGTTGCGATGGCGATCGACGTAGGAGCAGGCAGCGGCCGGCTGACCCAGCATCTCGCGCGGCGCAGCAGGCGCGTGGTTGCGGTCGAGCCGGCGGCCGGGCTGCGCGCGATGCTGAAACGACGCCTGTCCGAGGTGGAGGCTGTCGCGGGTTGGGCTGAAAATCTGCCCGTCGGCGACGGCTTGTCGGAGCTGACGGCAGCGAGCGGCGCCTTCGGACCCGACCCGGTCGTGCTCGGGGAGCTGCGACGGGTGACGCGCCCCGGCGGCTGCATCGCATTGATCAATCCCGAGCAGCCCGAGTGGTTCGAGGCGAACGGTTGGAGCCGCCTCACCGTGGCTGCGCTGCCGGCGCCCGACCATCCGGCATGGATCGAGGAATTCTTCGGGCCGCTCGACCCTCCCCGCGAGCTCCTGATGCAGACCGTCGGCGGCTAGATCATCTTGCGCATGCAGTCCGGGCATCCGTCGGCTTCTCGGACGGCGTCCGAGCGATAGAGCAGGCCGACAAGACGGCCGTCCGACGTCGTGATCGGAGAACTTTCGAGCTCGTGCCTCGTCATGTAGTCGGCCATCTCCTTGATGGGCACGTAAGGGCGAAAGGTGCTTGGGCCTGAGCTCATCGCCTGCTCGACTTTCGCATCAGCGCTCTTCGCGAGATCGTCGGCTCGAAGCAGGCCGAGGACCACGCGCGCTCCGTCGACCACCACTGCGGTGTGCCACCCCGCGCCGCGGACCCGGTCACGCACCTCGCCGATCGGCTCGGTCAACGCGCACGTCGGGACAGCGCGGCGGCAGACCGTCCCAGCGCGTGGCCGGGTCGAGTTTTCACCCTCTGTCGGAAGACCCGCCGCCAACCAATCGAGCTTGCCCGCGGTGTACAGCTGGACGTCTCGGAAGCCGAGGCTCTCGAGCCGCGACGCGGCCCTGGGTGCCATGTCTCAAGCCGCATCCCAGCAGTACACGACCAGCGGCAGTCCGCGCGCCATGGTCTTCGCGCTGTCGGCATCGATCCGCGGCAGCGGAAGACTTCTGGCGCCGGGCAGATGGTCTTCCCCATACTCCTCGGCCGGAAGAACCTCGATGAGCTGCGCGCCGGCTGCGACCAGCTCCTGCACCTGACCTCGGTCGATCAGCGTGGGCATTCTTCAGCCCATCGTAAGAAATCAGGCCGGCGTCGCGGAGACTGGCTCCTTTTCGCCGAGCTCGGCTTCCTGCGGCCGAGCCTGCTTGTTGCGGATGCCGACCGCATTGACCACCGCGCCGGCGAGAAGCAGACCGGCACCGATCAGCATCGCCAAATGGAACGCCGTGGTCGAGGCATTGCGCACGAGCGCAACAAGGCGCGGGTCATCGGGGGTGTTGAGGGGGCTCACCGAGCTTCGGAAGGTGGCCGACGAAACGTCGAAGCCCTGGAGGTGCGGCGCCAGGTAGGCATAGAAGGAGGCGGTGAGGAACACGAAGATCAGCGCGCCTGCAAGCTGCGGTCCAACGCGGGAGATCGCATTGTTGATGGCCGAGCCAAGCCCAGAGTGCCGGACCGGCACCGATGTCATCAGGGCCGTCGTCAGCGGCGCGACCATGACCATGATGCCGATCCCAAAGATGATGTTGCCGGGCAGAAAGTCGATGAAGTACGACAAAGGCGGCAGGTATGTGGTCACGTTGTTCGGCTCGAGCTTCCACGGCGTGCTCGACGCCGGCACGCGCGCGAACCACAACACGCCGAGCCCCATGATGACCGGCCCGACGGCCATGAACAGCCGAGGGCCGTATTTCGCGGCGAGGCTTCCAAATCGCGGCGAGAAGAAGATCAGGAATATCGAGCCCGGTATCCCCGCTGCGCCCGCGGCCGCGGCGGTATACCCAAGCGTGCCCTGCTGGAACAGGCCGAGGTAGTAAAACGTGACGTACAACGCGCCGTAGATCAGCAGGGTCGAGATGTTGGTGACGGTGAAGTTGCGAGAGCGAAAGAGGTCGAGCGGGATCAGCGGGTGCTTGGCGCGCATCATCCACCAAGGAAGCGCCGCCGTGGCGAGGACGCCCGCCACAAGGATTACGTAGCCGAGCGGGTCGCGCCACGCGCGCTGCTGGCCATAGATCGTGCCGAACGCGAGGCCCCCCACGGACAACGCGACGATGGCCGCGCCGATCCAGTCGAATGAAGGGGCTTTGCCCTCCTCGCGGCTCTCAGGTACGTGCTTCCAGGTGGCCCAGGCGGCGAGCGCGACCATGGGAACGTTGATGAAGAAGGCGGCGCGCCACGAGATCGTGTCGACGAGGATGCCTCCGATCAGCGGTCCCAGAATCGTGGTCGCGCCGGAGGCGCCCGCCCAGGTGCCAAACGCCCGGCCCTGCTCCTCACCGGAGAAGTTGGCCGTGATCAAAGCGAGCGAACCTGGGACGAGGAGCGCGCCGGTTGCGCCCTGCAGAACGCGGAAGAGCACGAGCAGCTCCATGTTCGGCGCAAAACCGCAAAGGACCGATGTCGCGCCGAAGCCAACCAGGCCGAGAAGGAACGTCCGCTTGCGTCCGTAAAAATCGTTCACGGCGCCGGCGAGGATGAGCAGGGCGCTCAGGGTGAGCAGATATGCGTTGTAGACGTACGACTGGCCTTCCAGGACGCCGAGGAACAAGCGAGGCAGGTCGTGGCCGATCTTGGGCAGGGCAACGTTGACGACCGTCGAGTCGAGGAAAACGATCCCGGACCCGAGCACCGCGGCGGTCAGAATCCAGCGCTTGGCGCTCATGCGCTGCCTATTGTGCCGTGCCTCAGCGATCGGGCGCCGGACGGCTCCTGATGCGTCGCACTCCGAACACCGCGAGGAGGATCAAGAGCGCCACAGCGTCCGGCAGAAGACTCGTGAGCGGCGGGGCGCCGTTGTTGGGCAAGCCCGGGATCGTGCTGCCGGTGACCGTGGACGAGGCGCTGTCGTTGCCCGGGACGGGATCGGCGGGCGTGGTCCCTGTTCGCGTCGCGGTGTTGGTGACCTTGGTGGTGCCGGTCACCGTTGCGGTGATCTGCAGGGTTGCAATCGCGTTGAACGCCAGAGCACCGAGGTTCCAGACGCCCGTACCCGGAGTGTATGTGCCCTGGCTTGCGGTGGCGCTGACGAACGTGAGGCCGGCCGGCAGGAGATCGGTAAGCTGCACGCTGCTTGCGGGGTCAGGGCCCAGGTTGTGAGCCGTGATGGTGAAGGTCACGTTGTTGCCGACCGCTGGGCTGGCGTTGCTGACCGACTTGGTGACCGCGATGTCGGAACCCGGCGCGACGATGTTGAGCGGCGCGAGCTGCGTCGAGCTCGGATAGAACGTCCACGTATCGAGACCCTTGGCATCTCCGAAGTTGCCAGTGCAAGGCACGTTCTGATTGCCACCGCTCACCTGCCCGAAAGCTCGCTGGGCCCCAGTCGTGTTGTACCCCGCGATCGGATTGGAGAAGGTTGTCGCGGGCGGGTTGTTGCCACATAGCACGCTGCCGACCGTGTTGCCCGAGTTCACCGTGGAGCCGTTGAGCGTCATGTAAGCGCGGTCGTCGTAGAAACCCGAAGAGCATCCACCGGCCAGGGGAGGGCATACGCCGCCCGGGGGGTTGAGCAGTGTGATCGTCGGGCCGCCCGTGGTGTCGTTTTCGACGTCGATCATCGGGAAGTGGTACTCGCCACCGTGGAACCTGGCGTGTACCTGATAGGTCCCGACCGGGAAGAACGTGCCCGAGTTGTCCTTGCCATCCCACGACACGCTCTGCACGCCCAGCGGGCGCACCCCGCGCAGCACGCGGTTCGTTGACGCCGTGGGATCGAAGTTGACCCCGTTGCGGCTGATGACGATCTCGTACACCCCGGGCACATTGCTGGTGTACGTGAACGTGCCACCGGTGTTCAGCCGGCTGGTGTTGCCAGCCACGTTGCCGATGAAAGCAAGCGATGTCATCACTGGCGCGGTTGGCGCGGTCGGGATGCCGAGCGCCGTGAGCGATACCGCGGCCGGCGTCTCGAAGAAGAGCGGGAAACTCGGCAAGGCGAACGAGACTCCGCCCTGGATGTTGGTCAGCTGCGCGGGATTGCCGGCGCTCGACGCCACGGCGTCGTGGTACAGCGGGGTCGTGCCGTCCGAGTCGAGGAATCCGACCTGGTTGCCGTAGACGAGCCAACCGTTGGGGTCCATCCCGCGCAGGCTCACCCGATACTGATAACCGTCGCCGGTCACGGGGAAGACCGTCGGGAACACAGGCCGGCCGTTGCCGGCCGTGAACAGGGCGAGGTAGTACGTAAAGACGCGGCCCGTCAGGTTGGCGTTCGACGTTATGACGGTGCGCACCGAAGCGTCCCAGGCGGCCACCGATGTGGCGGGGCTGGTGTCGAAGTCCGCGGAATTGCTCAGGGCGATGTCTCCGGCGACCGCTCCGTCGGTATCGTCAGCGAAGCCGTTGGGGCCGAGAAATGCGATGTCGTAGATCCCCGTCGACGGCGCGGTGTAGTGGCACGGAACATAGCCGCCGACCACGCCGCCGGCCGGGATCGTGTCCGGCCCGGCAAGCTCTGCCGTCCGGTTGAGGATCCTTCCCTGGTTCGCCGGAGCGCCGCCGCCGGTGCGCTGTGCGTTACAGCTGAAGTTTTCCGAGCCAAGCGCGGGGATGGTCTCCGTCCCGATGGCGCCAGTGACCGCGCCGGGGTTGTACACCAGAATGTCAGCATTGTTCTGGCCGACCGAGCTCGAGCCGAGCAAAAGCACCTCGCCGCTGTTGAGGAATGCCTTGATCAACGTCCGCCGGGTGAGCAGCCCACTTCCGTAAGTGCTGGTCCGCCACTCGGTGTTTGCCCTCCAGGCTGCAGCAGGCGAGGACGCGGGCCAGAGGTTCTGGCTGCCCGCCGCGTACGCAACCTGGGACGTGATCAGCAGCACCGCGATCGCGGCCGCAGCTCCGGCACCACGACGCACCTTAGACAAGGGACGCACTCACGAGAAGGCGCTGCGTGTCGCTCTGGCTGAACGGGTTCCAGATTCCCGAGCACGTGATCAATGTCAGGGTGGCGTTCGGGCTCGGAGCGAAGAGAGTCCCGATTCTTGCGTTGGCATCGACCACCCGCTTGCTGGTCACCTTGAAGGAAACGACCTCGCCGTCGGCTCGCGTCACGCGGATGATGTCCCCCGCTTGCAGATGGGAAAGATGCGTGAACACCGCCTCGCCCGTCCACCAACTGACGTGTCCGTTGACAATCGCGTTCCCGGGTTCGCCAGGTCGCGGCCCGAGGTCGTACCACGCGACATCGTTGAAGTCCTGGGCGGTCGCCAGGTTGCGGTCGGAGTCGAGCCCGCGGGCTTCTATCTTCGCGTCGACTCCGATGGTCGGGATGGCAAGTCGCGCTGGTGTGGGATCGACCACGGTCGCCGCCACCGCCGGCGGTTTGACTTCGCTCGACGGCGCCGGGGCCGCCGGAACCGGCCTGGCCGGGGTCGGAGACAGCATGCCGGCCGCCGCGTAGAAACCAATCGCGACGACAATGCCGCCGGCGGCGGCGCTGATTCTCTCCCTCACGTTCGCCGGGATTTTAGGCGGAGGGACCCCGCTCTCGGCGCAATCAGAAGTCCTTGCGACCGAGGAAATGCTTGAGCACCTCGGGCCTTGACGCTTCGTAAAGCGCGAGACGTTGCCCGCCGGGCAGCACGAACGATGAGCATGGACCCATCGGAATCTCGAGCCGGTTCTCGCGTTTCAGCCCGCGCTTTTTAAGCCCCGCAACTGCCTTGTCTAGATCTTTGACCCGGTAGATGAAGATGGCGCGATCACCTTCGAGGTGGTCGGTGAGCAGTACGTGCGGAGGGCCGCCTGTCAGCTCGATCATCGCCACCCGCGCGCCCATGCCCTCGACGGCGAAGGCAAGCCGGCCACCGAGGACCTCAGTGAAAAACTTGGCATCCTTGGCCACGTCGTTGCTGGGTGTGTAGAGGTAGTCGAGCTGATCGAAGGGGGTCATGCGGGGCAGGATAGATAAATGCGGATCTGCACGTGGAACATCCTGCTCGGCCTCAGGCTCAACAAGGTCCTCGAGACGGTGCGCACCAACCGCGACTTTCGAGACCTCGATCTATTCGCGATCCAGGAAGCGTCGGTGCACGCTGGGCGGCGAGACGCCGAGGCGATCGCCGAGGCCATGGGCGACGGCTACTCCTGCTTCCAGGCGACCGCACAACTGTTCCGAGGCCGGGAGCAGGCCAACGCCCTGATCTGGCGTCGCGGCCTTTTCGACGAGTCCCCTGAGGTTGTGTCGCTAAGCGATCTACCGGCGGTGCACCTGACGCGCGCCGAGCGGACGCTGCTGCGGGCGATCCCGCCTCAGAGACGGATTGCGATTCGCGCCGAATCGGATGCACTGCGCGTTTATGTGATGCACCTCGATGTGGTTGGATTCACGCACAAGCTCGAGCAGTTCCGCGCGATCCTCACCGATATGACTTCGCGTCATGCGGTGCCATTGACGCTGATCGCCGGCGATCTCAACACGTTCGGGCCTCCACGCCTACAGCTGTGGCGGCGGATCCGGACCGCGGCCCACGAAGCCAGGCTGGTCGAGCTCACGCATGGCTTGCGGCGTACGCACTGGACGGCCCAGAAGCTCGACGCGATCTACGCGACGGGAGTCGTCGGCGCGACGCACCGCACGTGGACGCTGAGCGTTCGGGCGTCCGACCACCTGCCTGTCTTCGCTGACTTCTGAGTTGGCACGCAAGCTCGTCGTCCTCCACATCGACGGCGTGAGCGCGAACACGCTCCAAAAAGCGCTCGACGCGGGCGATATGCCCCACCTGCAGCACCTGATCGACTCCGAGGCCTACGAGATCCACCCCTACCGGTGCGGTCTCCCCTCGACGACCCCCTTCGGGCAGGCGGGAGTTCTCTACGGCGACAATTCCGAGATCCCCAGCTTCCGCTGGTGGGACCGCGAGCGCGAAGTCCTGGTCAAGTTCGGTCCCGGATCGACTTTTGCGAAAGTCGCGGACAAATATTTCAAGGGTTGCCGACCACTTACCGAGGGCGGCGCCTGCATCGCAGCGTGCTACCCGGCTGGTGCCGCCGACGATTTCGGCATCGCATACCAGGACCGGACATACGGGCGTCAGGAAAAATCGCGCTCCGCAGCCACCGTGCTGGTGCCCTACCTCGCCAACCCGGTCCACCTGGCCGACTGGGTCTGGCAAACGGTCGCCGTGGTCGGCCGCACCGCACAGGACTACGCGGTCTCGCGCTCGGAAGGACGGCACCCGGCGCGCGCTTATCTCGTGACCAACGTGGTCGAGGAGATATTCGTCCACCACCTCACCCGGTACGCGGTCCAGAAAGCGATGCGGGAGGGTTACTCGCCGATCTATGCCGGGTTTTATGCATACGACGAGGTCGCGCACGCGTTTGGCCCGAAGGATCCCTCCGCCCTGCGCGTCATGACCCACGTCGACCACACGATCCACAAGATCGCTCGCTCCCGCCAGGGTCGCTACGAGCTGGTGGTCCTCTCCGACCACGGCCATGTCGACACCATCCCCTTCCCCGCGTCGGCCCACCGGGCGTGGGGCGAGGTGCTGGCCGGCCTTCTGCCCGGGCATCGTGTCCTGGAGATGAACAGCGGCAAGGCGTATGGGCCGCCCGAGAACATGGCGCGAGCACAAGTGAACGTCACCGCTGCCGGCGGCCTCTCCCACGTCTATTTCGCGAAGCGCACGACCCGAATGACGCACCGCGACTTGATGTCGGCGCAGCCATCTTTCATGGCCGCCCTCGCGGAGATGCCGCAGGTCGCGCTGGTCATGGCGCGCGACGGCGAGCAGGACGTCTTCATGTGCGGGCGCGACGAGCACAGAGGCAACGACGTGAAACGGATCCTCGCGCCGTATGACGATCCCGACATCCTTTTCGAGCAGCTGAGCAGGCTGAACTCGTTCCAGAAGGCGGGAGACGTGGTCGTCTTCGGCGCATTCATCGACGGCAAGCAGGTCAATTTCGAAAATCAGGCGGGCGGTCACGCGTCGATCGGTGGCGAGCAGCTGCACCCATTCGTGCTGACCAGGAAGGAATGGGGCATCGATACGTCACGCGTCCGCGGCGCGCATGAGCTACACCCGATCCTGTCGCGACTCCGGGACGAGCTGGCCGCCTGACCGGAACGACTGCACGACGATCACGGCGCCGAGGATCAGGACGCCGCCCACGACCTGGGTGATCGAGAAGCGGTCGCCGAGCAGCACGACCGCCAGGATCACGGTCACCACCGGCTCCCACGTGCTGAGTAGCGAAGCTCGAGCGGCGCCGATCCTCGGCAAGCCCGCAAGGAACAGTGAGATCGCAACGATGGTTGGAAAAACCGCGAGCGCAAATGCCACCGCCCAGCCATCGGCGGTGCCTGGGAACGCAAGCTCTCCCGTGAAGCCCGCTATGACGCAGAAAGAAAGCGCCGCGCCGGACATGATGACCGCGCTCGCGCCGGCCGCGGGCACGGAGTCCATCACGCTCTCTCCGACCAGGATGTAACCCGTGTAGATCGTGGGCGCCGCAATGGCGAGAACGAGCGCCCAGGCAATCTGGAACTGGGCGCCGCCCACGAGGAGGAGGACGCCGAGGAAGCTCGCGCCCAACGCGGCCGCGTGCACCGCTGAGACCTTGCGACCCAGGAACAGCCTTCCCGCCACGACGACCAGGCTCGGATAGATGTAGGCGATCAACACGCAAAGCGACGCGGGCAACGTGCGCAGTGCCAGAAAGTACGTCAGGGATTGGCCCGTGTAGAAAATCCCGCCCAACGCGAGAAGCGTCAGCAAGCGACGGCGTTCGAAACGAAGAGGGTTCTGGTGAAGGAAGACCGCGATGGCCCACATTCCGATCGCCCCGAGCACGAAACGGAAGGCAAGGGTTTGCTGCGTGCCGAGGCCAGCCCTATAGGCGAGCTTGGCCAGCACCGCGTTCGTGCCAAAGCCGGTCGCCGAGATGAGCACCATCGCGACACCGACCAATTCCGTCCTGCGGCTAATCGCCGCCGTCGTCGTTACGGCCAGAGGAGGTGTCCGAGCACCATGCCGATGACGACGGCCATCGCGTACGTGACGCGCGGGAACCGGCGCACCGCGGACCGCACGTCGTTGGTGATCGGGTCGCGCCCCGCTGTCAGGGCGAGGGATTCCTCGAGCATCAAGAGGAAGACCACCAGCGACACAAGCGTCGCGATCAGGGAAACGATCGTCTCGGCGCCGAAGTTCACTTCTTGCCGACCGGTGATGTCCGACCGTACGCCGGGCCCCACAGGAAGTGGCCGACGAGGATTCCAATCACCACCGCGATCACGAAGGCGAAGCCCGGATAGGTATGCACCGCCGGTCGTATGTAGTCCGTGATTGGCTCGCGGTTGGTCAGCAGCGCCCAGCTCTCGAACGCGAGCAGAAGCGTGATCGCGCCGAACAGCGCGGTCACGGTCCACGAAAAAACGTTGCCGAGCAAGTTCAGCACCCGTGAATTGTCGCCGGATAGGATGCCTGGAGATGGGTGCCGCGTCGCGGCCCGATACTCGCATCACGAGGATCCGTTCGCGTGTGCTCGATCTGCCGCTGCCCGCCGAGTTCAGGCCGGCATGGGGCCGCAACGAGATCCAGCATTCCTTTTATGTGACGCTGATCGAGGTCGAGACTGCCGGCGGCGTGGTCGGCATCACTGCCGCCGAGGCCGGCCCCGAAGCGGCGGTCTCGATCGAACGCTTTGTGACACCGCACCTGATCGGTCAGGACGCCGCCCGGCCGGAGAGTCTGATCGGGGTCATGCGCGACGCGGAGATCCTGGGCTCGCCCGTGTACTGCGTCGAGATCGCGCTTTGGGACATCGCCGGCAAGATCGCCGGCCTTCCCGTCCACAAGATGTGGGGCGCGGCGACCGATCGCGTGCCGGCGTACTGCGCGACGGGCGAGGTGAGATCAGCCGAGCGCCGGGTGGAGGATTGCCGCCGCATCGCAGACGATGGCTTCAAGGCGGTGAAGGTGCGTTTTCACTCCGACGACCCGCGCGACGACATACGCGTGATAGAAGCAATTCGGCGCGACTTGGGGGATCGGCTCGCGATCCTCGTCGACGCCAATCAGGCGGGTGTCCTGCCCGGCCTCGGAGGCCATCGACGGTGGACCTTCCCCATCGCGACGAACGTCGCGCTCGAGCTCGAGCATCTCGGCGTGACGTGGCTCGAAGAGCCGCTGCCGCGTCACGACTACGCCGGCCTGCGCCGCTTGCGCGATCGCCTTCACGCGCTGCAGCTCGCGGGCGGCGAGAACAACCACGGCTTGCACGAGTTCCGGTTGCTGATCGACGAGGGTTGCTACGACGTGCTCCAGCCTGACGCCGTCCTGTCCGAAGGTGTCTACCAGCTGAGGAAGGTGGCGGCACTCGCCGAAGCCGCCGGGCTGGTGATGGCCCCGCATACCTGGACCCATGGAATCGGCCTGCTCGCCAACCTTCACCTCGTGGCGTCGATCCCGAATCATTCGTGGTTTGAATTTCCGCACGAGCCGCCCGGCTGGCCTTCCACCGCGCTGAGTCAGATGCTGGTCTCCAAGCCATGGATCGACGGCGACGGATACCTGACCGTGCCCGAACGGGCCGGGTTTGGCTTCGAGCTCGACGAAGAGCTGATCGAACATCACACCGTCGCTTCTTACGGATAGCCTCTCTACGCCCTGAGTCCCTGGCCCTCTCTCCTGAGGGAGAGAGGGAGACGTTGACAAACCCGCTTGCGGGCCATACGTTGTGGCGGAATTGGAACGCTCCAATCGCGAACTCCGAATTGGGCTGCTGACCGACGCGCTGCCCGACCGCGGCCTGGGCCAAGTTGTCGAGTGGGCGGCCCGGACCGGCCTGATCCAGGACGTGGAGATCGGCGTCGGGGGCTACTCGCCGGCGCCGCACTGCCGGCCGGCGGAGCTTGTCGGGCACGCCGGCGCCACGGCCGCATGGCGCAAACCGATCGACGACGCCGGGCTGGGTATCTCGGCCCTCAACGTGTCGGGCAACCCGCTCCACCCGAACCCGGACGAGGCTCGCCGGCACGACGCGGATCTCCGGCAGGCAATCCGGTTGGCGGCGGAACTTGCCGTCGACCGGGTCGTCGCCATGTCGGGCTGTCCCGGGGCGGCCGCGTCCGACCGCGCCGCTCCCCACTTCTCAGGCGGCGGATGGCTGCCGGACCTCGAGCGGATCGCGGATTGGCAGTGGCGCGAACGTGTCGCGCCATACTGGGTCGAGATCTCGGAATTCGCGCGGCGCGAGCACCCGGACCTCCTGATCTGCTTCGAGCTCCACCCCGGCACATTCGTCTTCAACTTCGAGACGTTCACCCGGGCCCGCGAGCTGGGCGCCAACCTGGGCGTCAACCTCGACCCCAGCCACTTCTTCTGGCAGTCGATGGACCCGCTCGCGATCGTCCAGGCAATCGGTGATCGCATCGGGCACGCCCACGGCAAGGACACGACTCTCCATCGGGAGCGACTCGCGCTCAACGGCATGCTTGACAGCCGATGGCCCAATCCGCCGGACGAGATGCCGTGGAACTTCGCCACGGTAGGGCGCGGGCACGATAAAGAGTGGTGGGCCAAATTCGTAGGCGTGCTGCGCGACCAGGGATTTTCCGGAACCATCAGCATCGAGTACGAGGATCCCTTCCTACCTGTCGAGGAGTCGATCGTCGAGTCGGCGCGCGTCCTGTCGTCGGTGATCAGATGAAGATCGAGCGCGTCACCTGCCGCGTGGTCGACTTCCCGCTCGAGGGTGAGTTCCACCCGGCGTGGGCGCGAGGCCGAAATCAGCCCGATCTCCTGATGGTGCTGATCGAAGTCGAGACCGACGAAGGTTTGACCGGCGTGGGAGCCGCGCATGCCGGCCTCGAAGCCGCGGTGACGATCGAGCGATTCGTGGCGCCCCACTTCATCGGCCAGGATCCGATGTACGTCGAGCGGTTGGTGCCCGTGCTGCGCGACACCGAGATCCTCGGTGCGCCGGTCTACTGCATGGAGGTGCCGCTCTGGGACATCGTCGGCAAGGCGGCGAACCTTCCCATCGCAAAGCTGTGGGGAGGCTATTCAGACGGCGTGACGGCTTACTGCGCAACCGCGGAGGTCCGCTCCCCCGAACGTCGCGTCGAAGACGTGCAGCGAATGCTCGCGGAGGGCTACCGCGCGGTCAAGTTTCGTTTTCATCTTCCCAATCCGCACGAGGACCTCAAGGTCGTCGAAGCGGTTCGAGCCGCCGTCGGCGACCGCATCGACATCATGGTCGACGCCAACCAGGCAGGCGTCGAGCCCGGCCATGGCGGCCATCGCACGTGGGGTTTTCCGATCGCCTTGACAGTCGCACTCGAGCTGCAGCGCATGGGCGTGCGTTGGCTCGAAGAGCCTTTGCCACGCCACGACTACGACGGTCTGCGTCGTCTTCGCGACCGGCTCGACACATTACCGATCGCGGGCGGCGAGGACAACCATGGCCTGCACGAGTTCAAACTGCTGATCGACCGCGGGTGCTACGACGTGCTGCAGCCAGATGCACTGCTGTCAGAGGGCGTGGGCCAGATGCGGAAGATCGCGGCCCTGGCCGAGGTGGCGGGACTCGAGATCGCGCCACATACGTGGGGCAACGGCGTCGGGCTGATGGCCAACCTGCACCTGGCCGCCGCGATCCCCAACTGTCCGTTCCTCGAGTTCCCGCACGATCCGCCCAGCGGCTTCACAGCCGCGGCCCGCGACCAGATGCTCCTCGAGCCGCTGGCGATCGACAGCGAGGGCCGTGTTCGCGTGCCCGACCGGCCTGGCTTCGGCCTCGTGCTGGACGAGGAGCGCATCGCCCACTACACCGTGAGCACCCATACCGTGACCGCCCCGGACTAATCCCGGCTGCGCCCTACATCCAGCAAGACGCGTCCCGACTCGATGCTCACCGGCAGAACCTTCAAGGCGTAGTTTTCGTCCCACAGCGCATGGCCTCGCTCCAGCTCGAACTCCCAGCCGTGCCATGGGCATGCGAGCACGGGGATCTCGTCGTCGACCTCCATCGAGCCTGGCGCCGCGCCGCCGAGGCGGCCGCTCACGATGCCGAGACATACCGGGCCCTTCTGATGCGGGCACCGGTTGTGGATCGCAAAGAAGCGGTCGCGCCAGCGGAGCACGCCTACCTCGAGGTTGCCGGCATGGACGATGCGCACACGATGGTCTTCGAAATCGCTGACCGGTCCGACGTCCACCCTCATGCCGACCCCCGAGCCGCGGTCCGGGGCGGTGCCAGGTCCTCCTCCTTCCAGCCGTAAAGCCGACACGCGTTCTCGAAAAAGATCCGGCGATGCCAGTCCGCCGGCAACCTGGTCGAGAGGTAGTCGATCTCGTCGGCGTCCCAGTGCGGGTAGTCGGACGAATAGACGAGCCGGTTTTCGAGGCTCATCGAGCGCAGCAGCTCCACAACATTCTCTTTCTGCGGAGAGACCTCGAGCGGCTGCGTCGTCACCCAGACGTGGCTCGCGAAGTACTCGCTCGGCAGGCGTTTCAGCCACGGCACCTCGCGACGCAGGCCCTTGTACTCCATGTCGAATCGCCAGAGCAGGCTCGGAATCCACGCCGATCCACCCTCGACGAGCACGACTCGCAGCCGTGGAAATTTCTCGAAGACGCCATGCGCGATGAAGCTGACGAGGTGGGTCTGAATCGCCTGCGGCCAGAGCACGTGTGTCTCGAAATAGGTGCTTACGCTGCCACCTCCGGTGCTCGGCGGGTTGGCCCAGCCGCCCGCCCCGCCGTGTATGGCCACCGGGCGCCCGGTTTCCTCCGCGGCCGCGTAGATGGGATGAAACACCGGGTGGCCAAACCCGCGATTGAAGGGGTTGTCGACCAGCATGACCTGCACCATCCCCGGCCGGTCCGCATGGCGCCGGACCTCGGCGGCGGCCACGTCGGGCAGCTGGCTGCCGACCATGATCGAAGACGACAGACGCCCGTCCTTGCTCAACCAGCGCTCGATGCTCCAGTCGTTCATCGCACGGGCAAGCTCGGCGGCGAAGTAAGGGTTGTGATGACCGGCGACATGACTGTCGTCGCCGAAGGTCAGGATGACGCGCCGGACGTCAGACGCGGCGAGCAGCTGGTCGCGCATCGTCGCGTAGTCGGAGCCAGGTTCGCCGCCTCCTTTCGGATACGTGTCGGCCCGCATGAAACCGTGCGGGTTCGGGAAACCGTCCTGCACCGCGAGTGGCACGTTGCCGGCGGGTCCGCGATCGGTCACGTATTCGCGCCAGCCCCGAGACAGGTACTCGATCAGCTCAGCGTCGGTGTTCCGGGCGTGGTGGACGTCGCAGTCGATGACGGGGCCGGAGTACATGCGCTGAAGTCCTCGCTTTTCAGGATGGTGCGGCAGGGCGGAGCAGTCTCCGCCCTACCATGGGTGCGTCGTCAGGTAAGAGTTTCGACGTTGCCTGCGCCGACCTGGTTGGCCACCGCGTCGTGCAGGATCTTGATCGCCTGGTCGACCGAAGTGTTCGGGTCGGTGGCTATCTGGCCGGTCGCCTGACCGATCCCCTGGACATAGGCGGGATAACCCTCCTGCTCGGAGGGGACCAGCTTGGAGTTCGGCAGCGCGTCGCCGAACGCCTTGTTGAACGGAGGGGCGTAGTTGAGGAAGTCAGCCGACTTGGCGACCTCCTGACTGGGCGGGACGAAGCCGGCGTGGTTGGCGATGTACACCTGGTTGTCCGTGGTCTCCATGACCTTGATGAGGCCCCACGAGAGCTGCGGGTGCTTGGTCGCCTTGGAAATTGCGACAGCCCAGCCTCCGAGCGTGCTCGCGCTGCCCGGCGCCTGGCCCTTTGACGTCGGAAGCGGCACGGCGCTCGCCTCCTGCGATGCCGTCGCCCAGTGGCGGTTCTGCTCGGTCCACGCGTCCGCGAACCAGTTCGACCCGACGGCGATCGCGAGCTGGTGGTCCTTCAGCAAGACCACCGGCCGACCAACCGCCTTGGGCGAGAACAGGTCGGAGGTTGAAGCTCCCAGCTTCTGTCCGTAGACCTGCTTGTAGAAGTTGAAGACCTCGCGCAAGCCTGGGCTGTCGACGACCCACTTCTTCTTGTCGTAATCGAAGATCTTCGGTGTCGAAGATCCGTACACGAGGTTCGCGCTGCCCTGCAGCACGCCGCCGGCGCCGGCGCTGGTGCCGGCCGCCGCCCATAGCGGGATGACGCCGGGGTTCGCGGCTTTGACTTTTTGCGCTGCGCTAAGGATCTCGTCCCAGGTCTTCGGCTGCCAGGGCACCGTCACCCCGGCCTTCTGCAGCATGGCGTTGTTGTAGTAGAGCGCCGTGTTGTTCTCGCCTGTGTTCACCGCGTAGACCTTGCCGCCGATCCTGCTCTCGTCCTGGATCACCTTCGGGAACGATGACCAGAACGGAGCCTTGCTCGAATCGTTGACGAACGAGTCGAGCGGGATCAGATAGTCCGATGCGACCCATTGCCCCACATAGCCCGACGGGAGCATGAAAACGTCTGGCGTCGTCGATGGGTTCTTGTACTCGAGGGCAACTTTGTTCACAAGATCGACGTCGGTGCCGTTGAAACCCTGCAGGGTCAGATGTGCGTTCGGATACTGCTGCTCGAATTCCTGCTTGACCTTGTTCCACCAGGTGACGGAGAGGTCGTCCGCGTCAAAGACGTAGGTCGTCGAGTAGGCGACTGTGATCGTCCCCTTCATGTCGTCGTTAAGGCTGGTGGAGGGGTTGTTGCTGCCCCCGCCGCAGGCGGCTGCCAGAGCGGCGATGAATGTCAGCAGCACCGGCCACACTCCGAATCGTTTGCCAGGAATCCTCAATGCCTTACCTCCTTATCAATGTTCTTCAGGTCGCGATGGCACGCTGCGCAAGTCGGGTTGACGCTGACGCTCCGATCGCCCTTCCTCCGATTCGTCGACCCGCGCCTCCCCCACGGATCTCGGGAGCTCGGCTCCCCCGGCCGCCGGCCGTTGGAGGATGGTGTTCCCCGACCGGGCGTCGAAGAGATGAAGCCGCGCAGGGTTGAATGCGAGCTCGATGCGCTCTCGCGTCCGCACGCCGGACCGCGGTGGAAACCGAGACGTGACCGTTTCGCCTGCGCACACGGCGGTCACGTAGGCCTCGTGGCCCATCGGTTCGACGACGTCCACCTCGGCGCTGAGTGTCAGCGTGCTCTCCGGTGGTGCGACACGCCGCCACATGAGGTCTTCGGGCCTGAGCCCGACGGTCACCGCACCGCCGGCGGCGTCCGCAATCAGCTTCGCGCGCGAACTGAGCGCAGATGTGACGCCGAGAAATTCGACGGCGGCCACACCCCGCGTCGTCGTCAAGCTACCCCGCACGAAGTTCATGCGCGGCGACCCGATGAAACCCGCGACGAAGAGGTTGGCGGGATTGTCGTACAGGGTCTCGGGCGCGTCGACCTGCTGCAGCCGGCCGCTGTTCATGACCGCGATGCGGTCCCCCATGGTCATCGCTTCGATCTGGTCATGGGTCACATACAGGGTGGTGACCCGAAACCGCTCATGAAGCCGGCTCAGCTCCGCCCGCATCTGCACGCGCAGGCCTGCGTCGAGGTTGGACAGCGGCTCGTCCATGAGGAAGACCTGCGGTTGACGGATCAGCGCCCGGCCCAGCGCGACGCGCTGGCGCTGGCCCCCAGAGAGCTCAGACGGCCGGCGCTTCATCAATTGCGAGAGGCCGAGCACATCGGCGGTCTCCTTGACGCGCTCCGCGATGACACCGCGTGTCGCACCCCTCGCACGCATGCCGAACGCGAGGTTGTCGTACACGTTCATGTGCGGGTAGAGCGCGTAGCTCTGGAAGACCATCGCCACGTCACGAAACCGCGGCGAGACATTGTTGACAAGCCTGTCGCTGATCAGAATTCGCCCGTAGGAGGGGCGTTCCAGGCCCGCCAGCATGCGCAGAGTGGTCGTCTTGCCGCAGCCAGACGGGCCGACCAGGACGAGGAACTCGCCCGCGTTCACCCTGAGGTTCAGGTCCTCGACGGCGGTCTCGCTGCCGAAGATCTTGTGCACGCCCTCGAAGCGCACTTCGCTGAGCATCTACTTCACCGCGCCGCCGAAGTTGAAGGCGCCGCTGAAATAGCGCGACATGAACAGGTACAGCACGATCACGGGCACCGAGAACAACAGCGAGAAGACAGCCAGGTCGCCGAACTTGAAAAGTCCGTGCGAGCCCATGAAGTTGTAGATCTCGACCGGGCCCGGCTGGTTTTCGGGGCTGTACGTCAGCACGAAGGGGATGATGAAGGCGCCCCAGGCGTTGATGAAGGTGTAGATCGCGGTCACCGCGATGCCCGGCAGCGTCAACGGCAGCACGAGCTCGCGCAAGATGCGAGTCGTGCTCGCGCCGTCGATCGCCGCGGCTTGTTCGAGCTCCACAGGCACCGCGTCGATGAAGTTCTTCATCAGCCAGATCGCGAACGGCAGCGAGCTGGCAGCGAGAAAGAGCGCCGTGGTGTACAGCGAGTCGAGCCAGCCGAATGTCACGTACATCTGGTAGACGGGCACGATCAGCATCGAAACCGGAAGGCCCGACGCGAAGAGGATCGCCAGCATGAACGCGCGCTTGAACGGGATGTGCATGCGCGAGAGCGGATAGGCGGCGAGCACGGCGAGCACTGTCGTGACGACGGTCGTCGTGCCGGCCAGGATCAGGCTGCTGCGGAACGAGCTGATCGCGTCGGCGCGGCCGAGCACGTCCGTAAAGTTGGCCAGCGTTGGCGACGGGAGCTTGATCGCCCAGTCGGGGTTCGAGTCGATGGACGCGAACACCATCCAGAGCATCGGCAGCACGAAGAAGCAGCCGAGGAGGATCAGGATCATGTTGGTCGCCACCGCCGCCGGTGAAACACGGCTGTACGGGACGACGATCAGCCTTTCCGCACCCGCCCGGCTTGCCTCCACCGCGCTCACACCTGACTCCTCGAGGCGCGGACGAACAGGAGCGAGAACACCGCGCCGATGAGCACCAGCACCAGCGAGATGGCGGTCCCGTATCCGAGCTGGTGGAACACGAACGCCTCCTGGTAGACGTACAGCGGAAGCGTCATGGTCTCGATGCCCGGCCCGCCCTGCGTCATCGCGTAGATGAGCGTGAACTCGGACAGGTTGAGAATCGTGACCAGCAGCAGATTCGTCACGATCGTCGGCTTGAGCAGGGGCAGGACCACCATGCGATAGCGGCGCCATGCGGAGGCGCCCTCGACCTCGGCCGCCTCGAGCACCTCCGTCGGCAGGTTGCGGAGGCCGGCCGAGAAGACGAGCATCGAGAAGGCGACGTTGCGCCAAAGGTTGGCCAGCGAGACGATCAGCATCGGCACGGCGACCAGGAAGTTCGTGTCGGTGTGGCCCAGCAGGATGGAGAGCGTGCCGCCGGCTTGAGAAAACGCATACCAGACCAGGGCGACCGTGATCTCCGGCAGGACCCAGGCGACGATGACGATCGACCCGATCACGGCCCGGACGGAGACGAGCGCGTTGCGCAGGAGGATGGCCAGCGCCATGCCGAGGACCGTCTGGCCGACGATCGCCGAGCCGACGACG
>DASPYE010000031.1:0-7633 GCA_035636935.1 Candidatus Dormiibacterota bacterium | reverse complement strand
GAGAATCCGGTCGAGAAATGAAGAAGCCCCCGCCTTTCGGTCGGGGGCTTTTGCGATCTATCTGGCGGTCTGTTAGCTCGCGCGTGCCCCCGTTTGGATGCCAATAAGGCCCAGGAGTCCAAGTACCAGGAGGCTGACGCGGGAGGACTGACTCATGTGTGAACGTGCATGTTAACGAGCGGACAGGCGGTTAGGGTTGTGGCCAGGGCACAAATTTCCCCGTCTGACGGACCGTAGAGTTGTCGTTCCCGATGCCAAAGACGCTGGCGAAGAAGCTATGGGACGCACATGTGGTCCGTTCTGCACAGGGCGAGCCCGACCTCCTCTTCGTCGACCTCCATCTCGTCCACGAGGTCACCTCGCCCCAGGCGTTCGAAGGGCTCCGCCTGGCCGGACGCAAGGTCCGGCGTCCCGATCTGACTGTGGCGACCATGGATCACAACGTACCCACGCGGGGCGGCCTGCGTGCGGCGGACGAGCTCTCCCGCAAGCAGATGGAGGTCCTGGCCGAGAACTGCCGGCGGGAGGCTATCCCCCTGCATCAGATCGGCAGCCGCCGCCAGGGAATCGTGCACGTGATCGGACCGGAGCTCGGGCTGACGCAGCCCGGGATGCTGATCGTCTGCGGCGACTCCCATACCTCGACCCACGGTGCCTTCGGCGCCCTGGCCTTCGGCATCGGCACCTCGGAGGTGGAGGTCGTCCTGGCCACCCAATGCCTTCCCCAGAAGCGGCAGGGCGACCTGGCGGTGAATGTCACCGGTTCGCTGCCGATCGGCGTCACGGCCAAGGACATCGTGCTCGGGTTGATCGGCCGCACCGGCACCTCGGCGGGCCAGGGTCACCTGGTCGAGTACCGCGGACCCGCCATCCAGGGGCTGTCGATGGAAGGCCGGATGACGGTCTGCAACATGTCCATCGAGTGGGGCGCCAAGGCGGGCATGGTCGCGCCCGACGACACCACCTTCGCCTACGTCGAAGGAAGGCCGCATGCGCCAAGACACGCTGCGTGGGAGCAGGCGCTCGATCAGTGGCGGACGCTTAGGTCAGACGATGACGCGTCGTTCGACGGTCAGATCGATATCGATGCTTCTGCGCTGGAACCCCATGTCACGTGGGGAACAACGCCGGCGCAGGTGGTTTCGGTTACGGGTCGCGTGCCCGTCCCCCTCTCCGAGACCGACGAGCGAGCCCTCCGCTACATGGACCTGAAGCCGGGCATCGCCCTGGCTGACATCGTGATCGACCGTGTCTTCATCGGCTCCTGCACGAACGCGCGTCTGGAAGACCTCCGCGCAGCGGCGAGCGTCATCCAGGGCCGCCACGTCCATCCCAAGGTCCGCGCCATGGTGGTGCCAGGCTCGACGTCCGTCAAGCGCGCGGCGGAGGACGAGGGACTCGACGCGCTGTTCAAGGCCGCGGGCTTTGAGTGGCGGAACGCAGGCTGCTCGATGTGCCTCGGCATGAACCCGGACATCCTCGCGCCGGGCGAGCGGTGCGCCTCGACGTCGAACCGGAACTTCGAGGGCAGGCAGGGTTCAGGCGGAAGGACTCACCTGATGAGCCCGCCGATGGCCGCGGCCGCGGCGTTGACCGGCCACCTCGTCGACGTGCGGGAGCTCATGTAGATGGAACCTGTGAAGCGCGCCGCGGGGCGCATGGCTCCGCTCGACCTGGCTGACGTCGACACCGACCAGATCATCCCCAAGCAGTTCTTGAAACGGATCGAGCGCACCGGTTACGGGCCGTTTCTCTTCTATGACTGGCGGGCGCGCGGCAACTTCGTCCTGGACCGGCCCGAGTACGCGGGGGCTTCGGTCCTGGTGGCCGGCGCGAACTTTGGATGCGGCTCCTCACGCGAGCACGCGCCTTGGGCGCTGCGCGACTTCGGCTTCAAGGCGATCATTGCCCCGAGCTTCGCCGACATCTTTCGCGCCAACTGCTACAAGACCGGTCTGCTCGCCGTCACGCTCCCGGCGTCCCAGGTCAGGCATCTGATCGACCTGGTATCGGAGGACTCGACCGTGGAAGTCGTCGTCGACCTTGAAGCGCAGCAGGTCCGCGGAGACGGGTTCAACTATCGCTTCGAGATCGACCCATTCGCCCGTGAGTGCCTGCTGCAGGGGCTCGATGACATCGCCCTGGTCGAGCGGCACGACCGAGACATCGCCGCCTACGAAAAGACTCGCGCGGAGTGGCTCCCCACCGTCAAGTAGTTGCGACTGCCGGCGCTCGCGCGAAAGCCTAAGGCTTGAGCATCGCCCCTTCCGAGGCGGAGCCGACCAGCAGCGCGTAGCGAGCGAGCACACCTTTTCGATAGTGGGGCTCGGGCGGCGACCAATCCTTGAGCCTGGCGGCGATGTCGACGTTCTCGACCGCCAGCCTTCGCGCGTCGACATCGATCTCGATGATGTCGCCGTCCTCAAGGGCCGCCAGCGGCCCGCCGACTGCGGCTTCCGGCGCGACGTGACCCAGCATCAAGCCACGGGTGGCGCCCGAGAACCTGCCATCGGTCACCATCGCCACCGAGTCGCCGAGTCCTTCGCCGACGATCGCGGCCGTGACCTGCAGCATCTCGCGCATGCCGGGCCCACCCTTCGGGCCCTCGTATCGGATGACCACCGTGTCGCCCGGTTTGATACGCCCCGCGTAGACCGCCGCGAACGCGTCCTCCTCGCGGTTGAAGACGCGGGCCGGTCCCCGGTGCGAGGTCGGCGTGTGCTGCGTGATCTTGGTCACCGCGCCCTCAGGTGCGAGGTTGCCCTTCAGGACGACCAGGCCGCCCTCGGTTCGCAGCGGGCTGGAGAGCGGGACGACCACCTCCTGTCCTGAGGTCTCGCGCACCGATTCGGACTCCTCGCCCAGCGTGCGGCCCGTGACCGTCAGCGCGTCGCCGTCCACGTAACCGCCTTCGATCAGGCGCTGAGTCAGCACCGCGATCCCGCCGGCTCGGTGCAGCTCGACGGCGGCGAACCGACCGCCTGGTTTGAGGTCGCACAACAATGGCGTGCGGCGACTGATCCGGTCGATGTCTTCGATCGCAAGCTCGACGCCGACCTCTCGCGCGAGTGCGAGCAGATGCAGGACGGCGTTGGTCGAGCCGCCGCTCGCCGCCACAGCCGCGATCGCATTGTCGAACGCCCGCCGGGTGAGGATCTGCGAAGGACGCCGATCCGCGTCCAGCACCTCCAGCGCAAGCGCGCCGACACGCTCGGCCGCCCGGTGCTTCTCGGGATCCATCTGCGGGATCGAGTTGAAGCCGACAGGCGAGAGGCCGATGACCTCCATCACCATCGACATCGTGTTGGCCGTGTACTGGCCGCCACATGCTCCCGCTCCTGGGCACGCGACCGCCTCCAGCTCCGCGAGGTCTGCGTCGGAGATCTTGCCCGCGGCGGCCGCCCCGATCGCCTCGTATACATCGCCCACCGCGACCTGCTTGCCGCGCCACGAGCCGGCCATGATGGATCCCCCATAGAGGAGGAAACCGGGCCGGTCGAGTCGGGCCAAGGCGATCGCGGAAGCTGGAATCGTCTTGTCGCACGCGCAGAGCGTTATCAGGGCATCGAACATGTGACCCCGCGACACGAGCTCGATGGAATCGGCGATCACCTCGCGGCTGACCAGCGAGGTCTTCATGCCTTCCGTTCCCATCGTGATCCCATCCGAGATCGCGATCGTGTTGAACTCCATCGGGTTTGCACCGGCGGCGCGGATGCCGGCTTTCAATGGCGCCGCCAGCTCGCGCAGGCCGAAGTTGCAGGGCATCGTCTCGAGCCAGCAGTTCGAGACCCCGACAAACGGCTTGTTGATGTCGTCCGAAGTGAGCCCGATGGCGTGAAGAAACGAGCGAGCAGCCGCGCGATCTCGACCCTGATAAAGCGTTCGACTTGGGAGGTTTCGAGAAGGCATGCGCGCGAATCTTAGCTTGGGCCAAATTCGCGGTGGCCTGCGCACCGGGGTTCCGCTGCTGCGGCTGACTCGATGGTCCATGGCGCTGACGGTGGCCGCCGCGCCGCTCTATGTCCTGCGGTGGCGCCTTGGCCCCATCCCCACCACGCTCCTCGAGACCCTGATCTTGCTGACGATCTGCTTGTACGCGATCACGTTGGTCATCGAGCGCGCACCGCTGCCGCGTCGCACGGGCCTCGAAGTGCCAATAGCGCTGTTTCTCGTCGCCGGAGCGGTGGCGGTGTTCGCCGCCCCAGACCACCGGGGAGCGCTGGGCATCTACCGTGCCTACCTTCTGGAACCTGTCGCCCTCTACTACGTCGCGGTCGCGATCCTTGACTCGGTTGCGGTTGTCGAGTCGTTGCTCGCCGCATGGGCCGTCGGGGCAATCGTTTTCTCAGGCGTCGAGATCCTCACAGTCGCGTACGCGGTCGTCACTCACTCGCTCAATCCGGGCCACGCGGTGGCTGCGCTGGGTATCAATCCCAACTCGGTAGCCATCTACCTCGAGCCGGTGATCGCGATGGCGGCCGGCTTTGCGCTGTTCGGCCGCCGGCGCAACGCGGCCATCGCCATCTTTGCGATTGTGTTGGTCGCCGAGCTTGCGACACTGTCACGCGGCGGGCTTGTCTCGCTGGCGGCGTTGGCCGGAATCGCGATCGTGACAGCCACCAACCTGCGCTTGCGGCTTGCGATGATCGGAGCCTCAGCCGTCGGGGTGTTGGCGGTCCTTGCGCTGCCCATCATCAGCACACGCGTGGAAGACACAACCTCACCGACCTACGGGACCCTCGAGAACCGAGGCCGCATCTGGGCCGCGACGTTTCGTATGCTCCACGACCACCCGGTGCTGGGTGCGGGGCTCAACGCCTACCAGTCCACGATGGCGCCGTACCGGCTGGCCGATCGCAATCTTCGGCCCGAGCCCTACCCGCACAACATCTTCCTCACGACCTGGACCGAGCTCGGGCTGCTCGGGTTGGTGGCTTTCACGTGGCTTTTCGCTATGCTGCTGATCGCGCCGTGGCGCGCGCTGTCCAGGTCGTCAGGGATCTACAAGCCCATTCTCTGGGGCACCGGCACCGCGTTCGCGATGCTCCTCGTCCACGGGCTTGTCGACTCGCCGTACTGGAAAAACGATCTCAGTGTGGAGTTCTGGATCCTGGCCGCGCTCGAAGCGTTCGCTCTCGTCTCGGTCTCGCTCAAGCAGCGCCGCCGGGCTGCTTAGGCGGCCTGTTTGCCGCCCGGTCCGTGGCCGCGCCAGAGCATGTCCAGCTCCCGTGCGTCCAGCACCTTGGATTCGTTGGCGGAGTGAACCAGCGCGAGCGCGAGGTGGAGCGCGCGGAGACCTGCTTCACCGTCGACCTCGATCTCGCGCTCACCCCGAACCGCGTCCAGGAACGCCTGCAGCTCGAGCCTGAGCGGCTCAGTCTGCGCGATGGGGAACCTGATCGCCTCGCCCTCCGCGACCGCTCTTGCGTGACGCCGCGCGTCGGTCGGCGGCGGAAACTCCGCGTTCTTGTAATACATCAGGTCCTGGCTCAGGTAGTCGCAGACGAACATCCCACGCTCGCCCAGCACGCTTAGCTCGCGAATCTTCGTGGGCGTCAACCAGTTCACCTGCAGGACTCCGAGAGCACCTGTGTCGAATTTGAGCAGGGCGTTGAGGATGTCTTCACGCTCGGTATGGATGCGCCGTTCCGTTTCCGCATACAGCCGCTGCACACGAGAGCCGACTGTGCTGTCGATCACATCGATGTCGTGGGTCGCGAGGTCGATGACCACGCCCACGTCGCGGATCCGTGCCGGAAATGGTCCCTCGCGGCGCGCCTGGAGTTGAAACATCCTGCCGATCTCTCCGCGCGCGACTCGCTGTTTCAGCTCGCGAACCGCCGGGTTGAACCGCTCGATGTGACCGACGGCAAGCACCTTGTTCGCTCGCCGCGCCGAATCAACGAGTCTGCGCCCCTCCTCGAGATCGCTCGCTATGGGCTTCTCGACCAGCACGTGACGCCCGCGAGCCAGAACCGCAAGTGCCGCTTCGAGGTGAAATCTCGTCGGCACCGCCACCACGACCGCATCGAGGGTTTCCCGCTCCAGCATCTCGTCCCAGGACGTGTAGGCGGGCACATCGTGCTTCTGTCCCACCGATTCCACCGCCTCGGAATCGGTGTCGCAGACGGCGGCCAGCTTGACCCCCTCGAGGTCGGTCAGGACCCGAACGTGATTGCGTCCCATCGCACCAATGCCGATGACGGCGACGCGAATCATGCCGCCAACGCCGCCTCGCGCACGCTCTCGACGATGTGGTCGAGGTCGCCATCGGTGAGTCTCGGATGGACCGGGAGCGACAACACCGTCGCCGCGGCCGCTTCGGTCGCCGGCAACGAGACCCTCCCGTATCCGATGGCCGTGTAGAGTGGCTGCCGGTACACGGGGACCTCGTAGTGGATCGCGGTGCCAATCCCGCGATCGGTCAGCCGCTGCTGGAATCGCTTGCGATCGCCCGCAATGGCGATCGTGTACTGGTGGTACACATGCCGGCAACCCGCACGCTCCCTCGGCAAAACAACGCCCGGCGTTCCGGCCAGGCCCTCATCGAGCACAGACGCGTTGCGCCGCCGCGCCTCGTTCAACCGATCGAGCTTGGCCAGTTGGGCACGCCCGATCGCGGCGGCGATGTCGGTCATCCGAAAGTTGTAGCCGAGCACCTCGTGGTGATAGCGCTCACGCGCGCCGTGCTGTCGCAACGCCCTCACAGCCGACGCGATGCCGTCGTCCGAGGTGGTGACCATGCCTCCTTCAGCGGTCGTCATGTTCTTGGTCGGATAAAACGAAAACGTCGCGGTGGCCCCCAACGCTCCGGTCTTGCGATCCCCGATCGCGGCGCCGTGCGCCTGGCACGCGTCCTCGATGAGCACCAGGCCATGCTTGCGGGCGATCTGGTCCAGCTCAGGAATCGCGGCCGGGTGCCCGTAAAGATCCACCGCGAGCACGGCGCGGGTCTTCGGTGTGATCGCGGCCTCGACCTTCGCGGGGTCGATGCAGTACGTCTCGCTCTCGATGTCGACGAACACCGGGCGGGCGCCGACGAAACGGGCGGCGTTGGCCGATGCCACGAACGTGAACGCCGGCGTGATGACCTCGTCGTCTTCTTTGATTCGATGGGCGAGCATCAGGAGGTGCAGCGCCGCGGTGCCAGAGTTGACGGCGATCGCATGTTTCGCGCCGCACCACGCGGCGAACTTGCGCTCGAAGTCCTCGACCACAGGCCCTTGCGCGAGGTGCCCGCTGTCCAACACCTCGAGGACCGCCCGCTTTTCCTCGTCTCCGATTTCCGGCGACGCCATCTGGATGAGCGCGTCCACTTCAGGCCTTTGTGAGCGCCGCAACTACGCGGCCGGCTGCATGGCCATCTCCATACAGATCAGGACGGCTTCCCTCGGGTCGGAAGTGGTGGATGGCTTCCATGATCCGGCCAGGATCAGCCCCCACCAGCACATTCCAGCCGGCGGTCACGGTCTCCGTCCACTCCGTGGTGTCGCGCAGGGTGATGCACGGCCGGCCCGCAAAGTAGGCCTCCTTCTGCACGCCACCTGAGTCGGTGAGGATGGCCTGCGCGTTCTCCTCCAGAACGAGCATCTCCAGGTACCCGACAGGTTCGATGACCGACAGCTGCGCT
>DASPYE010000030.1:0-22390 GCA_035636935.1 Candidatus Dormiibacterota bacterium | reverse complement strand
GCCTTGCCGTCGCCGAACAGGTCCGCGAAGCTGCGCGCGGCCTCGAGACCGCCCCAGACCGAACCGACGGTGAACGCGTGCACGCCCCACCGCTCCTCCCACAGGTCCCATGAAGGCATGGGGAGCCCGTTCCGTTCGTCGACGTAGCTGACCATCCAGTCCGCGGCGGGGACGATGAGCGTCGAATAGAGGCCGACGACAAAGTCCAGGTTGCGGTGGATGCGGTAGTGCTGCCACAACGACCAAAGGACAAGCCCCGTTTCGTCCTCCTGCACCGGCAACGTGCGAGCGCCATGTGAGTCGACCCACGGCAGCCACGAGCTGCCCGGCTGCCCATACGGCGTGTACTTGTGCAGGAAGAATCCTTCCTCGACAAGGCACTGCTGGCAGAAGAGAAAGAACTGTCGCGTCGCGTCTTCATGACCCGCGCGGTCGAGCGCGTTGGCGACGATCGCGCCGTCACGCGGCCATGCGTAGGCGTAGGTGTCGCGCGCGAATTTCGTGATGTCGAAATCTGTGGAGGCGATCACGGCGCCTCGGTTGTCGACGTGCGTCCGCGCGGTCAAGACGCTGCGCCGGTACAGCTTGGAGGCGTCCGCGCCAAGCTCCTCATCGATATGGCGGTGGTCCTTCTCCGACCAGACCTGCCAGTAGGTGCGAGTGCGGCCGAGATATGTGTCCGGTCCACGCGAGGTGATCAGGTCCTGCCCGTAGGTGGTGACTTCGCTTAGACGCGTACCCATGCACAGCCAGTGGCTGAGCGTCCGCGGTTCGTTGGGCGCGGCGGGGCCAACATCGAACCCGACGGTGCAGTCAACCGAGCCCTGTTCGATTGGGTGCTTGCCGAGGGCCCCATCCTCCGCGTCCACCCACGTGCCGGCCGCGCCGCTGCCCTTCTTGCCATTGGCCCAGCTCGTGATGCCGTAGTCGGGGCCCGACTGGCCGCCGATCAGGAAGTAGCGGTTCGCCTTATAGGCGATGACCGCGCGGTGGCGCGGCTCGTAGAGGACCGTGTTGCCGATGTCCGAGCCTTCGATGTACCAGTCGTAATGGAAGAAGGCTGTTCCGATCTTGAAGCCGGCCGCCGAGGTCAGCGACACGTTGCGGATGAACCAGTTGCGGGCGAGGTCGATGTAGTCCTCGAAGTTGACCGTGATGCCGAGTCCCGGATGGCTCAGCGTCACGTCGCTGACGAGCGAGTCCTCGACGTATGCGAGCTGGCGCTGCCACGCCCCATCTTCAAGCCACGCGAAACGGCCGTCGACGAAGAAGCCAACGTGGCAGACGTTGCCCATCGTGTGATTCGCGTCGCCGACGCGCGGGTAGTAGATATCGCGAACCGAGTACGTCGCATCGAACCCGACAAGCGAGTTGCCGTTTCCGAGAACGAGGCTTCTAGGCACGTCTGTTGCGCGGCAATCCTACGCCGCTAGAATCGCGCCAGCGCCAGCACACGACGGAGCACTGCATCCTGGAACCAGACACAGAATCTTTACGACCACCGGTCCGCGTCATCACCTCGCGCAAGCGGCGACGTACTGTGACCGCCCGCATGCGATCGGGGGTGCTCGAGCTGCTCGTCCCATCGACCATGCCTTACTCGGAGCGCGAGCACTGGGCCGAGGTCATGAGCCGGCGCCTCGCGCGGCGTGTCGAACGCTCGCGGCCATCCGACCACCGGCTGCTCGAGCGTGCCACCCGGCTCAACCAGCGCCACTTCGACGCCTCGGTTCGGTGGACGTCGATCGGATTTGCCGAGATGGACCGGCTGTGGGGCTCGTGCACGTTCACAGCAGGCGCGATTCGTATCGCCAAACGCGCCGCTTCGCTGCCGGACTGGGTGCTCGACTACCTGCTCATGCACGAGCTCGCGCATCTGGTGCACAGCGACCACGGGCCGGCCTTCCACGAGCTGGAGAACCGCTACCCCCTAGCCGAGCGGGCGAAGGGCTACCTGCTAGCGCTCGACTCCATGGCTGGCGAGGTGGGGATGTAGGCCGGATTTACTCCGGCCGTCTCCAAGTGCGTACCTCCAAACGCCACCAGACATGGCATCCAATGGAGGGGGTACCGCGGGGGAGGCCTGCCTCCCCCGCGCCTTATGGGGTGAGGACGATCTTCGTCGCTTCGCGCGCGTCGAAGATTCGATAGGCCTCCTCGGCCTGCTCCAGCTTCATCCGGTGGCTGATGATCTTTTCCGGGCGCAGCCGGCCCGCGGCGATCAGGTCCAGCAGTGGCCGCATGTAGGCCTGGACGTTGCACCAGCCCGCGCGAAACGTGAGCGACTTGAGCCACATCCGCAGGTAGGGAAAGTCGGCCTGCACGGCGCTGGGCACGCCGACCACGGAGATGGTTCCACCACCGCGGACGCAATGGATGGCGGTGTCGATCGCGGAGATGAGCCCCACACATTCGATGCTGGAATCGGCGCCGATGCCGCCCGTGGCACTCTCGATCGCGCCCACGGGATGAACTTCCTTGGCGTTGATGGGGATGCCGCCCAGCTCTTGCGCGATCTCGAGCCGGGCATCGACCATGTCGATGACAAAGACCTTCGCGGGTCCGAACAGCTGCGCGCACATCGTCGCCATCAGCCCGACCGGGCCGGCGCCGACTATCGCCACGACATCCCCCGGCGTGATCTCAGCGCGCTCAGCGCCGAAAAAGCCGGTCGAGAGGATGTCGCCGACGAAGATCGCCTGGTCATCGCGGATCCCGTCCGGAATGGTCTCCATGGTGTGGTCGGCGTTTGGCACGACGACATACTCCGCCTGGCCGCCGCCGAGGCCGCCGAAGTAGTCCCCGTGCCCGAACGTGCCCTTGTCGACGCACTGGTTGAACCAACCCTTCCGGCAGAGCGCGCAGTGGCCGCATGATGTGAAGAAGCTCGACACCACGTGGTCGCCTGGCTTGAAGCGCTTCACTTCCGGCCCGATTTCTTCCACCACGCCGACGAACTCGTGACCGAGGATGGTGCCTGGATTCATTGGCGTATGGCCGTGCAGGATGTGCAGGTCGGACCCGCAAACGGCACCCAAGGTGACCTTGATCAACGCGTCATTTGACGATGCGACCGATGGCTTGGGGACCTCGCGGACCTTGACATCGCCCTCGCCCTGAAAGGTCAGCGCCTTCATTCCGACTGCGCCACCGGAACGTGCTGCACCTCGCCGTTCTCATCGGCATAGCACCAGATGTCGAGGTCCGGGCCCTCCACGCCGTGCGCGCTCAGCACCGACATCACATGTGTTCGGTGGTCGTCGGCGTGATGGATCGCCTGCGCCATCACGACCCCGCCGGCGAGGCGCCAGCCGTCGTCTGTGGTCACCCTGCGCCTGGCGAGGTCGGGGTCTTGGGCGGCCGCTTCCCAATGCGGACCCATGCGGCGGATGCGCTCGCCAAGCTCGTCCAGCGAAACGGGTTGGTCGCCGAGCGGCTCGGAGTGCCGCTTGCCGGTCACCCTCGCCAGGTATCCCTCTTCCGAGCGCACCAGGTGGCGAAGCGTGTCGCGGATCGTGCCGTACGTGCCTGGTGTCGTCGCGTCAAGCACGGCGTCGTCGACGCCCTTGCAGAAGTCGATCAGCGCGAGCGTTGCCCACGTCTTGTGCCGGTAGAGGACCAGCAAGGCCTCATTCATGCACCCCTAGATTAGGGGCTATTTCTGCCAGGCCTCGAGCAACTTCTGGAGTTGCTCGGCGTTCTTCACGGAGTAGTTGGAGTAGTTGTTGTTCATCAGGGCATGCACCCGCCCTGCGGACCTCTCCATCTCCTTGATGCGCGGCACCCACTCTCCCAACTCCTCGTCGGTGTAGTCGTAGCGAAACCGGACGTTGGGTGGCACGCCCCGCAGGTCCCACGTTTCGTGGTTGCGCCCATGGAATCGCACGACTGAGAGCTTCGAGGAAGTCACCTCGGCAACCGACGGCATGCTCGTGGGGTGGCCCTGGGGGACGTCGACGGCAACGTAGGGTATGTCGCGACTCCGAAGGAAGGCGAGGGTGCCGTCCTTGTGCCGCCCGTCCAGCCATTCCGGCTTGCGGAACTCGACGGCGATCTGGAACCCGAACATCCTCTCCTGCACCTGCTCCAGGTAGGCGAGCGAGCGCGACGAAGGGAGGAACCAGGGCGGAAATTGGAAGAACACCGCACCAAGCTTTCCGGCCGCTCGGAGCGGCTCGATCGCCTCCCGAAAGCGGTCCCACGCCTCGTCCAGGAGCTCGTCCGGCATGTGCTCCAGGTAGACGTTTTTCTCGCGAACCTTGGCCGGCAGGCGTTCCCGAATGTCGGGCGGGAGGGACATCGGCTTGGTCGGGTGGTTTGTGAAAAGTGAAAACGACTTGACGTCAAACGTGAAGCCGTCTGGGGTCTGGGCGGCCCAGGCTAGGGCGCTGTCCGGTTTGGGGATGCCGTAGTAGGTCGAGTCGACCTCCACGAGCGAAAACTGGCTCGCGTAGAAGCGCAGGCGGTCGCCCGAGGCCTTGACTGACAGGGGGTAGAAAAGCTTGGAGTCGATAAGGGACTTGTCGACCCAGCCGGCGATGCCGCAAGTGACTGTCATCGGCTATATGATCCGACCCGCCCTTGGGCCGCTACATCCGCTACTGGTACACATATCGCACCGCCGTCGCGGTCCTGATCGCGATTGTCCTGACCGGTGCCATGTACTTCCTCTACACACAGCAGCTCACCTGCGACGCCGGGGTCAATGGTTGCCTGGCGAACATCTCAGTTCATCCGGAAGACCGATTCACGGCCTCCTACGACCCGGGCCGGCCGAGAAACGACGTGGTCATCGTCGGGATCGACAACGAGAGCATGCAGAAACTGGGCCACTACCCGATCTCGCGTGACAAGTACGCGCAGGTCCTCGAGGTCCTGCAAAAGGATGGCGCCACCGTGGTCGGCTTCGACATCTCGTTCCCCGACCAGGGAACCGGCGACGACGCCTTCCGGAAGGCCCTGGTCGCCACCAAGACGCCTGTTGTCCTTGCCTACGGGGCAGGTCAATTCGACCCGGGCATCGGAAAGATGGTCCAGGGCGGCGTGGTTGACGAGATCCCGATCAAAGCCTTCCGCTGCCTCGACGCTGACGGCCCGCTTGACGGCCCATGTCAGCAACCCCTGCCCAACGTCGTGCTCGCCTCACCGGACCTGTCCCAAGATCGCGACGGAGTGGTCAGGCGCATCGCAATGGCGGTCCAGCCACTGTGCTTCGCGCGGCACACGTGCAGCACGCCGGTGATGGACAGCTTCGGCGTGGCGACCTACCGCATCGGCCAGTTCGGCGCCGATTTTCACACCGCGCCCGATGTCGTGGTGGCGGGCGGGGTTGCGACCTTCGGCACGGCATGGAGCACTCCCGTCGACGGATCCGGGGCGATCCTGATCAACTACTCGGGCCCGCCGGGCAACTTCAAGGATTTCGGCCACTACGTCAGCTTCAGCAAGGTCCTTGATGGCAGCGTGCCCGCGGACTTCTTCCAGGACAAAATCGTGCTCATCGGCGCGTACGACCTCACCGGGGTCAATGACGAGCAGCTCGCCACCACGAGCTTCGGTGCGACGACCCGCGCGATGGCCGGTGTCGAGATCCACGCCAACGTCATCCAGATGTTGCTCAACGCGGTTCCGCTGCCGCCGAATCCCTCGCGCTTTCTGACCGCCGAGCCGCCGTGGGTCCTTTTCGTGCTGATCCTTCTCCTGGGTTTGGCGACAGCCGTCGGCGTTGCGCGCGTCACAGTGCTCTGGGGATTGATCGGCACCGTTGTCGCGTTGGTGCTGTTCACGTTCGGGATGTCGGCTCTCGCGACCTTCCAGAACTGGGTGCCCGACCTGTTCCACCCCTGGCTCGCCATCGCGCTGACGTATTCCGGCGTGACGGCGTATCGCTTCCTCTACGAGGACCGCGAGAAGCGCAAGGTCACAGCACTGTTCGGGCACTACCTGAAACCCGAGATCGTCACCCAGCTGGCCAAGACCCGCGGCGGAGTTGCCGACATCATGCGCGGAGGCGAGCGCCGTGACATCTCGCTGTTCTTCGTCGACATCCGCGGCTTCACGTCGATGTCCGAGTCGATGGCCGCCAGCGATGTGACCGAGGTGGTGCAGATGTACCTCGACCACCTGAGCGGCATCATCTTTACCTGGGACGGCACCATCGACAAGTACGTCGGGGACGAGATCATGGCGTTCTGGAACGCGCCCCGGCTGCAGGAAAATCACGCCCTGCTCGCCATCCGGTGCGCGTATGACTGCATCAACCGCGCGCATGAGCTGCAGGAAAGGCTGCTCGCCAAAGGCCTTCCCCCGATCCGCTACGGAATCGGCATCAACACCGGACCCGCCGTCGTGGGCAACATGGGGTCGCGCAGCCGCCTCCAGTACACGGCCCTGGGGGACACGGTCAACACGGCCGCACGTTTCTGCGCCCACGCGCCGGCGTTCCAGGTGCTGATCGGCCAGCAAACCTACGATATGTGCCGCGACTACATCGCGGTGGACCTCGTCCCAGGGGTGCAACTGAAAGGGAAGTCGGCGGAAACCTTCCGGATCTACGACGTCACCGCGATCCGGGAGACGCCAGACTCGGCCTGGGTGCAGTTCCCGACCCAGCTCGCGACGCAGTCCCATCACAGCTACACCGCCCAGTACACCCAGCAGACAGTGATCGCGGCGGGGGAATCCGGCTCGAGCGACATCCTCTTCGGTCAGGAGGCGCAGGACGCGCTTGCGCGCCAGCCGTAGTCTCCGAACTAGTGCAGCAAGCTTCCCGCTAGAACGCCGGCAGCGGCGGCGACCAGCACCATCATCCCGACCACGCTGATGCACCCCACCGACTTCTTGGCGACCGCCTTCACGGGAGGCGTCGGGTTATAGACGACGTGGGGTCGCGGGATCGCGGTACCCGGCTGCGCGATGGCCATCCCGATCGGCGTCGAGGGCAGTGGGCCCGCGGGCGTGGCGCGGGGCACCATCTTGGACAGATCAGCGCCCGGCTCCAGGGCTCGCTGCCATCCCGGGCACATCTGGTCGGCCAGCCGCGACATCGCCTCGTCGAATTCGTGGCCGCTCTGGAATCTATCCTCGGGTCGCTTCGAGAGCGACTTGAGGATCACCTGCTCGAGCTCGGGGTTGAGACCGGGTCGGAAAACCGACGGCGGCTTGGGCGGCGCCTGCACATGCTTGGCCATGAGCGTGAAGGGCCCGTCGGCTTCTGACGCGGTGAACGGAGGCTGCCCGACCACGAGCTCGTAGAACATGATCCCGGCCGAATAGAGGTCGCTCCGGCCGTCGACCTTGCTCGAGGCCACCTGCTCCGGGGACATGTACTGAGGAGTTCCCACCGTGGTCCCGGTCTTGGTCGCTGTGCCGCCGACGCCGGTGTCATCGAGCAGGCGCGCGATCCCGAAGTCGGCCACCTTGACCGTCCCTTCGTCCGAGATGAGCACGTTTTCCGGCTTCATGTCGCGGTGCACGATCGCGTGGCGGTGCGCGTAGTCGAGCGCCTGCAGGATTCCGTGCATGACAGCGAACACCTGTGGGGGCGCAATCTCGGACTGGTTCATCCAATCCCGCAGGGAGCGGCCTCGGATGAACTCGAGGACCAGGTAGTTGATGTTGCCCTGCAGCTCAATGTCATGGACCTGGACCAGGTTCGGATGGCTGGTCCGTGCCATGACCTGCGCCTCTTGCATGAAGCGTTTCAAAGCGACCGGATCGGCCGACTGGATCAGCTCCTTGATCGCGACCTCGCGTCCCAGACCAGGCTGCTCGGCCAGGTAGACCGTACCCATCCCGCCTCGGCCGAGCTCACCTTTGACGCGGTACTTGCCGATGTAGCGCTCACCGGGAACCTCGGGCGGCGTCGGATCCCCCGCCGGGGGCGCAGAGGGGATCCCAAAAGGTGGCGGCGGCGTCGTGGGCGGGGGAACCGGGATCAACCGCATGGTGGCCGCGTAATCACCGCCGAACGGCGAGGGCGTGGCGGACGACGCCGGTTCGCCGGAGTGCTTCGGCGCGTCCTTGTCGTCAGGCGTCGGCGCCCACTTGGGGACCGGTGGCCGGGAAGAAGATTTGTCCGGCTGACCGGAATCCGCCATCTCGTGGCGAGCCTAGCAGAGTGAGTTCCGCCTCAGTACCAGACCTCGCGAACTCTGGGATATGGCGTTTTGGAGGGATTACGTTGATAATCGGGCCCGCAGCAGCCAGCCAACAGGAGGAGATTGATCTATGTCGCAGATGCCCCCGCCGCCCCCCGGCCCGCAGGCACCCCAGCCAGGGATGCCGAGCGCCGCAGGGGGAAACAAGAACCTCTACACCATCCTCGCGTGGGCATTGTTCCCGCCGATCGGCAGCCTTATTTTCCTATTCGTCGGCAAAGACGACCCTGACGTCAAGTACAACGCAGCCGCGGCTACGGTGATCCACGGCGCATCGCTCGTCATCTACATCATTCTTTGGGTACTCGCCCTGGTCACGGTTGGAGTGCTCAGCTTCCTGCCGCTGATCTGGTGGGTGGTCTGGTTCGTGATCTGGCTGATCGGCTTGATCCTCGCCCTGCAGGCCCACGGCGGCCGTGTGAATTTCCCGGTGGTCGGTCAGATGGCCAACCAGTACGTGCCAATGGTCGAGGGCTGGGCGAAGTAGCCGGACTTACCAAATAGGCCCTGCCTGTAGGCGGGGCCTATTTTTTAGGGCTCGGCTGTCAGCTGGTCCAGCGCGCGCTCGATTCCGCCCCGTAGGTGGTCGCGCTCCTCACGCAGCTGGGTGATCTCGGCGCGCGCCGAGGCGAGCTGGTAGCGCAGCCTCTCCACCTCTTCTTTCAGCTCGGTCAGCTCGCGCGTCCGCGGATTGGGCGCGCCGCCGCTCGCCTGTGCGTCGGCCAGCTCGAGCTTCAGTCGTTCGACGGCGACCTTCAGCTCGCGACGCTCCGCGAGCAGGTCCTGGACGAGAGACTCAGACGGCCTGGTCTGCTCTTTCGACATAGCGACACAGGCCAGGTTGAAACTCGCGGAGACGCAGATGCTCCATCTCGCCGCGCAGGAAACGCGCTTTGATCTCCAGGCCGCGGATGCCCTTCGCCGTCTCGTATGGGAAGCGGTACAGGTTGCCGGAGTCGACGAGGAGACAGACGGCAAGCTGTTCGCCGTCGTTCTCGATGACGTGCTTGTAGCAGGGAACGGTGCGGCGGGCGATCTCCATCTTCTTGAACCCGCCGACCTTGCCCACCAGGACGTCGATTGGGCCACGCATCTCTCGCTGAATCCTAATTCAGGAGGGAGAGCTGTTCGGGTTCCGGCGGTGGTTTGAGGATCACACGCCTGCGGTCCGAAACCCCGTGATGCGAGCGCAGGCGCGACACCTCACGCATGGTCTTCTCGCCGAAGGCAGTGGGCAGGTACGCGCGGTCGCGGTAGGCCTGCTCGTAGCGCGGCAGCAGCTCGGGCCAGTGGCGCGCGAGAACCGAGAGGAAGTGCTCCCGCGTGCCGTCCTTGAGGTGCAGCATGCCCGCCCACAGTCCGGTCGCCCCCGCAGCCCGCGCGGCCTTGACGACCTCCTCGAGCAGCTCAGGCCGGTCGGACAGGCCTGGAAGGATGGGCGCCATACCGACTCCGACGTCAATGCCCGCTGTCACAAGCTTCTCGATCGCGCGCAGCCGCTGCCTCGGATGGGCGGTGCCCGGCTCAGTCTTGCGCCAGATGTCGGCGTCGAGCGTCGGGATGCTGAAGGTGATGTGCAGGTCGGCGCGGCGCGCGAGGTCGCTCAGCACATCGATGTCGCGGACGATCATCGGGCCGCGCGTGATCATGGCCGCCGGATTGGCGAAGTCGCGAAGCGTCTGCAGGCATTGCCGGGTGAGGCGGTAGCGGCCTTCCGCCGGCTGATAGGGATCGGTCGCGGCGCCGATGACTACGGTCTCTTTCCGCCATGACCTCCGCGACAGCTCGCCGCGGAGAACGGAGGCGACATTGACCTTGATCCGGACCGTCCGCCCATAGCGGTCGTCAGGCGGCCGATCGGCGCGGAGCTCGAACGCCCGGACGTAGCAAAAGGCGCAGCGGTGCTCGCAGCCGGTGTAAGGATTCAGCGACCACGCGAAGCCCATGTTCTTGACGGGGTTCAGTGCCGACTTGCATTGGATCTCGAGGTAGTCGACGTCTGCCAGCCGAGGTTCGGGAGCGACCATTCCCCCATAATAGAACAAACGTTCGTGTGCCCGGTCGGATTCAGGCTCCCGCCAGCCTGATGTCGGAATTCGGCGCCTCGCCGATGGGCCGGCCCTTGCGCAGCCGTCGACGAGGCCGCACCAGGGACGAGGGACAGAAGTCGTTGAGCACGCACTCCTCGCAGCGCGGACGCCTGGCGTCGCACACGCGCCGGCCGTGCAGGATCAGGCGCAGGGATAGCCCCGTCCACTCTTCCTTGGGCACCATCGCGCAAACCTGATACTCGATCTTCACGGGGTCACGCGTCGCCGCCAGCCCGAGCCGGTTGGTCAGCCGGATCACGTGCGTATCGACCGCGAATCCTGGCGAATCGAAGCCGGCCCCCAGAATCACGTTGGCGGTCTTGCGACCAATCCCAGGAATCTTGACCATGTCCTCCATCGTCGTCGGGACCTCACCCCCGAACAGCTCGACCAGGGCACGGCTCGCGGCGAGGATGCGCCTGGTCTTCAACCGGAAGAAGCCGGTTGGTTTGATCAGCTTTTCGACCTCTGACGGATCCGCTGCCGCAAGGTCGTGCGCTGTTGGATAGCGACGAAAGAGCTCGGACGTCACCAGGTTGACCGAGCGATCGGTCGTTTGCGCGGAAAGAATCGTCGCGATCAGCAGCTGAAACGGATTCTCATGCGACAGCTCGGTCGCTGCGGTGTAGAGACCTTTCAGCCGCTCGACGGTCAGCTTGGCCCGGGTGCGTGCACCGCGCGGTGGCGGCGGCGACTTCCATGAGGGCTCTCGTTTAGGAGCCAAGCAGCCTGCGCGTCACCTTCGCAATCTCGTTTCCATCGGCGCGTCCGGCCAGGCGAGCGGTCGCGGCTTTCATGACGAGTCCAAATCCCCTCGGTCCCTCCGGCTTGACCTCCGCTATGACTGCTCGGACTTCCGCTTCGATCTGATCCTCGCTCAGCGACGCCGGGAGGTAATCGCGCAGGACAAGCATCTCAGCCTCTTCGCGGCGCGCCGAGTCCTCGCGGCCGGCCTTCCGGTAGACCTCGATCGCCTCTTCGCGTCTTTTGACTTCCTTGCGAGTGACCCTGACCACGAGGTCGTCATCTATGCGGCCGGAGGCGCCACCCTCCTTGCTCGCCCGAACGAGTTCACTCTTGAGGAGCGAAAGCGTGCCCAGGGCCACCTCGTCGCGCTGCCTCCGGGCGTTGACCATTTCTGACTCGATGCGGTCGTATAGGGCCATTCCGGCGATTGTAAACATGGACCGATCCCCGATAATCGGCGCCTATGGCGTACCTCGTTGCCGGGCCGCTGGTCGCCCTCGTGGGGATCGTGGCGGTGTTTTTCGTGCTGCGGAGGAAGTCGGTCGAGAAGCGCTCGATGTATTCGGCACGGCGTTCGCAGATCGAGCACAAGGTCCGCGCCGCGCGACAGCGGACTCTGACCCCGCGGGGCCGCTCAGAGCGGCCCGCCGAGGAGACCACCGCAGCCGCAAGCGCATATGCACCCACGCAGGTCCAGCAGGCGGTCGCCTATGAGACTCCGGCGTACGAGCCACCGCCTGCGGCTGCCCCCGCCGCACCACCCGCTCGCCCCGCACAAGCTCCGGCGCCACCCCCTTGGGAGACGACAAGCGCTCCGGCGCCCGCCTCGAGCTTCGACTTTCCGGCTGCTCCGGCAGAGCCTGCATACACGCCGCCCGCGCCCGAACCATTCCGTCCCGCGCCCGAGCCGACTCCAATGCCCGCCCCGAGCGACACCTCGTGGACACCTGCGCCAAGCCCCGCGGCAGAACCGGTGGCGAAGCTCGAGCCGGTTGCGCCCGCGGCCTCCGGAACGGCCGCCGGATCGTGGTCGGTGGTCAGCATGGACAAAGAGCCTGTCGCCCAGGACAGCGGCAAGAAGAAACGAGATCCCGGCGCGACGGGTTCGTGGCAGCTCGCGTCAGGTGATGCGCCCAATCTGGATGCCGAAGAGCCGGTCGCGACGCGCTCTAGCGCCACGGTGATGGCCGTCGCTCAGTACGCGGTGCTCGTGGTTGGGCTTGTCATGGTCCTCATCGGCGTGTTGGTCATGGTCGCCAACTCACACGTCACCTAGAACGGCGCGAGCGAGCGTGCGGCCGCCGTCGCGCATGACTGTGTCGCACACGACGACCCGGTAGCCCAGCGCCTCGATCGCCGGCCCAAGGCTGTCGTCGCGCTGGTCGACCACGAACCCTCCCGCCACGTCGCCGTACATCCGCGCGACCTCGACCGGATCCGGATCATGGCCGAGCGCGCGCATCATCTCCACGGTCGGACCCTTCAGCGCGATACCGCCGACGATTGGCGTCACGGCCACAGTGCGATCGCGCCGCAGCGACTCGTGCACCAGCTCGAGGATCGGAGCGATCGAGATCAGCGGGTTCGACGGACCGATGATGACGAGGTCCGCTTCATGCAGCGCTGCCGAGACCTCCACCGTGGGGCGTGCCTCATCCATCCCGGCGAATGCAATTGAGTGGAGGGCGGGCTTGAGTCGTTCGCGGACGTAATACTCCTGAAACGAAAGCTCTCCCTGATCGGTGGTGAAGCGTGTGCGAACCACCTGGTCTGTCATCGGAAGCACGCGCCCGGTCGCGCCCAGCCGGCGGCACAGCTCGAGCGAAGTCTCCGTCAGCGAGCATCCCCGGCCCAGCATCTCTGTGCGCACGAGGTGAGTCGCGAGGTCGCGATCGCCGATTCGAAACCAGGTGTTCTCGCCGGCGCGCGTAAGCCCCTCGAGAACATGGAAGGTATCGCCCTTGACGCCGTAACCCGCCGCGTCGTTGAACAGGCCCGCCAGCCGGTAGATCACGGCGTCGATATCCGGGCAGACGCGAAGTCCCCAGAAGTCGTCGTCGTCGGCCGTGTTGGCAACGACCGTCAGCTCGTGCTCCGGTGCGATGGCCTGGATGCCGGCGGCGAGCAATGCGCCACCAGTGCCTCCGGCGAGAACGACGACCCTCAGCGGAACAGGTCCTCGGCGGACGGCCTGATGAGGTCCTGACCGGTGCCGCTGCCTCTCAGCTCGAGGCCGCGCGCGATGACCGCCGGCGTGCGAGCCGTCTTGCCCATCACCAGGCCCGCGCTGGCGGCGATGTCGTCCGCTACGGCAAGCACGGTTGCGTGCAGCGGCTGGCCCGCGTCGTCTGGGGTACCGCGAAGGTCGATCGCGGCCGGCAGGCCGGCCACGCCAAGCGCGACGTTGACGATGCCCAGCCGCCACGGCCGCCCGAACGTGTCCGACACGATGACTCCCACGATGACCCCAGTGAGCTCGCTCAGGCGATCCCGCAGCCGGCGGGCGCTGGCGTCCGGGTCCGTGGGAAGAAGGGTGAGCACTCCCGCTCCGGTGTTGGAGTGGTCAACCCCGGCGTTGGCGCAGACGTAGCCCTGTCGGGTCTCTGTGATCAAGACCCGCTCCGAGCGCAGCACCCGGACGCTCTCGTCGAGCACGACCTGCACCATCCGCGGATCCGGGGTCGCGATGAGGTGGGCCGCGATCCTCACGGCCTCTTCACCCGCTGTGACATCTTCAAGCCGGACGATGCGGCCTTCGGACTTCGAGACGACCTTCTGGGCGACGACAACCACATCGCCCGGCCGCAGCGTTGAGTGGCCTGAGATCAGCTCGCCCAGATCGTCTCCGGGCTTGACTTCGGGTAGGCCCTCGACGCCGATGAGCTCGATTGGCTTCACACCGCGCGGCTGAGGCGCGCGAGGTCGGAGGGTTCGTCGAGGTCGAGCGCCATCGCGTCCGAATGGTGGATCACGAAGGGGACGCTGCGCGACTCGGCATCTTCGCGGAACTTGGTGAGCGAGTCATCGCCGAAATGGAGGCCGATCGCGTCGGGGGGTCTGATGTAGAGGGCGTTAGTGCCGCCACGGCCGATCGCGGGAGCGGCGACGACGACCGGGGACGCGTGCCGGGCAGCGGAAGCTAGCAGCTCGCGAACTGAATCCACGGTCACGAGCGGCAGATCGCTCGAAAGGATGAGGACGGCCTCGGCGCCCTTCTCCACGGCCCGATTGATCCCGCGCCGCGCGGCCACGTTCTGACCCTCCTCACGCGGCTCGACGAGAACCTCGGCGCCCCACGCAGCCGCCATCTCGGCCACTTCCTCGCCCCCGGCGACGACCAACACACGGTCCCCAGCGGCGGCCGCCTCGACCGCTCGCCGAGCGTTGCGCCGCGCGAGCGCACGGCGAGATTTGGCACCCATCGCCGGTTGCAGCCGCTGCTTCGCGGTGTCGAAGTCCTTGATCAGCACGACCACCCACGTCTTCATGACCATTGCTCGCGAATCCTGGGCAGGATCTGCGAACCGTAGAGCTCGAGGAAGTGCGCCTGAGCATCGCCGGGCGCATGAAAGACGAGATGGTTGAAACCGAGGTCGAAATACGGCCGGAGCTGTTCGATGTGCTCCTCTGGGTCGCTCGCGACAAGCCAGCGACGGTGAGCGACGTCGGCGACGGTCTTGGCCAGGCGCTCCATCTCGCGTGGGTCGTCGACACCCGCCTTCGATTCAGCCGGCAGCGCGAGGGCAGCCCA
Organism: Candidatus Dormiibacterota bacterium; assembly: GCA_035636935.1. Lineage (GTDB taxonomy): Bacteria > Chloroflexota > Dormibacteria > Dormibacterales > Dormibacteraceae > 40CM-4-65-16. The sequence continues at coordinate 7,643 of DASPYE010000030.1, read as the reverse complement.
GATCTTCGTGTCCTCCATCGCCTGGTGGCGATCCGGGTCGTAGGACACCTTGACCTCGATCATCTTGTCGAGCTCGTTCCCGTCGCGGCCTGACTCTTTTGCTCCATCGGCGAATGACGGGAGCAACTGCTCCGAGTAGAGCTCCATTCCTTTTCCGGAGGTGCAGATGAGGCCGTCCCCGGCACGACCGGCGTACTTCGCAACCTGTGGGCCGCCCGCGCTGACGTAGATCGGGATGGGTGTTCCGGGCCGGTCATAGATCGTGGCGTTCTTGGTGTGGTAGTACTCGCCGTCGAACGTCACCGACTGCTCGGTCCAGAGCTGGCGAATGAGCCGCACCGCCTCGCGGAGCCGAGCGAATCGCTCGCGATTGTCGGGCCACTGGATACCGAGAGCGCCCTCGTTCAGGTGCTCGCCCGTGCCGACGCCGAGGATCATGCGGCCGGGATGCAGCACGCCCAGGGTGCCGAACGCCTGGGCCACGATCCCGGGGTGGTAGCGGAAGGTGGGCGTGTTGACGGAGGTGCCCAACGCAACCCGACTCGTGCGCTCGCCAACCGCCGCGAGCCATGAGAAGGCGAACGGCGCGTGTCCGTCGGAATGCCGCCACGGCTGGAAGTGGTCGCTGACGAACACCGAGTCGAAGCCGTTGTGTTCGGCGGCGACCGCGAAATCGAGGAGCTCGCGCGGACCGAACTGTTCGGCCGACGCCTTATAACCGAGCCGTAACGTCGGTTTCATGGACGGCGGCCGTAGCGCTTCCAACTGAAGGCGACACCGCCAATCGCCGCCGCAACCACGACGACCATAAGCGCGATCAGGCTGTGACTGTCGAAGTTTGCGATCCCCGCCGAAGTCAACAGGACGAAGGCACCAACCGCGATCAGCATCATCACGACGAGCACGATCGCGCGATGCAGCTTCACGCGGGTTAGCTTACCGAGCGTGGGTAAGGGGCAAGTTCTGCGCGTGGGTTCGGTGACCTCGACGCAGGACACCGCTCGCGAGCTGCCCGTCGGGTCAATCGTGGTCGCCGACCATCAGAGCGCGGGCCGTGGGCGGCTCGACCGCCGCTGGGAGGCGCCACCCGGCACGGCGCTGCTCGTCTCTTTCGTGCTCGCGAAGAATCCTGTGCTGAGCCTGGCCGCCGGCGTAGCGGCAGCGCAGGCATGCGGGCCTGACGTGCGCCTGAAATGGCCCAACGACCTGCTGCTCGACGATCGCAAGCTGGGTGGCATCCTCGTCGAGACGAATGCGGAAAAGGCGATCTGCGGCATCGGCATCAATCTCTGGTGGGCGCCCGCTGGAGCCGCCCGCCTGGAGCAACCGCGCGATGAGGTCCTCGAACGCCTTCACATTGAGATCGATCGCTGGACGGCAGCGCCCCATGATGCCGTGCTGGGTCGATGGCGTGAGCTGTCGGCGACGCTCGGCCGGCGCGTCCGGGTCGAGCTCGCGGGTCAGATCACAGAAGGAATCGCTCGCGACATCGGGCCGCTTGGCGAGCTCTTGGTCGAAGGTGAGGCCTTCGTCGCGGGAAGCATCACGCACCTATGAGTTGCGCGATTTCGGGGAGCACCTCGCCCGAGCGTCCGTGGATCACGATCTCGGCAGAGCCGTCGAACGGCGTCGGCTCGGCGTTGACCACGATCATCCGCGCGCCGGACCGGACCGCGATCAGCGGGATCTCGGCGGCCGGATAAACGACAAGCGACGACCCGACGACGAGCATCACATCCGCCGCGCGGGCCAGCGCCACGGCTTCGTTGACGGCGTCCACCGGCATCGGCTCGCCGAACAGGACGACCGTGGGTTTGAGGAACGTGCCTCCGCAACTCTTGCACCGCGGCGGCATCTCGACGTCGAGCCTTGCCTGAACTTCCGTGCGAGCCTCCCGGGCTCCGCACTCGAGGCACTCGACGGTCCGTCCCGAACCGTGCAGCTCGATAACCCTCTTGCTCCTCGCCGCCTGATGGAGACCGTCGGTGTTCTGGGTGATCACGGCGACCAGCCGCCCCGCCATCTCCATCGCGGCGAGGGCATCGTGGCCCGGGTTGGGCTTGGCTGCCAGGGCGATGTTGCCGCGCTCTTTCGAGACCTGCCAGTACGAGGCCGGATCGGCCAGGAAGGAGTCGATGGACGAGACCTTCACGGGGTCGTATTTGGTCCACAGCCCCCCTTCGCCGCGAAAGGTCGGGATGCCGCTCTCCGCGGAGACGCCCGCGCCGGTCAGCGCCACCCCTGCGCTCGCTCCGCGAAGGAGCTCAGCTGCCCGGCCGATCTCTTGGCTCACGCGAAGACTGACTGGGTCGAGTAAAGGTCTTTCTTGGCTGAGTACGCCGCGGTCGCGGTCTCTGTCGGCATCGGCACCCACGGCGAGGTCTTGTCTTCGCGGATCGCTGTGACCTTGAGGATGCGGAAGGTCTCGGCTGACTTGCCCTTCAGCTGAAGGCCAGGCATCTCGTCGACCGCGATGTAGTCGGAGCACGCCTCGTATGTCGGCCAACCGACCAGGACATGAAACGCCGGAGCCGCGCTGCAGAAGCGCGCGCCCGTGTTGATGGTGTCTCCCAGCGCCGTGTACTGCAAGCGGTCCTCGCTGCCCATGTTGCCGACGACAGCGGGACCGGTGTTGATCCCGATCCCCCACCCGATTGGCGGCAATCCTTTCGCGGCCAGCTTTGCCTGCACGGCTGCGGCGTTGTTGATGAGGTCATAGGCACAGCGGACCGCAAGCAGCGCGTGGTTCGCCTGCGGCAGCGGTGCATTCCACAAGGCCATGATCTCGTCGCCGACGTACTTGTCGATGAGCCCGTCCCACTTGAGGATCAACTTGCTCATGTCGTCAAGGTAAACCTGGATCACCGCGAGGACCTCGTCCGCCCGCATCGTCTCCGACATGGACGTGAAGCCCCGAATGTCCATGAAGAGAGCTGTGATGTCGCGTCGTTCGCCCTTGGAGATGAGGTCGTCGACCGATCGCGTCGCCGCCAGCTGCTGCGCGACACGCGGGTCGATGTAGTGGCCGAAGATTCGCTCGACCTTCCGGCGCTCACGTTCTTCGAGCACATAACGTGCGCCGAGGGAGAAGATCGCGCCGAAAACGATCGCGAGCGGCGCATACAGTGGGTCGTAGAGGTACCCCAGCTTTCCGAGACCGTAGATGGCCACGAAATAGACGGCGAGGATGGAGGCGGTCAGGATCATGCCCAGGCGAAACGACAGCAAGTAGACGATCAGGCCGACGAGCATCCCAAGCAGGAGGATGACCAGCTTTGTCGATGCGTCGGGTTGGACCTGCAGGTAGCGGTCCTGCAGGATCGTGCTCATGGCGTCGGCCTGGATTCGGTAACCGAAGTTCTGAGTCTCGAGCATGCACTGCGGCCGCAAGCGCGGACAGAAGCTCGCGTCGTGCTTGAAGGCGACCGGTTGGGAGTAGACATCGCCGGCATCGATCACTTTCGCGCCCACGATCACGATGTGGTCCGTGATGAGTTCAGGGCGTGCGCATCCGCCCTGGAAGATCTGGCCATATGTGCAAGTCGGCCCCGTTCCGAGGGTGAAGTTGATCAGCATCTGGCTCTTCACCAACGGAATGCGGTGCGCTCCGAACTGCGCATGCGATCCATTCGTGGCAAGCACGTCACTGATGCCTTCGGAGATGCGCAGAGCCTGGAGAAAAGCCGGTTCCTGGCTTTCGTTCTCGTCGCACGTCGTCGAGGGGCGCAATGGCACGCCGCGAATCGCGTTTGCGGAATCGGGAACGCCGAAGCCACGCTCCCCGATCAGCTCGCCTTGCTCGAATCTTGCGAGTGGCCTTTGGTCCCGAGTGCATACGGCCACCAACTTGCTCGCTGCCGCCTTGAGCGCCTGCTCCAACGGCACATTGGTATCGGTCGGCTTTTTCCCTTCTAGATCGGGCGCCGTCTCGAAGGTAAGTGGAACGTCGAAGAGGATCACGGACGGCTTCAGGCTCATCAGGTAGTTGATGACCTGGGCGTGATAGGCATTCGAGACGAGCGGATAGCCGCCGAGGTTGTCAGCCGACGTCTGGTCTATCGCGACCAGCGTGATCCGTGGGTCAGGAGCCGGCGCCGGAAAGAGGCGATCCTGTCCGGTGTCGAATGTTCCGCTCGTGACGCCGGTTTGAGCTAGGGCGATGACCAGGATGCCCGCGATGAAGCCTGCCAGCGCGAAGCGCCAGGCGAGGCGCCAGTCGCCAACCCTCTCGCGGACCATGTCGCCGGTATGTTAGGAGTCGTGGCCCAAGCAATCCCTCAATCGCGCCGCGCCCTCGCGCTGTATGTCGCGGCGGGCGCCGTGTTCGGCACCATCGGCGCGCGCGGACTCACGGTGCCTCTATACGCGCACGATCTCGGCGCGAGCCGGTTTGAGGTCGGCGCGCTCTTCTCCGTGGCCACGATCGTCGCCGCGTTCCTGGCCCTGCCCGCCGGGGTGCTGGTGGACAAGTTCGGCGTCCGGACCCTGCTCGGGGTATCGCTGGTCCTGACCGCCGTCTCGCAGGTCGCCACCGCCGCCACGCCTGAGGTCGCCCCGCTCTTCCTGTGGCAGATCATCGGCGGGTTCGCTGCCGGGATCCAGCAATCGGCGATCTTCAGTGCCGTCACCGAGTCGGTCTCGCGCGCTCGCATGGGCCGAGCGATGGGTTGGCTCACTTTCTCGATGCAGTCCGGCTTCTTTCTCGGCCCGGCGCTGGCCGGGCTCGCCTTGACCTGGATCGACGTGCGCGCCGACATCGCTGTGACCACGGCGCTGCTGGTCGCCGCGATCCCAGGCGCCCTGGTTGCCAGCAACACGAGGCAGAACTCGGGGCAAGGCCTGTCTCTGCGCGAGCCGCTGCGGGCACTCTTCCGCCAGCCTGCTTTCACTCCGGTCGCCATCTCGCTCCTGGGGATGACCCTCACGTGGGGCACCTTCAACGCGTTCGTCCCGATATTCGGCAAAGAGCAGCTCGGTCTGCCGAGCTCCCAGGTGGGCTACCTGCTCGCCCTGCAGGCCGTGATCAACGCGGTCTCAAGAATCCCGGGTGGGCGCCTCGTCGATCGAGCCCGCCGTCGCTGGCCGCTGGTGCTGGTGGGCGCGGCCGGCTGGTGCACGACGGTCGTGATCTTCGGTCACCTCACCGGATTCCTGCTCCCTGCGATCTTGTTGGTCATCGGAACTCCGTTCATCGCGTTGAGCTTCGTCGCGATCGGCGTGGTGTTTGCCGACCTCTCGACGGGTTCCACGCGTGGGGTCACGATGGGGATGTATGGCACCGTCCTGTTCGGAGGGCTGTCCGTCGGACCGCTGGTATTCGGTCCGATCGTCCAGGGCTACGGTTACGCGGCCGGGTTCACGGCGTGCGCAGTGGCCTCGATGGCGCTTGTCCTGGTGATGTCGGTGATGCAGAGCGACCAGGTTCGCCGGCGTAGCGGGCAAGCACCTCTTGGTGACTCGGAAACGCAATCTGCGGCAGCGCGTCAGGCATAAACACGCGAACCTCGAGCATCTCGGGGCCGGCGCTGATCGTCTCGCCATCGCCAAGCCGCCCTCGATAGGCGATCCCGATGATGCTTGATGCGGTCGTCTTCGGGACGTGATAGGTGCCGATCAGATGGGTGAGCTCGACCTGCGCGCCGATTTCCTCGAGGCATTCACGAACAGCCGCCGTCGCGGGGTCCTCGTCGTCGTTGACGAATCCACCCGGCAGACACCACAGACCACGACCCGGCTCGATCGCACGACGCCCGAGCACGATGCCGCCCTCGGTTTCCACCACCACGGCCGCGGCCACCTTCGGATCGCGCCACAAGACAAACGAGTCGTTCGGGCAGACCTCGTGCTCGCGGCCCTCGATGAGCTTGGTGACGAGCGGCGCTCCGCAGTCGACGCAGAAGTGGGGCACTTCCGCCGAGCTTAGACCGCCGGTTCGACCTCTGGTTTCGTCATGTGCGATTTGGGCGCCGGGCCTTTCATGTCCGCCACGCGAACCTGGTTGCGGCCGCCCTGCTTGGCGGCGTAAAGCGCCTGGTCCGCGCGGTCGATCAGCTGCGTAAAGAGGTTCGCGTCTTCGGTGGCCGCCACGCCGACGCTGATCGTCAGCTTCAAGCCGCCTGGGAACGTTGCCGCCGCGACCTTGGCGCGAATCCGTTCCGCCAGCACGCGCGCGCCTGACTCCGTCGTCTCGTGGAGGATGAGCCCGAACTCTTCGCCGCCGTAGCGAGCGCACACATCAGATTCGCGAGCACCTCCTTTCAGGATTTGGGCCAGTTCCGCCAGGACGGCGTCGCCGTTGAGATGCCCGTACGTGTCGTTGACTTGCTTGAAGTGGTCGAGGTCGACCATCACGAACGCGATCGCATTCTTGTGGCGCCGCGCGCGCTGCATCTCCTTGAGAAACTCCTGGGCAAGCGCGCGCCGGTTGGGCAGCTTGGTCAGCTCGTCCGTGAGGGCGTTTTCCTCCTGCGCCTGGAACAGCTGCGCGTGGCGGATCGCGATCGCCGCCTGTGACGCAACGCCGTTCAGCAGGTCGGCCTGGTCTTCGGACAGCTCCCGCCACGCGTTCAGGTAGAGCTCCATCGCCCCCATGAGCTGGCCCGAGCGCTGAATCGGGACCACCAGCGCGTGCTGGGGATGCCCTCCGAGCTCGAGCCCGGGCGCCGTGTGCTCGTCGAGCTTGACCACGAGCGGCCGCATGGCGCCGATCGCCGAGCTCAACGGCTCCTCGTCGAGCTTGCGGGTGCCGCCGCGGGCGCGGTTGGTCAGGTTGTACGAAGCCTCGCGGTACATCTCGGCCTTGCCGGTTCGGACGAGGTACATGGCGCCGGCGACGGCGCCCATGATCCGTCCGGCGTGGGTCAGCGCGACGTTCAGCACCTCCTCGAGCGCGAGGGACGAGTTGACTGCAGAGGCGATCGCCAGCAAAAGCGCGGCTCGGTCTCGCGCACCGCTCTCGTCGGCCAGGGCGGCTTCCAGTTCACGAGCCGTGCCGCGCTGTCGCATCAGGGTCACGGTGAGCAGGATGAAGGCAATGACGAAGAGGACCGACACGACCAGAAGGACTGCCGCGAGATCCAACGATTGCCTCCCGAAGGTGGGCTGAAGTTGCCATAGGTTAACGCTGGAAACTTGGACTTGGTTCAAAGGCGCGGGTGAGGACAGTCGTCCTCCCCCGCGGTACCCCGCCTCTCCCAGGCCACCGTGGGAGGCGTTTGGCAAGCGACGCCAGGGACGGCCGGAGTGAATCCGGCCTAAGGCTCCACCCCGTCTAGAGCGCGGGTGAGGACAGTCGTCCTCCCCCGCGGTTCCCAGGCCACCTCGGGAGGCGTTTGGCAAAGAACGCCGGGGGCGGCCGAGTGAATCCGGCCTCGGGCTCCACTCCGTTTACTCTGCCCATCGCCCTGCGGGCTATACTCGGCCACGATCTGGAGCCGCTCACTTTTGACGACCTCCCCCTCGGCGGCGAGTGGACGACCCGCCGCCGCACCGTCACCGAAGCAGAGATAGCGCTGTTCGCCGGCGTCGCCGGCGACTTCTCGCCGCTGACCATCGAGGCAGGCCGCGACGGCCCCCGACCCGCCCCGCCCGCCCTTGTCCTGGCCATGGCCGTCGGGTTGGGCTCGGTCGACATGCCGGTGCCG
>DASPYE010000029.1:0-2748 GCA_035636935.1 Candidatus Dormiibacterota bacterium | reverse complement strand
TTACCCCCGGGAAGAGTAGGGCGCTCGGGTTGCCTCTTCATTGTGATTGAGGGAAGTCCTGGGAGCAATCCTTCGCCTTTCCGCGGAAGCTCGCTCGGTGCAGGCAGAAAAGGGTAGGGCCAGCCGCCGCATCGCTGGCCCTGAAGATATAGACGCCGCGTTGAGCCGAAACTTTCCCTGGGCTCGCGCGGGATTTACACGGGGGTGTACCGTGGAAGCGCCGGGGCGCTTCTGTGTCGCCGCAGCCACAGGGCGCCCCGGTCAATCCTCATCTGTCGTTCGAGAGGCGGTCAGCGACCGGAACTGGTTTTGGCGGCGTTGGTCTTGCGACGGGCGCTGCTCTGGCGGCGGGGCTGGCGGCTGTTTCCGCTGGATGACGTCTGCGAGGTCTGGCGAATACGACTCAGCAGATCGTCTGGCAGCTCGGAGGCGCGCGCCCCGCCTGGTTCATGACGCCCTTGGCCTGGCGGGTGAATGAACCGTTTGTGGCTAGTGCGTAGAGGCCTGCGCCCGCGGCCGGGAGAACTACCCAATGTGGTCCCAGACTCCGTCTGCGACCACCCTTGCCCTTTGCGGCGTCAGACATGTCCGCAAGCCGCTCGGCCAAGTCGATCACCTGCTCAGAGAACTTGTTGATATCAGCCATCTCGCCCACCCCTTCCTAGGTCTCGGTGGTGCGACGGTTCCCTGGCATAAAGGTCCGAAACCTCCGGTGAGATTCGGGCTGGCAGTCTCATTTCGACTACAAAAATGTGCATCTCGGAGCCATCGAGCGGGGGAGTTTCGGGGACGGCCTCGAGGGTAGGCGAGAGTCGAGTCCAAGGTAGGAAAACCGAGCGAGGCATAGCCTCGAAGGGAGGTTGGTATGGCGACCATCGAGACATGGACCTTTGCAGTCGCGACACCACCGAACATTGACTTGAACGGATTCAACGTCGAAGCCCGCGACGGGAAGATCGGCAAGGTTGACGAAGCGACCCATGAGGTCGGCGGCAGCTTCATCGTCGTGGACACCGGGCCGTGGATCTTCGGCAAGAAGGTGATGCTTCCCGCCGGCATGGTTCGCGAAATCGATCCCGACACGGAGACGATTTTCGTCAACCTCACGAAGGACGAGATCAAGAACGCGCCGGAGTTCGACGAGCACACCTACCGCGACGAGAGCTACCGGAACGACCTCGGCAGCTACTACAGCGGCCGCGGCATCTAGCCTTTTTCGTCAGTTGTTCGCGCGAAGCCCCGCAGGTGCGGGGCTTCGCCTTTTCCGGCTCGGCTGAAGGCACATCGTCTTCTCTGGTTTTGAGCTGCCGAGGAAGGTTCGGTGAAGTTCGGGCGAACCGTCAGACTTCGGCAGGAGACCGCCGATGATCACCGACGACCACATTCGCGCCTACCGTGACCAGGGGTGGTTCGTCCTCGAGGATGCGCTCGACACCGGGTCGCTCGAGGTCCTGCGGCGCGAGTGCCAGCGGTTCATGGACGAGCGCGACGCGGAGATGGACGCGGCCGGAACCGACGTCATAGGTCTCGACCGGCGTGGTCAACGCTACTTCGTCAACGACTGCTCGACACGCAGCCACTCACTGCGTCAGTTGTTGCTCGGCGAGGCAATGCGGGAGGTCTGCCGCGCCACGATTGGTCAGGAGGCCTACCTGTTCAACGACCAGTTCGTCGTCAAGGGCACCGACGGCGAGACGAGCTTCTCCTGGCATCAGGACGGCGGCTACATCCCGTACGAGCATCTCCAGTACGTGACGTGCTGGATCGCGCTGGACGACGTCGACGAGACGAACGGCACCGTCTACGTCCTGCCGTACGACCGCGCCGGCACGCGCGAGGTGGTGCCACACCGCCGAGATCCGGCGACCAACGACATGGTTGGGTATTTCGGCGACGACCCCGGTGTGCCCGCGATCGTCGACGCCGGCAGCATCGTTTGCTTTTCGAGCACCGTGTTCCATCGCAGCGGCCCGAACACGACTGATCGCCTGCGCCGCGTCTACGTGGCTCAGTACTCCCCCGAGCCGATCCTCGATGACGATGGCGATGCGCCGCGGCACCAGGCCGTGCCGTTGCTGCGCCCCGGTCGGCCCGCCGGCTGACGGCGCGCTACGGAGCGGCGCCGGAGTCGAATGACCGAGCGTGGGGGCTGCCGTACCGGACCGGTCTTGAAGACAAAACGAGACTGTGGGTGCTCGGCCCCGGAAACCCGCTCCGAGTACCATCTTCGGCCAGCGGCGAGACAGCCAAAAAGCCATGCCACGGCCAGGACGCGCTTCCAAAGGAGGTCGGATGACGTGAGGATCTGGGGCCTATCCAAGACACAGGCGCACTACCGACCCGCTCCCACGCCCGAGGTGAGCTGCAACCGTTGCAAGTACATGTTTCCTCCGCTCGCGCTGGGCGGGTGCCGGTTCGTACGGGGACCGATCCGAGGCACCGCGACATGCGACCAATTCACTCCTCGCCGCTCTAACCCGGACTGATCTCAAGTGCGGGATCGCCCGGTCCAGGCGAGCGTGTTGCGCGGCGGCTTAGCCGTGTAGGAGAGGCGGCCGGTGCAACTCGATGAGCGCGTGACCAAGCTCCGACTGACTGCGCGCGAGTTGGCGGCGATTCTGCTCGAGCGACGCTCGACTCGCGCCGGATCTCCGCAGCTGCTGTCGCCGGGCGACGAGTGCAGCGATCCGCTGCCGTAGCTCCTCGACTCCGGTCGCGAGCTCAATCGATGTGGCTCTCTCGGTGGCG
>DASPYE010000028.1:0-9644 GCA_035636935.1 Candidatus Dormiibacterota bacterium | reverse complement strand
GTTCAAGCTGTGGCCTACGTACGCCGTCGTGCGGTACCCATGGGTCCAGGTTCCGGCGGGTGAGATCGGCGTCGTCATCTCCCAGATCGGCGATCCGCTGGCCACCGGTGCCAAGTCGGCGGTGTATCGCCCCGCGTTCGGTAACTTCACAAACCTCCGGGCGTTCCTCGCCGGCGGTGGCCAGAAGGGCGTCCAGCGACCGGTGCTCCCACCTGGCACGCTTGCGCCCATCCACCCGGTCGCTTTCCTCGTGATCACGGCGACCAAGTCCTATGGCCTGCCCGTGGATCCCCAGATCGTCGCCCGCGGACCGCTCGAGCCGGGCTCCTTCGGCCTCAAGCCGGAGCAGTTTCGCGTGACCGTGATCGCGCCGAACAACACCCAGGACGTGGTCGGCATCGTGACCACGCTCGAAGGCGCGCCGCTCGGACCAGCCGACATCGCGTGCAGGATCGGCGGCTTCAGCGACATCGAGGCGCTGGAGAAGCAATCCGGGATCAGCGACTCGGAGCTGATCGAGGCCTTGCTGGGCAAGAAAAACGAGCTGCACAACAACTACCAGGACTTCCAGGCGTTCCTGGACAACGGTGGGCGGATCGGCCTGCAGCACGACCCGCTGCTGTACGGGGCTTTCCTGCTCAACCCGTTCCTGGTCCGGGTCGAGCCGGCTCCGATGCTGGTCGTCAACCAGGGCGAGGTGGCCGTCATCAAGGGCTATGTCGGACTGCCTACCCTCGACACCTCGGGACCCGAGTTCAAGTTCGGGTCGATCGTCCAGCCGGGCCACCGCGGCATCTGGCGGGAGGCCTTGCGCACGGGCAAGTACCCGTTGAACCCGCGGATCTATGCGGCCGAGAAGGTGCCTACGTTCATCCTCACCCTGAACTGGGCGGAGGCGAACTCGGTCGCGCACAACCTGGACGCACAGCTGAGCCCGATCGAAGGCAAGAGCCGCGAGGGCTTCATCTTCAAGATCGATCTGCAGGTGCAGATTCACGTGCCTGACACCAAGGCGCCGAAGGTGATCTCGATGGTCGGCTCGATGCAAAACCTGGTCAACGAGGTGCTGCAGGCTGCGGTCGGCAACCATTTTCGCAACACGCTGCAGGGGCTTGAGGCAGTGCGCTTTATCGAGACGCGCGACCAGGTCCAGGCGGCGGCGCTGGAGGCGATCTCGCGCTACCTCGCCGCCTATGAGGTCGAGACCCGCGGCGTCTACATCCAGGATGTGGCGTTCCCGCAGGAGCTCGTCGCCGTCCTGACGCGGCGCGAGATCGCCAACCAGGAAAAGGCGACCTTCGAGCAGCAGAAGGACGCGCAGACGGTGCGCGTCGACCTCGAGAAGGCCCGCGGCACCGCCGATATGCAGGCCGAGCTGGCCAAGGCGCAGGTATCCGTCGACATCAACCGAGCCCGAGCAAACGCGCGCAAGGCGGAGGCGGACGGCGAGGCGGCGTACGTACGGGTCACCGGTGAAGCGGAAGGCTCGCGGCGGAGGGCGATCGGCCTGGGCGACGCGGCGGCCGTCGAGGCGCTCGGCCTGGCGAAGGCGAAGGGCTACCAGGCGCAGGTCGAAAGCCTTGGCTCCACACCTACGGCGGCGGTGGCCATCGCCAACGCGCTGTCCGAAGGCAATCTCGACGTCATGCCCGAGGTGCTCGTGACGGGCGGAGGCGGGGCTCTGGAAGGCCTCGCCGCCACGTTCATGCGCTCGCTGAACGGCAACAGCCAGGCCAAGGCGTCGGAGAAGTAGACACAGGAGGGCGGCCGTGCCGCCCTCCACACTCTTCCGCCAGAATTTCGCTGCAGTGGACCTTGGTCTCAGCGGTCGCATCGTCATTGTCACCGGCGGGGCTTCGAACCTCGGCCGCGCGATCGCGCTGGGGTTCGCCAAAGAGGGAGCCCGCGCAGTCATCGCGGACCTCGACGACGCGCAGGCCAAAAAGGTCGAGCGCGAGGCGCCCTCCGGCACGATCGTCGCGCGTCACACTGACGTCACCGACTGGGACTCGGTCAAATCGACAGTTGATTTCGTGGAGAGCTCGATGGGCCGCGTCGACGTGCTCGTCAACTGCGCGGGCTGGACGATCGATCGCCTCTTCATGGAGAAGCCTCGCGCCGAATGGGAACGCGAGATCGCGATCGACGTCTGGGGATTCATCAACAGCGTCCGCGCCGTCCTGGACAAGATGGTCGAGCGCCGCTACGGCCGGATCGTGTCGATCGGCTCCGACGCCGGCCGGATGGGGGAGTGGCGCGAGGCCGTCTACAGCGGGACCAAGGCCAGCGTGATCGCGATGTCCAAGTCGATCGCGCGCGAGGTTGGAAAGCACGGCATCACGTTGAACGTGGTCTGTCCGGGACTGATCGTCGGCTCCCCCGAGACCTCGGGCAGCAACTCCGTGTGGTCGTCGGAGCAAGCCGAGAAGTTCACGCCCGAGGTCCTTGAAAAGGCGGCCAAGGGCTATCCGCTCCGCCGCCTTGGCACGGCCGACGACGTGGTTCCCGCCGTCCTGCTGCTCGCCTCTGACCGCGCCTCCTACATCACCGGCCAGACGCTGTCGGTCAGCGGCGGCTACACGATGATCTGACTTAGGACCTCATCCCGGAGCTTCCGCCACCGCTCAGCCCGATTGCGGCCCGCCAGGGGAAAGATGAGCGCATCGATTCCCGTTCGCTGCAGCTCGCGAAGCCGCGACGCGCATTCCTCGGGCGTGCCGACCACCGCGAGCGCGCGGACCAGGTCGTCCGAAGCCGCCGCTGAGTGCTCGGCGTGGGTCGACAGGTGCTCCGTGTAGTCGTACGTTTCGGTGCTGCGCTGAATTTCGTTTTGAAAACCGGCCAGGCTCTCGGGGAGCTCCTTGTGGTGACCCAGAAGCCGAGCCTGGGTAGAAGCCCATGACCGCAAGTCCTCGACGTTGGTGGCCGTCGCGGCCATGAAGGCGATCTCGAATTGCGACCGGCCGCGCCCCGCGGCCCGCAAGCCCGCCTCGATCCACTTGACCTGCTGGCGGACAATGTCCGCCTGCGCGGGCCCCATCACGATCGCGCCGTCCGTTGTTCGCCCTGCAAGCTGGCACATCCGCTCCTGGGAGACGGCCAGGTAAATCGGGACGCTCTGGTCGATGTGAGAGCGAAAGAAGGTGATCGCCTCCTCCACCTCGGCCACCTTCTGCGGCTTCAGCCCGATGCCGTAGAGGGCCGAGTCGCCCGCGCCCAGGCCGAGGATCGCGCGGCCCTTGGAGATCTCAGCCACGGCGGCGACGGCGTTCGCCGTCACGGTCGGGTGCCGGGTGACGGCGTTCGTGACACCCGTGCCTAGACCGATCCGGGTCGTGTTCAGCGCGGCCACCACGAGACCGGAGTAGACATCCTTCATCGCGAGCTGCGAATCGATGACCCAGACACGCCGCACTCCTTCGGCTTCGAGCTGGGCGACAAAGGATCCCCAACTCTCAAACGACTGGCGCGGGCTTATGCCAACGCTGACGTCGAACGGCGTCAATTGCCCGTCACTTTCTTCTGCCGCCGCCTCAGCGCCTCCTGGCGTTCGGGGCTCGAGGCCGCCGTCAGACGAAGCTGCTTTGCGGCTGTCAGGTCCTCCGCCGTGATGCCGCGCGACTCGAGCAGATTCAGGCTTGCCTTCGTCCCGCGCACCGCGGCGCGCGGCGATGACGCGAGCTTGTCCGCCACGGCCTGCACGCGTGCATCGATTTCCGATTCGGGCACCACCTCGGTCACGATCCCCCAGTTGTGGGCCTGGTCGCCATCGAGCTTGGACATCCCGAGCAGCAGGTCGGCCGTCCGCGCCAGGCCGCACGTCTGGACCAGGCGCGCGACGAACTGGTAGCGATAGACCACTCCGAGGCCAACCGCCGGCACCGACATGCGGAGCGCCGGCGACGCGATGCGAAGGTCGCAGTTGAGCGCCAGCTCCACCGCGGCTCCGTGGCAGTGACCCTGCAGTCGGGCGATCACCGGCGAGGGACACCGCCGCAGCGCGTTGGCGGCGTCGCCGATGACGCCGTCCGCGTCGAGGTCGGCGGCGGTTCCCGTCAGGCGTGAGAGGTCGTAACCGGCGGAAAACGCCTCGCTTCCTGCACCGCGAAGAATGACGGCGCCCGCGCGCTCCCCGTCGGTTTGCAACGCCGCAGCGAGGGCCGCGAGCAGCTCGGGGTCCAGCGCGTTGCGGCGCTCCGGGCGATTGAGAGTGAGCGTAAGCACATCGTGCCGTCCCCACTCGCGGAGGAGCGCGTCAGCCAACTTCAGCCAGGAATGAGTTGATCGAGCGCGCGAGCTCGCGCGCCTTTTCCACCGGGATCGGGTGGCCGGCGCCTGTCATGACCTCGAGCCTGCTGCCCTTGATGCCGGAAGCGATGATCTCCGCCGCCTTCGGCGGGCAGTGCCGATCGAGGTCGGAAGCCACGATCAAGGTCGGCGCACTGATCCGCGGGAGCTCCGGGTCGAGAGGATGTGCGTTGAGACCTGCCATCGCGGCGCAGGCGTTGCCGTAGCCGCGCGGATCTTCGGTTGACTGCCGCCTGATCAAAAGTCCCTCCTCGAGCTCGGAGGGTGCCTGTACGTATACGTCGGCCGCGTCCTTGTCGAGAGTGTCGCGGAGATGGGGATCGTTTCGTTCGACCATCTCCACGCGCTCGCGGTACCAGTCGGCCGCGCTGCGGCCGACGCGGCTCGACGTGGCGACCAGCGCGATGCCCCGCGCCCTGTCCGGATGGTCGATTGCCGCGCGCATCGCGATTGTCCCGCCGAGTGAGAAGCCGGCGATGTCAGCGCGATCGATCTCGATCGCGTCCAGCAGAGCGACCAGGTCGTCGCCGAGCTGGCGCAACGTTCCGTTCGCGGCGCCCAGGCTCGTCTCTCCGTGGCCCCGCAGGTCGTACATGAGGATGCGATGGTGAAGCATCAGGTCGGGCACAGCGCGGCGCCATGCGCGGTGGTCGTCCGCGAGGCCGTGGATGAGGATCAACGGGTCGCCGCGTCCCGCCTCGTGCCAGGCAACCTCGATGTCGCTACAACGCGAGCGCATGCTCTCGCAACGCTTTGCGGTTCACTTTGCCGGGTCCGGAAAGGGGCAGCTCCTCCACGCGATGCACCGTCACGGGCCACTTGTAGTGCGCCAGGCCTTGCTCCTGCATCAATCGATCGACGATCTCCTTCGTGATATCCGAGCGAGCAACGACAAATGCGACCGGCACCTCGCCTAGCTCCGGGTGCGGCCGGCCGACGATGCATGCGTCGATCACTTCGGGATGCAAGCGCAACATCGACTCGACCTCGTAAGGATTGATGTTGGAACCGCCTCGGATGATGATGTCCTTCACCCGGCCGACGACGTGCAGGAAGCCCGATTCGTCGACGAAGCCGAGATCGCCCATGTGCGCCCAGCCGTCGGCGGAGTAAGGGCCCGACTCCTCGCCCCAGTACCGATCCTGGACCAGGTCGCCGCGCATACATATTTCTCCAATCCCGCGGCCGACCGTGTCGGCCGCTAGGCCCTGGTCGATCTGCCATTCGGCGCGATCGTGCGGCCGCCCCACTGTCGTCCAGCGCGCAGCCTGCGGATCGGACGGGCTGGCCACCGCCAGCTGGCCCGCGTCCATCGAGCCATAGAAGCTCGAGATGGGAATCCCGGTCGAGGTCTCCCAACGCTCCGCGATCTCAGGCGGCAGCGGCGCGCCTGCGACGGCGACCGCGCGAAGCGACACGGCGGCCGGAAGTGGATGGTTGAGCATTCGGATCACGTTGGTCGGCACGCCGACAATCACGGTAGCCCTCGACCTTGTCGCCGTGTCGAGGCAGTGCTCGGGAGTCCAGTGGGGCTCGTGGAGC
Source organism: Candidatus Dormiibacterota bacterium (assembly GCA_035636935.1). GTDB lineage: Bacteria > Chloroflexota > Dormibacteria > Dormibacterales > Dormibacteraceae > 40CM-4-65-16. The sequence continues at coordinate 3,794 of DASPYE010000028.1, read as the reverse complement.
ATGACCAGCGCCGCACCGGTCCGCAGGCAGTAAAGGCACATGCCGCCGATGCCCTGGCTCAGCGGAGTCATGGCCAGGACGCGGTCGCGTTCTGTGATCCCGAGCCTCGACGTGAAGCTTTCGAATGTCACCTGCTTGAGGCGGGCGGATAGCGAAGCGAGCTTCGGCATCCCCGTGGTCCCGGAGGTGAGCGCGATCTCGACGATCCGCGCCGGGTCCGGATCGGCGATGGGTGGAGTGTTTGTCGAATCATCCGGGCCGAGTGGCAGATCCCGGATCACCAGGACCGGGCGCGTCTTCTCCTGCACCCAGCCCATCTCGTGCGCGCCCAGTCCCATCGGCATCGGCAGCATCACCGCGCCCAGGTCCGGGATCGCGAGCTCGAGGGCGACGTACTGCCAGATGTTCGGCATCTGCACGCCCACGACATCGCCCTCGCGCACGCCTAGCGCAGCGAGCTGCCGCTGCATGCGACGGACCTGGGCAAGCAGTTCCTCGAATGTGATCTCCTGACGGTCGTCCCACACCGCGAGGCTCGAGCCGCGACGGGCTGCGTTCCACTCCAGGTAGCTCACGGGCCGGTAGGGCTTTGGCTCCCTCACCGTAGCAGCGAAACGACGCGATCCGGCGACAGCGGCAAGGTCACGTCGTGGAGAGAGAGCGCATCCGCGATCGCATTTGCGATGGCGGCGGTCCCGCCGATCGTGCCGCCCTCGCCGGCGCCCTTGGTGCCGAGCTCGTGCACGGTCGAGGGCGTCACGAGATGGGTGATCTGGACCGACGGCACCTCGCCGATGCTCGGGATGAGGTAGTCGAGAAATGTCCCGCTGCGAAGCTCGCCATCTGGACCGTACGTGACCTCCTCGAACAGGGCTGCTCCCAACGCCTGGGCGACGCCGCCGGCCACCTGTCCCTCGACGATCATCGGGTTGATCAGCACGCCGCAGTCGTCGGCGACGACATAGCGCAGCACGATCACCGCTCCGGTTGCCTTGTCGACCTCGACGAGACACACATGCGTGGCGTACGGGTGCGCGGCCTGCACCGCGTCGTAGGTAACCGAGACGTCGAGCTCTACGTTGTCGGCGGCGAGCCTGGAGAGGGTGACGCCGTCGATTGCTATCCGGTCGATCGGTTGATTGAACCTGTCGGAGGCTGTCTCGAGGATTGCATCGCGGAGCAAACGCGCGGCGCGAAAGGCGCTCGTCGCCGCGGTCACCGAGCCGCGGCTCATGAACGAGCCCGTCCCGCCTCCGACTCTGGCTGTGTCGGTCTGTTCGACCACGATTCCCTCAGGCTCCACGCCCAGGCCGGCCGCCGCGACCTGCGCGAGCGTCGTGTGCGAGCCCTGACCCATCACTGGGCTGCTCGTCTGGAGGTGGACGCGGCCATCCTCCGCCAGCCAGGCCCGGGCCGTGTCGACGCCCGGGATGTCGGTCATCCCGCGTCCCTTGAAGGTCGACGACCCCGCGCCCGTGTACTCGACGTACGAGGCAAGTCCGACCCCCAGGGTGCGCCCCGACGCGCGCGCACTCTCCTGCGCGTCACGTGTGGATGCGTAATCGAAAGCGGCCAGTGCCGCATCGAGCGCCGCCGTGTAGTCGCCGGACTCGTAGGGATGATGCGTGACCGACATGTAAGGCATCTGTGCCGCCCTGACGAAGTTGACGCGTCGCACGTCGGCTGGGTCGAGAGAAAGTCTCGAGGCGATGAGATCCATCAGCCTCTCGTGGACGAGGACCGCCGTCACCATGCCGACCCCGCGGTAGGGGCCTTCGGGCGACTTGTTCGTCGCGACGGCGTACGTCTCGTACTCATAGTCGCGGATGTCGTAGGGGCCGGGGATCAGGCCGGCGGTGCCGAGCGGGTCGAGCAGCGGACCGAACGGACGGATGCCGTAGGCGCCGATGCTCGAGAGCACCTTCGCGCGCAGCCCAAGGACGCGACCATCATTGCGCACCGCGGCCCCGAACTCGACGCGCTGGTCGCGCGCGTGGCCGGCCGTCTGCATGTGCTCGGAGCGCGTCTCGACCCATTTCACAGCCGCCTTGATGCGCCGCGCGATCCACGCCAGAAGGATCTCCTCCGGGTAGACCTGCGCCTTGCCGCCAAATCCGCCCCCGACGTCGGTCGCGACCACGCGCACACGCGACCGATCGAGACTCAGACATTCGGCGATCGCATCAGCCACAAGGTGCGGCACCTGCGTCGACGTCCAGACAATCACACCATCCCCGTCCGGCTCCGCCACCACGCCGCGGGCCTCGATGGGGGCGGCGGCGACGCGCGGATGCGTGACCTGTCCCTTGAGGAGGAAGTCGGCACGCGCGAAAACCGCTTCGACATCGCCGTATGTGCGCCGGCCGAGGAAGTAGAGATTGCCGGGCACGTCTTCGTGCACCAGAGGTGCGCTGCGAGACATCGCGTCCTCGAATCCGACGACAGCCCGCAGCGGATCGATCTCCGGCTGGATCAGCTCGACTGCGTCAGCGGCGGCGTACCTGTTCTCGGCCACCACGGCGGCGAGCATCTCACCGACGAAGCGCACCCGATCGATGGCGAGTATCGGCCGCGGTGGTGAGACCGCGCCAGGGGTCGTCAGGTGTACCGCCAGCGGCAGGCATGAGCTCTCGATGTCCGCGGCCGTGAACACCGTTACGCGCGTCGCCGCCGTGTCGATGCTTCTCAGCCGGCCGCTGGCGATAGGGCTGCGCACGAACCCGACATGCAGGGGCGTCGCGATGTCGTCGACGAACCGCCCCTCGCCGCGCAAAAGCCGAGGATCCTCCACGCGTTTCATGCTTCTGCCGATGGGTCCGGCTTCGGACATCGCGATGAGGGTAAGTCCCCCGGTACCGCATTTGCCGTATTGACATTCCGGGTGGGCGCCCTCCCGCCTTAAGCTTCTCCGTCATCGACGCACACTGGATGGCGGTCGCGCGTGGTGACGAGCCGGCCGAACTTGTGCTGTCCGGCGGCCACGTCCTGTCTGTGTTCACCAGGGAGTGGCTCGACGTCGACGTCGCGGTCCAGGATGGCCATATCGTCGGTCTCGGCCGGTACGGCGGCAGGCAGACGCTCGACGTCGCGGGCGCCTATCTCGTACCCGGGTTCATCGACGCCCACATGCACATCGAGTCGTCCAAGCTCATGGTCGACGAGTTCGCGCGCGCGGTCCTGGCTCACGGCACGACCGCCGTGGTCGCCGATCCCCACGAGATCGCCAATGTGCTCGGCACCGACGGCATCCACTGGCTCCTCGACTGCTGCGAGGACATTCCGCTCGATGTTTTCGTCATGGCCTCGTCGTGCGTACCAGCCTCGCGCTTTGAGTCACCCCGCCGGCCGTTCACCAAGGGCGATATCGAGAGCCTGTTGCGGCGGAGCCGCACGATCGGAGTCGCCGAGATGATGAACTTTCCAGGCGTCATCGCGGGCGACGTGGCTGAGCTCGCGAAGCTGACGACCGGTCTTACCAACCACGTCGACGGCCACGCGCCGGGTGTCCGCGGCCCCGCGCTAAACGCCTACATCGCCGCGGGCATCGGCTCAGACCACGAGGCAACCACCTTCGAAGAAGCCCTGGAGAAGCGGCGCCTCGGTATATGGGTGCTCCTCCGCGAGGCTTCGATCGCGCGCAACCTGCGCGACCTCCTGCCGCTGATCAAGCAATACGGCACCGATCGCTGCGCCTTCTGCACTGACGACCGGGAGCCGGACTTCATCGTCGAGCAGGGCCACATCAACCAGATGGTTCGCGTCGCGGTCGAGGAGGGGATCAGCCCCGAGGACGC
>DASPYE010000027.1:0-1925 GCA_035636935.1 Candidatus Dormiibacterota bacterium | reverse complement strand
TCGCGAGCCCGGCCGCGACGATGTTCTTCGCCACCCAGCGCATCGCGTAGGTCGCGGAGCGATCGACCTTGGAGGGATCCTTCCCGCTGAACGCCCCGCCGCCGTGCCGCGCCATGCCGCCGTAGCTGTCGACGATGATCTTGCGGCCCGTGAGTCCCGCATCGCCCTGCGGCCCGCCTACGACGAACCGGCCGGTGGGGTTCACGAGTACGGCCTTCTCGTTCACCTCGAACCCCGCGTCGTGCACGACCGGCCGAATCACGTGCGCGAGGATCCCACCGCGGAGCTGGGCATTGTCGATCATGTCGGAGTGTTGCGCCGAGACTACAATCGTGTCGATGGCGACGGGCTTGGACCCTTCGTACGTCACGCTGACCTGCGTCTTGCCGTCAGGTCGCAGCCAGGGGAACTCCCCGCTCTTGCGCACGGCGGCCAGGCGCTCGGCGAGGCGATGCGCGATCATGATCGGCAGCGGCATCAGCGACGGTGTCTCGTCTGTGGCGTAGCCGAACATCATCCCCTGATCCCCTGCCCCACCCTTGTCCACACCAAGGGCGATGTCGGCGGACTGGCGGTCGATTGTCGTAAGGACGGCACAGGTTTGGGCATCGAAGCCGAAGTTCGCGTCGGTGTAGCCGATCGAGGTGATCGCCCCGCGCACGATGTCAGGGATGTGGACGTAGGTCGACGTGGTGATTTCCCCCGCCACGACGGCCATTCCGGTCGTGACCAGGGTTTCACAGGCGACCCGTGCCGACGGATCCTCGAGCAGGATGGCATCCAGGACCGCGTCGGAGATCTGATCCGCGATTTTGTCCGGATGGCCTTCCGTGACCGACTCGGAAGTGAAGACGTGGCGATGAGTTGGCATGCTTTGGCTCCCTATAGTTTCAAACTACCGGAGCGCCGTCCCGCAGGCAACCGCGCATCCGGATCGAGCAGTGAAGTGTCCACGACTTCTGCAAGTGCAAATCGCAAGATGTCGAGCGCGAGCTCCGCTGAGCGCGCGGCGAGCGCGGCCTCGGCGGCGGACCGCGCTTGCGCCGTGCTCACCTGGCGAATCAGCCACTTGATGAGCGGCAATGCCGGGGGCGCGACGGACAGCGTGTCGTACCCGAGTCCTAGCAAGAGGAATGCCGAGAGCGGTTCAGATGCCATCTCGCCACACACGCTCGCCGGCTTGCCGGCCGCGCGCGCCGCTTCCGCGACCAGCTTGAGCAGACGTAACACGCTCGGATCGTGCGGAGTGAAACGGTCCGCCAGCCGGGCGTTGCCGCGATCCACCACGAGCGTGTACTGCGTGAGGTCGTTGGTGCCGACGCTCAGGAAATCGCTGACCTCGACCAGACGATCCGCCAGCACCGCAGCCGCCGGCGTCTCGACCATGACGCCCAGGGGCACCGTCTTGGCCGCGGGGATGCCCTGTTTCTCCAGGCGCTCCGCCTCCTCGTGCATCATCTCGCGCGTGCGCTCGACCTCGTCGAGCCGCGTCACGAGCGGAATCATGAGGTGCAGATTCGCCGTGACCGCCGCGCGTAACACCGCGCGGATCTGGGTGCGAAATATTTCCGGCTCGTCGAGGCACACACGGATCGCACGCCATCCGAGAGACGGGTTCGCTTCCGGGGGATGACGGAACGGCGCCGGGAATTTGTCGCCGCCGAGGTCGTAGGTGCGGATGACGACCGGCTGGCCCGGGAACGCTTCGCCCACATGACGAAAATAGTTGGTTTGGGTCTCTTCATCCGGCAGCTCACTATGGCCCGTGATCAAGAATTCCGTCCGCAGCAGGCCGACCCCTTCGGCACCGTGGGCCTTGGCCGGGGCGACCTCTTCCGGCAGATCCACGTTGCCGCGCAACGCGACGTGGACCTTGTCCACGGTGTCCGACGGCTGCGTGACGGCTTCCTCGAGACGCACGGTCA
>DASPYE010000026.1:0-9612 GCA_035636935.1 Candidatus Dormiibacterota bacterium | reverse complement strand
CCGGACCAGGCGCGGGCCGCGGTCGAAGCGTGTGTCGCGGCCGGGATCAAGGCGGCCGGTTTCTTCATGGTCGGCTACATCGGCGAGACCACCAACTCGTTGATCCGCAGCATCAACTTCTCGAGCAGCCTGCCCCTCGACTATGTCAGCTACACGATCGCCTACCCGCTGCCGGGCACCGGATTCTACGAACGCGTGCGCGAGCGGCGGCTGCACGGCGAGTGGCACAAGGTCCGCCACAACCGGCTGCTTTTCAACACCGATTTCTCTGAGCACAAGCTCCGCGCGGCGATCCTCAAAGGAGCAATCCAGCACCGGTTGAACCGCATGCACATGCGCCCCGCGGCCCGTGCGTTCCAGCTCGTGACCGACCCTGTCTTGAGGGTGATGAGGTAACTACGATCAGGCGCGTGCGGGAGATCTGGCCCAGCCTGTTCCGAGTCGTCGTCGGCCTCTACTGGCTTTACTTCGCCAGCCAGAAATGGCAGGGCGTCGGATGGATGAAGCCACTCATCGAGTCGACCTCGCGCGCGAACCCGATCCCGGGCCTTCACGAGTTCCTTGTCGCGGTCGTCGTCCCCAACTGGCTGCCCTTCGCGCTCGCGCAGGCCGTCGGGGAGACGGTCGCCGCGGTCGCCCTCATCCTCGGCCTCGCCACGCGTTGGGCGGGAGTGCTTGGTTTCCTGCTCGCCGCCAATCTCGCGCTGACCGTCGCGTTCGGGGTGAACGACGACGGGTTTCGCTGGATCTACTACCTCGCGGTGCTGGTCAACGCCCAGGTGATCGTGTCTGGAGCCGGCCCCATCGCCCTCGGGCGACTCGGCTGGATGCCGGCCTGGCTTCGCTGAACCAGATAGCCTTTTCGTCGTGAGCGTCGACGCTGAGGGCTACGGCTTCCCCGAGCATCAACGGACGCTGGCGCGTCTCATCGACGACATCCGGATCCTGTCTCCTTCGGGTGTCGAACGCGCGGCGCAGGGTTGGGATCGCCACGCCCGCCTGCACGGACTGGAGTCGATCCACGCCGCGGAGAAGGCCGCGATGCACGCCATCGAGAAGGCAGATCGCGGCCCGGCGTGGGACGAGGTCCGCCGCAACCTTTTCGGGTTGACGGAATCGGGCGGTGCGCTCGTCAGCTGGAAGGCAGAGCACGGCGAGATCGGTCACAAGGCCGAGGACGCGGCATTCATGGCCGCGCTCGGGCTCGTCGCCGGCAACCTGATCAGCAAGGAGCAGGCCAACACGCTGGTCCGCCCCCTCTCGGAGGCGTTGCCCTGGCTGCTGCCCGAGGAGAGTCAGCCGGTCTAGGCCCCTCCGGCCCTCCGGGCCACCTCCCCATGAATGGGGAGGAGTTTGCTTAGCTCTTCGCTTCAGCCAGCTCGGCCAGGTCCCTGCTGGTGTCCTCGAGCGCCGACGGGTCCACGCGCCGGCGGCTCGCCACCAGCTTGCCACCCGCCTCGTTTGTCTTCGAGTCGTTCATGGACAGCACGCCCTCGATAAGCCCATCGCGGAGATAGAAGACAGAGAACGAGCGCGCCTCGCGGTCGCCGCGCCACACCGCGGTGTCGTCGCCTGACGCGTGGCCTCGGTACTCCAGGTTGACGTCGTACTGATCGGACCAGAAGTAGGGGATCTTCGTGTACGGCTGGTGCCCGCCCGCGACCGACGCCGCTATGCCGCGACCGTGGTTCTTCGCGACCTCCCAGTGCTCGACCCGGATCCCACGGCGCAGCACAGGGTGCTGGTGCAGCGCAACGTCCCCGCCCACGTAAACGTTCTCGGCGGCTCGCAAACCTGCGTCGACGCGGACGCCGCCGCCTTCGATCGGCAGGCCAAGAGCGCGGGGCAGGTCGAGGTTGGGCTCGATGCCGACCGCGATGAGCACAAGGTCCAGCTCCTCCCGCTTACCACCGGAGAGCGTGACGCCGCTCACTCGATTGCCGTTCCTATGCCAGGACTCGACCTTTGTGTCGGTGCGGACGTCGACGCCCTGGTCGCGATGGATCGCGGCGTAGATCTCTCCGACGTCGCGGCCCAGCGCGCGCTGCAGTGGGACCGCAAGCGCCTCCACGAGCAGGACTTCTTTGCCGAGCTTGCGGGCCGACGCTGCGACCTCGGCGCCGATGAAACCCGCGCCGATCAAGAGCAGGCGTCGCGCGCGACCAAGCGCCTCGCGAATGGCCTTGCTGTCCCGCAAAGAACGGAGTGTGAGCACGTTCTCGGCTTCGGGGATGCCGGGTAAGCGCCGTGGCGTGCCGCCCAGTCCGAGGATCAACACGTCGAAAGAAACGTCATCACCCGCAGCGAGGGTCAGCCGCCGCTCGGTGAGCGATCCGCCGGTGACGGGCTGCTCGAGGTGCAGCTCGATCCGCTCTTTGGCGTAGTCGGACTCGTCGTGCAGGAAGACCTTGGTTGGCTCGATCTCGCCCCGCAGGAACTCTTTGGAGAGGTACGGACGGTCGTAAGGACGGTCGCGGTCCGCGCTGAGGATCGTGATCTCGCCGTCGAAGCCTTGCTTGCGCAGGGTGAATGCCGCGTAGTCACCGGTACCGCCGCCTCCGACGATCACCACGCGCCTCATTGCATCAGTCGGATACGCGTGCGTGGTACAGCCACTGGTGCGTATCCGGGGCAGCGCCGCGCTGGATGTCGACAAGCGTCTGCCGGAGTCGCACGCTGACCTCGCCGGCGCCACCGTCGCCGACGGTCCAGGCTCCGCGCGCCGACTTGACCGCACCGACCGGGGTGATCACCGCCGCGGTCCCGCAGGCAAAGACCTCGGTGAGTGAGCCATCCTCGCAACCCTGCCGCCATTCATCGACGCTGACCCGGCCTTCCTCGGTCGCGCAACCTAGATCGCGGCCGATGGTCAGCAGGGAGTCGCGCGTCACCCCTGGGAGCAAGGTTCCAGTCAGGGCCGGCGTCATCAGCCGGGCCTGGTTTCCCCGGCCGTACACGAAACACAGGTTCATGCCGCCCATCTCCTCGACCCAGCGGTGCTCGCGGGAGTCGAGCCATACGACCTGGTCGCAGCCCTGTGCCGACGCCTGCGCCTGGGCGAGAAGACCCCCAGCGTAGTTGCCGCCTGTTTTTGCCTCTCCGGTGCCGCCCGGCGCGGCCCGGCTGAAATCCTCAGACAGCCACACGGTCACAGGCTTCACACCGTGCGGAAAGTACGAGCCGGACGGCGAAGCGATGAGCAGGAACGTGACGTCGACCGCCGGGTGGACCGCCAGCGTCACCTCGCTCGCGAACATCATCGGCCGCAAGTACAGGCTGTGCTCCGCGGCGGATGGAACCCACTCGTGATCGGCAGCCAGCAACAGGTCGATCGCCTCCAGGAAAGCCTCCTCCCGGAGCTCGGGAAGCGCCAGCCGTCGCGCGGAGTTGCGGAAGCGCACCGCGTGTCTGTCAGGTCGAAAGGCCGCGACGCCGCCGCCGGCCTGGCGGAACGCCTTCAGACCTTCGAACACGGCCTGGGCGTAGTGCAGGACCGATGTCCCAGGATCGAGCGTCAGCGGTGCGTACGGAACGAGCGCGGCGTCATGCCACCCAAGATCCACCGTCCAGCGGATCCGGACCATGTGCTCGGTGAAGATGCGGCCGAAACCAGGGTCGGCCAGCAGCCGCTCGCGTTCGGCGGCAGGAGTCCGGATCTTCGCCTGGTTGACCTGGAAAGTCAGGGTGGATGCGCTCGATCTCACAATCCGCAACAGTACCGCCCACAGGTTTGTCGCGGCCTGACCGCTCAACGTCGGATGCGTCGCTTTGGCGACTGGACTTGCTGCAGCCGCGACCGCGATTCCTTTCCGCCGCCAGGGCGTCTCTCTGCCGCGTTCGCCGGGCGCCCGCCGAGCGTCGCGACGTAGGGAACCCGGCAGGGTTCCCCCTGTGACATAAGGAGGCCGAGCCTTGCGGCCCGGCCTCGCGAGAGGAAGGAAGGGGTTCTTCTAGATCTGCTGGAGCTAGCGCCCGGCGGCGACCGGGAGGGTCACCACCACCGGCTCTACCACCGGAACCGCCGCCAGCTCGATTCCGACCCCGTCAACGGTCAGGATCGGCTGTTGCGGTCTGGGCCGGCGCGCCCTGCGCGCGGGCGGCGGGCCTGCGACGACCGGGTCGAGGAGCTGCCGGAGCTTCAGTTCGAGGAGCTGATCGAAGTCGTTCATCTGTAGCAGAAACGCCTCCCACAACAGGAGTACCCGCGCCTACTACCTTCTTTCCGGAAGTCACCCCCGCCGGTGGCCCGGCGGGAAGCCGGTAGGCGCCTAGAACCAGCCTACGCCGCGCGTGAGGTGGGCTCAACAGACGGCCTGTCTTCACCAAGTACCCCGCCTTCCTCGGGGACGACAAACATCGCGTCCCGGTCGAGCGTGTGGGCCAACTTGACGAGACGCAGTCGGGTCGGGCCGGGTCCGAGCACTCTTGCCGCCAGGACCACAAACGGCCTGACCAGGATGTGGCTCGTCGAGCCGTTGACCAATCCAAAGGCTCGTCGAGCAACCATGCCGATTAGAGAACGCCGCGACTCTGACGAGTACCCCTGATGCGAATCCGCCAGAACTTCCACTGCCATTTCCATCGACCCCACCTTCCACCAGCTGTCACAAGGAGCCCCACTGAAGCAACCAGTGCGAGCCCCCCTCGCCTGATGAACGCCGCGGATCGAGGCAATACTCGCGAGTACTTCGGAGATAATTCGCGTGCGTCCGACACACGCAAGTAAACTTCTGTTAGGCGCATGGCGAGCCAAGGGGGGAGCGACCAGGAAGCCGTCGGCCCAGCCATCGGAGCTGCCGCCGGCCATCTCGACGTGCTCGACGCGGTCGAGTCCGCCTCCACCGAGCTTTCCAAACACAAGTCGGTGGCGGACGTCGCGCACGCCGCGCTGACCAAGGCGGTAGAACTTACGAAGTCGTCGGTGGCGTTCCTGGCGCTGGCCGATGACGATGGTGAGGGCAAGCGTGTGTTCTCGATGGCAGAGGACCCAAACCGCGCCCTGCCCGAGGACGAGATCGAGAGGATCTTCGCAACCGCGGCCGCCTTCTCGGCCTCCATGTCGAGCCCGACCTGGAGCCGGGTGAACGACGCCAGGGGGCCCGCGATCCGGTCGACGTGTGCCCAATCGCTGCAGGTCTCGGGCCGCTCGCTCGGCATGATCGGTGTCGCGAGCCCAAGCGGCCATACGGCGGTGCAGCAGAAGACGTTCGCGATCTTTGCGAACCAGGTCGCGGCAGCCATCGCGGTGGCGCAGCTGGGCGAGCGCCGTCAGGCCATGATCGACACGCTGGTCAACCTGAGAGCGGACCTCGACCGCAGCGAGCGGCGGAGGTTGATCAACGAGGAGAGGGCGAAGAGCGCCGAGCGCGTCGAGCGGGCGCACGAGGCCGCGGTCGACGCCTTGCTGGCGGTGTCGCGACACGCGCGGACCGGCCATGGACTCGCCGACTTCTATCGCCGCCTGACGCGAAGCATCGCCGAGCTGGTCGCCGCTGAGAAGGTCGTCTTCTGGAAGCTCGACGAGGGAGGAATGCTGCAACCGATCGCAGGCGCGCATGGTGTCGACAACGAGTTCATGGCCGGCCTGCGACCGGCACCATGCAGTCCGGACAGCGACGACGTCACCAGCCGTGTCGTGTTTCACGACCTGATGTTCAGGGCCGCGCGGACAGATGACTCGAGCGACTTCCACTACGTGCTCGACGCGCTCGGCGTGAGGAACGCCGTCGCCGTGCCCTGGCGCGCCGGCGACCAGCGCCTTGGTCTGGTCGCGGCGTATGACTCGCGACGCGCCGAAGGTTTTTCCCGTGAGGACACGTGGGTCCTGCAGAAAGCCGGGCTTGCCGCGGGCCTTGTTTGGCAGCTGAAGTACGCGGAGCGGGACTTGAAACGGACCGCCGAGCGGCTCGAGAAGGTGGACGCCGCGCGGCAGATGCTGCTCAGGAACGTCTCCACCGCGGTGGACAAAGCGCGCAAGCGTTTTGCCGGAGACCTTCATGACGACGCGCTGCAAAAGCTGACCGCTGTGGAGCTGCAGCTCCAGCGCCTCCGCGAGCCCAATGGCGATCCGGCTGTGCTCCTCGGCGAGGCGCAGTCGCTGCTGAACGAAACAGAGGAGGCACTGCGGCGCCTTTTGTTTGAAGTCCGCCCGCCCGCGCTGGAGGTTCCGGGCGGGTTTCTCCAGACGATTCATGAGCGGATCCGCATGCTTCGCTCTCTGACGGGGGCGGAGGTCGAGCTACAGCTCGACCTCCCAGAAGATCTCTCTTACGAATATCGTTCGATGCTCTTCCGCCAGCTCACCGAAGCGATCGCCAATGTCGAGAAGCACGCCTCCGCAACCCGGGTGACCATTGGCCTGCAGTTGCTTGACGGCGGGATCCGGGGGGTCGTGGAAGACAACGGGCGCGGCTTTGTCATGGCCGAGAGGGAACGCCTTCCCGGCCACCTGGGACTCCTCGCGCTGCACGAGCGCGCGTTGCTCGCCGGGGGCTGGAACAAGATCACGACCGAGCCTGGACTAGGGACATCTGTCGAGTTCTGGCTGCCGCTGTCCGAATCTAAGGTATAGATGTGGCGGTGAAAAGCGACACGACGCGGGTTCTCATCGTCGAAGACCACCAGGTGGTCGCCGAGGGCCTGGCCGCCCTGATCAACGACCAGAAGGACATGACGGTCGTCGGGCATGCCGGCTCCGTGGCCGACTCGATCGTGCGCGCCGCTGAGCTCAACCCGGACCTCGTCCTGATCGACTTCCGGCTCACAGACGGGACCGGCGCCGACGCTGCGTCTGGAATCCGCCAGTTGCGGCCGGAGACCAAACTGATCTTCCTCACGCGGGAGGACAGTGACGCCGCACGGTTTGCCGCCCTGGAGGCCGGGGCCAGCGCCTTCATCCACAAGTCGCGAGCGGCGCAGGACGTCGTCGACGCCATCCGGACCGTCGCCGATGGCGGAACGCTGTTCACGCCGCGGAGCATCGCCCAGCTGTTGAATACCAGGCGCGAGGTCGAGACCCAGCTCGAGCGTTTGACCGCGCGCGAGAAGGAAGTCCTGCGGCTCATGGCGGAAGGTACGTCGAGCCGGGATATCGCCAGCAAGCTGGGGATCAGCTATACGACCGTGCGCACGCACATCCGCAGCCTCGGGAGCAAGCTGGGCGTCCACTCGAAGCTGGAAGCGATCGTCAAGGCGCGCGAGCTCGCCCTGGTCGAGTAGGGGCAGCCGTCGGCCCCATCCCCGGTCTTTTACCCCACGGAGTCTTCGACTCCGCGGGGACCCCTGAGTGCCGGTACTTCCCGATGAATGGGGAAGAGTTAGCTAGGCTCCCGAGACTCTCCGCCGGCCGGCGCCGCGCCCGAGAATCCGGATGGGCGACGGCTGGTCCTCTTGCTGCCAGCGTCGCACAGTCTTGCGTCGCCGCTTGTCCTCGTACAGGTCACTGTCGGCCGCCTGGTAAACGGCCTGCCAATCCTGGCCCGCGGCCCACGCAGCGATCCCGACGCTGACCTCGACATGCTCCGGCGCGCGCATGCCCAGAGCGGCGTGGTCGACCGCGCGGCGCAGCCGCGTCGCCACGTCGCGGGCGCGATCGAGATCCGTCTCAGGCATGGCGACCGCAAACTCATCGCCGCCTACTCGCGCGCACAGGTCGGACGCACGGACCACGCGCAGGAGCTGTTGAGCCACCAGCCTTAGCGCGCCGTCACCCGCACTGTGACCGAGTCGATCGTTGATCCGCTTCAGGTTGTCGAGGTCGATCATCATCAAGGACAGCCGGCGATTGTGCCGTTCAGCCAGCGCCACCTCGCGCTCCATCACCCTCTCGAACTCACGCCTGTTGGCAAGTCCCGTCAGGTGATCCGTGCGCGCCTCGCTCGCGAACTGTCGCGCGCGATCGACCGCGATCGCAACCTGGTCGGCAACCGCGGCCATAAAGAGAAGGTCGGACGCGCCGAAGACGCGATCGCCCATCGTGCCGACCGTCATCATGCCGACGGTCCGGCCGCGCACGCGCAGCTGGGCCCGCAGCGCGTTCCATTCCTTGCCCGAGACGCGATCCACCTGCGACTCGGAACGTCCGAGCGCTGTCGCCCAAGCCTTGACATGCGGCCCGGCCTGTCGAGCGAAATCGTCGACCTGGTCTGGATCGAGCCCGACCGTGTGCGCCAGCTTGTATGCGGAGCGCTCGCGCAACCATATCGCGCCAGTGCTCAGGCGGAGGGCGGCCAGCGCTTCGACGAGCGCGACCTCAGATGTCTCCCGCAGGTCGAGCGAGCGGCCCATGGCCGAGACGATCGCCGCAAGCCCGTACATCTCACTCTCGCGCGCGCGGTGCTCCTCATCGACATGGTCGAGGTAGCCACGCGCGATCGCAGTCGTGAGCCGCTCGGTCATGTCTTCGAGACGGCTCTGCGCGAGCGCGATGATCTCGTCGTAATGGGGCTTGCCTTCGATGGGGCGGGACAAGAGCTCAATGGTCGCGCGGCGGTAGACGGCGAGCACGTCGATCAGCGATTCGAGCGGCAGGCCTTGCGCAGCCCGCAGCCGCCCGTAGTCGCGGGATCGGTGCTCGAAGTCGGCCCAGGGCAGCTCGACGTCGCTGCGGAGCGACGCCAGGAGCATTTCAATGAATCCGGCCGAAGTGGTGACGAGGTCCTCTCCGGTCTCCTCGCTGAGCTTGATCAGCTCAGGCGAGCGGGCTCGGACGACCTCCATCGCCTTACGTCCGCTTTCTCTTGAGTCGACCCCGAGGCCGCTTGCCAACGTCCCGAGCACGTCGACCGCGTAGCTCCCGCCCGACTCTGCCCCTGGATTCACCCGTCTAGGAAACGTTGCGGGGCGGGGGTACACCTGCTACCTCAAGTGAGTTAGGCAAAATCCGCCCATCCGTACGGCGACCGGAATGGCCCCTTTGGCCGACAGTTAGGGCCAGGTGAGCGAGGGGTCTCACCAACTCTCGGGGGGTGAAGGAACAACTATGGCGGACCCGATCTCTGCCTCGAGCGCCGCTGAGGTGCGCGAAGCACCGACCACATACCAAGCCGGCAACGAGGCGGACTTCGAACGACTCTATCAGGCGTCGTACGGCAAGATCCTCGGCACGCTGACGGCGATGCTCGGGGACCGGGCCGCAGCGGAGGATTGCGCCCAGGATGCATTCGAGCGCGCTTACAAGAAGTGGGCAACCTGGCAGCCGATCGCGCCGGCCGAAGCCTGGGTCCACAGGATCGCGATCAACGCCGCGGTCTCGTACCAGCGCAAGATGCGGCTGCGCGAAGTCGGTGAGGTCATTCGCCGCCTGGGCCGGCCGGGCCTCGCGCCCGACCCGCAGGAGGTCGTCGAGCACCGTGACCTGGCCACAGCGCTGGCCAAGCTACCGCCGAAGCAAGCGGCGGCGATCGTGCTCCGCCACTATCACGGGTACACGAACCGCGCGATTGCGCAGGCCCTCGGGATTCCGGAGCGGACTGTCGCCTCGAGGCTCGCCGTCGCGAAAGAGCGGCTCCGCGTGATGCTCAAGCATTCGTACGGACCGCAAGCAGACCTCGAGCCGGCCACCGAGCGTGGTTTCGCGGTCGCCGACTAGCAAGCAGCGATCTCAGCAGATGG
>DASPYE010000025.1:0-4757 GCA_035636935.1 Candidatus Dormiibacterota bacterium | reverse complement strand
GAAGACGTAGTCGCTGAGCATCCGGGTCACGTTGTCGAGGCCCGTGAACTGGTAGTCGCGCGACCGCGAGCCCACCAGCGCCAGGTCGGTGAAGCCGAGGTAGCCGGCGTACAGGACCGGGAAGATGAACAGCACGCCGAGTAGCGCCAGCGCCGGCGCGAGCATCGCAAGGCTCGACCACTGGAATCGCTCGCGGTCCAACCGCGGGCCCAAACCGGCCGCGACTGCCAAGCTCAACTCCTCCGCAGATGTGGCGGGAATCTTCGCGTCATACCGCCTTTGGAGCGTTCCACTGGAACGTTCCGTAATTCTCTAGGCGGGGCGGCCGACCGTCAAGTCCCTCCCTCTGCCGGGTTCCCGCGGGACGAGGCCTACCGAGGCGGCGCGGTCGATCGGCGGGCGACCAGCGTGACGTCGACAAGCGTGCGCGTCGGTGGGCCCTTGAGCTTGCGTTCGATGCGGTCGGCGATGGTCGCAATGCCAAGACGCGCGAGCTCGTCCCGCGGCTGGGCAACCGTGGTCAGCGCGATCCGGGCGAGGCCCGCCATCGGCACGTCGTCGAAGCCGACGATCGAGATATCGCCAGGAACATGCAGGTCAACGCGGTCAGCGAACTCCTGGAGGGCTATCGCGGCCACGTCGTTGGAGGCGAACACGCCGGTGGCGCGGTCGGGACCGGTGAAGACTTCGATCAGGGGGCGGTCGACGCCGTCAACGAGCGCGTGCTCGGCGGGCGGCGACCAGCTGATCCTGACCGGCGGCCCGAGGCCGGCCCCCTTCAATGCCTCGCAGTAGCCTTCCCAGCGCGCCCGGTCGGACTGGTCTTCAAGCTCGGGGATGGAGAGATACGCGATGCGCCGATGGCCGGCGTCGACGAGATGGAGCGTGCCCATACGGCTTCCGACCTCGTCGTCGACCGAGACCACATCGCCCCACTCCGCACTGCAGCTGACGAAGACCGCGGGAATCTGGTGCTGCAGCGTCTCCTGCATCGTCCTCGGGTCGCCCGAGAAGGCGAGAAAGACAATGCCCGCCACCCGGTGCTCGAGAAGCGTCTCGACTCCGGCCAGCTCGCTCTGGCTGTCGCCCCCGGTGTTGCAGAACATCGCCGTGTAGCCGCGCGCCGCGGCGTGCCGTTCGACCGATTTCGCCATCTCCGCGAAGAAGGGGTTGGCGAGATCGCCGGCGACGACGCCGAGTATGCTCGTCCGCTGCTGCACGAGCTGTCGGGCGAGCACGTTGGGTCGGTAGCCCAGCTCCTGGATCGCAAGGCGGACTCTCCCTCGCGTCGCCTCCGACACTCCGGGCAGCCCGCGCACGACGTTGGACACGGTCGATTTCGAAACGCCGGCGTGGGAGGCGACATCGAGGATGGTGGGGTGTCGTCGCATCGCGGAGGGCGAATCGATCACGGCTTCATGGCGGGGTCCATAAGGACCTTCATCGTCCCCTCCCGCTGCGACAGCTCCATGGCTTCGGTCGCGCGCTCGAGAGGCATCCGGTGCGTCACGATCTCCGTCAGCGGAAGGCGGTCGAGGTTCCGCGCGAGAAGGTTCATCGAGGGGACGTAGGAGGTGGCCGTCTCACCGCCGACTCCGATCACGCTGACGTTTTTGGTGCAGATGTCGGCGTTCGGATTGACGTCGACCGGTCCCATGTCCACGAACGTGCCCGCCTCGACGACGGTGCCGCCGTAGCGAACGAGGTGGAGGCACTCGGGGAACGATTGGGCGAAACCGGTGCAGTCGATCACGATATCGGGCCCGGTGTGGGTGTGCTCGCGCACGAGCGCGATGCGCTCCTTCTCGTCGGTCTTGGCGGCATTGATGGTCAGCGTGGCGCCGAATCTTTTCGCCAGCTCGAGACGCGAGTCGAGCCGGTCGATCGCGATGAGCTTTCCGCAGCCCATGAGCCGCGCCTTGACCAGGTGGCAGAAGCCGAGCGGGCCGATCCCAACAATGGCCACCGACTCACCGAATGCACTTCCTCCCCACCCCGCGGTCAGCATGCGGGCGCGATCGAACCCATGCGTCACAGCCATCACCTCGGTCAGGGCTGCGACCTCGTCCGGCAGACCGTCGGGCACTCGGAAGAGCGGCGTTCCGGGAAGCAGGTACATGTACTCCGCCCAGCCGCCGAAAAGATGCGGAGGGTTGGTTGCATGCAGGCTGTTGCCGTAGTCCTGGAGGTTCTCACAGAAGTAGTAGGGGTAATCGTTGAGGCAGAAGACGCAGTGACCGCACGGGACGTTGGCGGCGGGCACGATCCGATCGCCGGCGCGCAACGGGCGTCCCTCGCTATCCGGGATCGAGTCGCCTCCTCCGATGGCCTCGATCACGCCCACGTTCTCGTGGCCACAGATCAGCGGATAGATGATGTTGCGCTCGTGATCGGTGCCTGCGTACTGCTTCGACTCACCGCGGTAGGTGTGCTTGTCGGTGCCGCAGATGCCGGAGTAGGTGACCTTCATCACGACGGCGCCCGGCGCGGGTTCGGGGAGTGGGAATCGCCTGACTTCAAGGTGTCCCGGGGCTGTCATCACGGCCGCCCGGACCGTCCCGCTCACAAGATTGGAACGTTACAGGATTATCGGGGCCCCCGCGAAATCACGAGGTGCGCTCTGATTTCGTGGGGTGGTCAGTCGAGTTGCCAGCGATGGTCGGCGTCGGTGGTAACCAGCCAGCGGCGCCTCGGACCGGCCATCACGTTCAGATAGTAGAGGTCGTAGCCCGGACCGGCGGCCACTGGGTGATAGCCACGCGGGACCAGGACGACATCGCCGTCGCGGACCTGGATCGCTTCGTCCAGGGAGCGGTCATCGGTGTAGACGAGCTGCACGGCGAAGCCCTCGCGTCGAGCCAGCCGGTGGTAGTACGTCTCCTCGAGGTAGGTCTCGCGCGGCGGGTCGTCGGTGTCGTGCTTGTGCGGCGGGTAGCTCGACCAATTGCCCGCCGGGGTCAAGACCTCGGTGACGAGCAGCGACTCCGCCGGCCGGTCCTCCATGAGGATGTTGTGGATGGTGCGTTCAGTCCGCCCGGAGCCGCGCTTGAACGGCTTGATCTCCGCAGCTTTGATCAGGGTCGGCTCAGCGCCGTCGGACGCCGGCGCCCAGCAGAGCGCCACCTCACAATCGCTGGATGCCGAGATCGCGACCTGCTGTCCCGGAGGCGCGTAGACCGCGTCGGGTGGCCCTTCGAACACACTGTCGCGCGAACCGACCTCGCTCCAGCGATGCGAGCCCACGGCGATGGCCGCCTGGCCAGACAGCATGACCACGCACAACTCGCGTCCCACTGTCGGCCGTTCCGCCTGCTTGCCCGCACCGAGCCGGAACACCTCGAAGCCGACGTAGGACCAGGCGGCCGACTCGGGCGTGACCTCGATGACGCCGCCTGCATCGCGAATCACCAGCCGGCTCATACGTGCCAGCGCCGCCTCGTCAATCCGCGCTCGTGCTCCGCGCGCGCCTTCTGGACCTCTTTTGAATCCGCGACCTCGGCGACAGGCACCTCCCACCAGGCGTCGTAGCTGGGCACGCTCTCGTAACGATCCGCCGGGATGTAGATGACGACGGTGCGGTCCACCTTCTTGGAGGCGTTGATGGCGTCCCGAAGCTCTTCGACGTTGCGGGTTCGAAACACGTGCGCACCCAGGCCTTCGGCGTTCCGCGCGAGGTCCACCGGAAGGCGCTCGCCGTCGTTGTGTTTGTCGTCGTCGCCCAGGGATCCATCCGACCGGAAGCGGTAGCGAGTCCCGAAGCCCGCCATCCCTTTGGAACGCGAAAGGCCTCCGATGGAAGCGAAGCCTTCGTTGTCGACCAGCAAGATGGTGAGCTTCGCACGCTCCTGGATCGAGGTCACAATCTCCTGCGACATCATCAGGTAGGAGCCGTCGCCGACCATCACGTAAACCTCACGGGACCGATCTGCCAGCTTGACTCCGAGCCCGCCTGCGATCTCGTAGCCCATCGTCGAGTAGCCGTACTCAACGTGATAGCCCTTGGCGTCTCGGGTGCGCCAGAGCTTGTGCAGGTCACCCGGCATCGAGCCGGCCGCGCACACGACCACGTCGCGCGGAGCGGAGAGGTCGTTGACCGCGCCGATCACCTCAGATTGCGCGGGAAGCGGTGCGTGACCGAGGGCGTAAAGGCGCGAGACCTCGCGGTCCCAATCCGCGCGCATCTGCTCGTAATGCTTCTGATACTCATCGCTGACGGTCCACCTTTGCAGCCTTTCGTCGAGCGCGTCCAGCGTCGCTCGAGCGTCGCCGGTGAGTGCCATGCCGCCGAGCTTGTGGCTGTCGAGCTCGGCGATGTTGACGTTGACGAAACGAACTTCGGGATTCTGAAATGCGGTCCGCGAGGCGGTCGTGAAGTCGCTGTACCGCGTCCCGACGCCGAGCACCAGGTCGGCTTCGGCGGCCGCGCGGTTGGCAGCCGGCGTGCCTGTGGCGCCGATGGCGCCGAGGGCGCCCGGATGGTCGAACGGCAACGAGCCTTTGCCCGCCTGGGTCTCGGCGACAGGGATGCCGGTGCGCCGGACGAGCTTGCGCAGGACCTCGGTCGCCTCGCAGTAGATGACGCCGCCCCCAGCGACGATGAGCGGCTGCTTGGAGCTTCGGATGTGACCCGCCGCGCGATCCAGCACCGATGCGTCGGGCAGCGGCCGCGAGATGTGCCAGATGCGCTTCTCGAAAAACGGGTCGGGGTAGTCGTAGGCCTCGGTCTGCACATCCTGGGGCAGCGCGAGCGTGACCGC
>DASPYE010000024.1:0-6830 GCA_035636935.1 Candidatus Dormiibacterota bacterium | reverse complement strand
GGGGGCGGGACGATGCTGTGCGAGCCCGAACGCACGATCACGTATTCGCTCTACCTACCCGAGTCATTGGTCGCGGGGATCAGCTTTCGCAAGTCCTACGCCTTGATCGACGAGTGGGCGGTCGAAGCATTCAAGGAGCTGAGCGTCCCGGCGTCGTATCGCGAGATCAACGACATCGTCTCGCCGCGGGGCAAGATCGCCGGCGCCGCCCAGGCCCGGCGGCGCGGTTTTGTCCTCCATCACACGACCATCGCGCATTCGATGGACGTGGAGCTGCTGCTCCGCGTGATCAGGATCGGCCGTCCGAGCCTCGCCGGGCGCGGGGTCCGCAGCGCCGAGAAGTCGGTGTCACCGCTGGCGTGGTTTACGCGCCTCGGGTGCTCAGAGGTCGCCTCTCGACTCCATTCTCACTTCCAAGGCCGATTCCAGGCGGCAGAGGCGACGCTGACTGCTGCCGAGATCGACGCGGCCGGCGCGCTGGTCGCGTCGAAGTACGGCACCGCCGCCTGGATCAACCGCATCCCCTAAAGAGGGGTTTACGCGAAGTAGCTGTGCGCCTCCAGGTATGCCTTGGCGACGACATCGGCGTCCTGGTGCTGAAGCGAAACCTTGCCGTTCATCGTGAACAGGTCGTTCGTGGTGAGACCGGCGTCGATCTTGTCCAGGAGGTTCTTGACCGCGTCGGTGGCCTTCTGCGTGCGAATGACGGGCACCACGTTGTCCGCGGCGATCATGTGCTTGTCGTCCTGGAGGACCACCAATCCGAGCTGGTCGAGATCGGCGTCGGTGCTGAAGACGAGTCCAACCTGGATCGTTCCGTTCTTGAACGCGGCGCGGGTAGCGGGTCCGTCGGTATCGAGGGTCAGCGTGTTCTTGAAATGCAGCCCGTACACGCTCATCAGACCAGGCAGACAGAACTTGTAGGTCTTGCACTCTGGGCCGGCCCCAAAGACGAGCTTGCTCGCCACGGGTGTGAGGTCGGACAGGTTCTTGAGGTTGTACTGAGCGGCGGTCGCCTTGGTTACCGCGTAGGCGTTGCCGTCGAATGCCGCTGATGGCGTCAACGCCTGGGCGCCGATGGCCGTCAGGTAGGTGTTGAGCTTGGCCGTGGTCGCCGTGGCGTCCGGAGTCGCCTCGCCCTTACCCTTGTTCAGGTACTCGAGCTCGCTGGCGGCGTAGCCGGGGTAGAGGTCGATCTGCCCGCTCTGGACGGCCGGAACGACTACCGCCCGGGTCCCGAGGTCCGGCTTGTACTTGACGTCGTAGCCGCCGTGGGCGAGGGCCTGGCCGTAGAGCTGGACCAGGATGTCGCTCTCGGGGAAGTTGAAGCCTCCGACGGTGAGCGTGCCCTTGCTGGTCGTGCCGGGTGTGGGACTTCCGCCGCAGGCTGCGACGACGAGCGCAGCGGCAGCGATCGCCTGAATCCACCAACTTGAGCGCTTGATGCGGGTCATCCCTTTCCTCCCAAGGCCATGCCGAGGCCCCGTGCGATCGAACCTGTGGTTTGCCTTGATTCTTCCATCTAGGCAACCTTGGCGGTGGTGACGCGGTGTGAGATCGGCGCGCTCAGCAGCCTGATGCCTCGGGGCACGAGCAGGCGCTGCAACCCGGCCAGCAGGAGCTCGGTGGCCAGGGCGAGCGCCGCCACGAGCAGCGCTCCGGCGACCAAACGTGGGTAATCGCTGCGAGCCAACCCGTCCACTATGTAGCGGCCAAACCCACCGCCGGCCACGACGGCTGCGAGGGTTGCGGTCGCGACGACCTGGACCGCGGACGTGCGCACTCCGGCCATGATCAGGGGTACGGCGAGAGGTAACTCGACGCGAAGGACCTGCGCCAGCTCCCGGTAGCCCATCCCGCGCGCCGCCTCCTTGATGTCAGGGTCCACCTCACGCAGCGCGACGTAGCTGTTCGTGACCATCGGCGGTATGGCCAGAGCCGTCAGGGCCAGGACGATCGGGCCGTCACCCAGCCCGAATGCCAGGAACGCGATGACGATGATCCCGAAAGAGGGGACGGCGCGCCCGACGTTGGAGATATTGATCGCAAGGTTGCCGAAACGTCCGTAGTGGCCGAGCACAATGCCCACCGGCAACGCGATGGCGGCGCCGATTACCACCGATTCGACTGAGACGTGGACCTGCTCACCCAGCCTGGTGGGGATGCCGTCCGAACCCTGCCAGTTGGCGGGATCGACAAGCCAGCGCCAGAGGTCGCCGATGCTCATGAGCTCCTACCCCACGGAACCGCCAGACGCTGGGCACCGGCGAGCGAGAGATCGGCAAAAAGCGCGATCACGATGCAGAGAGCGGTGGCGACCACCAGCGGAGTGCGGAAGTCCTGGATCAGGCCTCGTAGGATCAGCTGTCCCAGCCCGCCGAGGCCGATGACGGCGGTGATGGTCACGATGCCGATGGTCGAGACGACCGCCACTCGCAATCCCGCCAATATCGCCGGTACTGCAAGTGGGAGCTCGACGCCGACCAGGCGAGGGAAGCGTCGGTAACCCATTCCGTCTGCGGCGTCGAGCACCTCCGCGGGCACCGCATCCAGTCCCACCATCACGTTACGGACCAGGATCAAAACGTTGTAACCGATGAGCGGAATCTCGGCCGAGGTCCCGCTCAAGCCGGTGATCGGGATGAGCAGCGCAAACAGGGCGATCGAAGGGATCGTGTAGAAGGCTCCGAACACAGTGAGGACAGGGAGGCGGAGTGGGCGCCACAGATGCGCGAGGACGCCGAGCACCAATGAGATGGCGAGCCCCACGACGACGGCGACGACTGTGAGCTCGACGTGCTGCACCACCGCGGCCCACACATACGGGACGTGAGTCATGAGCCATCCCCAGTCGACCCACGGCTGATCGGACGCGAGGAATAGCCGCGTGTTCATTCCGATACGGTAATCAAGCGCGGGTGAGGACTGCGGCCTCGCCCCGCGACTTCGTCGCGGGGTCCCCCGAAGGACGCTTCGCCTTTAAGAGGCCATGGAGACGATTGGCAGTGGTGGTTACGCCAGGTCTACCGACCATGAGAGCGGTCCTCGCCTTCACTAGATTGGATGAGCCTTGATCCGCCTGGAAAACGTGACCAAGCAGTTCGCGTCAGGCTCCAACGCGGTGCGCGACCTCAGCCTCGAAATCCCCGATGGCGTGACCTGCGTGCTGATCGGACCGTCCGGATGCGGCAAGACGACGACGCTGCGCATGATCAACCGGCTGATCGATCCGGACCACGGCCGCGTGATCGTCGACGGCGTCGACACGCACACCGTGGACCCTGCGGCGCTGCGATTGAAGATGGGCTACGTCATCCAGCAAACCGGACTGTTCCCTCACATGACCATCGGGGGCAATGTCGGAACCGTGCCGCGGTTGTGGAACTGGGACCGCAGGCGAATCGCCAAGCGCGTCGACGAGCTGCTCGAGCTGGTCGGGCTCCCTCCGGCCGAGTACCGCGACCGGTATCCGCACCAGCTGTCGGGCGGGCAGCGCCAGCGCGTCGGCTTCGCAAGGGCCCTGGCCGCGGATCCGCCCATCCTGCTCATGGACGAACCGTTTGGGGCCGTCGACCGGATCACGCGAGAGCGCCTGCAGCAGGAATTCATCAGCATCCAGCGCTCCATGCGCAAGACGGTGGTCTTCGTGACGCACGACATCGACGAGGCCGTGATCGTGGGCGACCGGATCTGCCTTTTGAAGATGCAGGCCGAGATCGCCCAGTACGACACGCCAGAGAAGATCCTCACCCGGCCGGCCAGCGAGTACGTGGCCGAGTTCCTGGGCCGGGAGAGGCTCGTCCGCCGGATGTCGGTTGTGCGGATCAACCCGCAAACCCTTGACAGGCCTGACGGGGGGCCCGGGGCAGGCGAGCCGCGCGTACCTCTCTCGAGCACGCTGACCGAGGCTTTCGCAGCCGCGCTGAGCAGTCCCACCGAACGGGCTGCTGTTTTCGATGGCGACCGCTACGCGGGCGCGTTCACTGCGACGTCGCTACTCGAGTCGTTACGGCGCGAAAGCGTCGAAGGAGGAGACAACGTTGCCGCAGGAGTTTGACGTCGTGTGCCTGGGCGGCGGGGTGGCGGGAGAAGCGCTCGCGGGTGAGCTGGAGGGCAGCGGGCTTTCCCTCGCGGTCGTGGAACGCGAGCTCGTCGGAGGTGAGTGTCCGTACTGGGGGTGCGTTCCCTCGAAGACTCTGCTGCGCTCCGGCGAGACGCTCGAGGAGGCCGGGCGTGCGCGCTCGCTTGCGGCTTCGCGTGTGGAGTGGGACGTCGACTTCCCCAAAGTCTCGAAGCGCGTGATGTGGATGGCACGCGACCTCGACGACAGCCGGCCTGCCGTAGCTCTCATCAAGACCGGCGCAAGGCTCGTGCGCGGCGCGGGCAAGATGATCGACCTGCGCACGATCGAGGTCGGCGGCGAGCAGCTCGTCGCACGCAAGGCGGTGGTCATCGCCAACGGCGGCACCGCCGCGATCCCTCCGATCGAGGGCCTCGACAAGGTGAAGTACTGGACCAACCGTCAGGCGGCGGTGCCACGCGAGCTGCCCACGCGGCTTGTCGTCCTGGGCGGCGGCGCCGTCGGTGTCGAGCTTGCGCAAGCTTTCGCCAGGCTTGGCTCGAAGGTCACGATCGTCGAGGCTGGGCCGCGCTTCCTCGGGCTGGAAGAGCCAGAAGCCGGAGCGGCGCTCCTGCCCCACCTGAAGGCCGACAGCATCGACATTTTGGTGGGCGACCCCTGTGTCGCCGTCGAGAGCCAAGGCGACGACGTGGTCGTGCATCTGAAGTCCGGCGCGGTCGTCTCCGGCGCGCGGCTCCTGGTCGCAACGGGCCGGCGACCGAACTTCGAGGCCTGGAAACCGGCCGGGCTCGCGCAGACGGACAAGGGCTGGTTGAAGGTCGACCCGCAGACCCTCGAGGCGCGCGACGGGATCTATGGGGCCGGCGACATCACCGGCATCGGCGGCTTCACTCATCTGGCGTACTACCACGGCCAGATCGTGGGCCGGCGGCTGAAGGGGCAGGACGCGCGCGCGGACCACACGGCGGTGCCTCGCGTCACGTACACCGATCCGGAAGTCGCATCGGTCGGGTGGTCGGAGCAGGCCGCTCGTGAGCATGGGGTCGATGTGATCGTGGCGGCCACGGATCCGGGCGAAGCGGCGCGTGGCTACATCAGCGACTTCCATGGCGGAACCCTGAAGCTGATCGGCGACCGGGCCCGCGGCACGCTCGTCGGCGCGACCCTGGTCACGCCCCGCGCGGGCGAGATCCTGGGCGAGCTCATCCTGGCGGTGAAGCTGGGCACGCCGGTGGGCGCGCTGGCCGACGTGATTCACCCCTACCCCGCCTTCAACCGCGTCCTGGGGGCGGCACTGAACGATCTAGCCGGCAAGGTGACCTGAAGCCAGAGCGCGTTTTACGAGTGGCGCGTTCTAGTTTTGTAAAGGGGGCCTGAAATGGTCATTTCTATCAACGGTTCGCCCGTCACCATCGACCTCGACTCCATCCTGGTGTGGATGCTGGTGGGGTTGGTGGCCGGTTTCCTGGCGAGCCACCTGGCACTGGGTCACGGCCTGGGACTCTTCTGGGACATCATCGTCGGCATCCTCGGCGGGTTGTTCGGGGGGATCGTGCTCGCGGGCTTCTTCCACTTCAACATCGCTTTGGCCGGCCACCCGATCATCAGCGCGATGATCATGGCGTTCATCGGGGCCGCGATCCTTTTGCTCGTCGTTCGTCTGTTCGCCGGTCGTCGGGGCTACGGGCGCCGCGCATTCTGACGTTGTAGTCGCCTGGGGGCTGTCCGCTCCCAGGCGTTTGTGACCAGCCGCTCTCCGAGCTGTCTGCTCAACCCAGGCAGGCGCACGCTGACCCAGCCGAAACGGCCTGTATATGCGGAGGCTGAGAAAGTCTTGGGGTCCATGGCGATCAAACCTGCCTGGTCGTCGAGCGACGCCTTGACCGAAACCGATTTGGCTTCGGGCGCCCCCATGGCGAAGATCCCTTTGCGCACGCGGAACGTCGCCTCGCCCCACGTCTCGACCTCTTCCGCCTCGGGCATCGCCAGGCAGAGCGTGCGGAACTGAAGAAACGTCACGGCGGCTAACGTACCTCGGCATGACGATCCCGCCGCTGGACGAAGGAGCGATGCGGCTGGCTTCAGCGCGCGGGGCGCGGCTGACCAAGCCCGCCGGCAGCCTGGGCGCTCTCGAGGACCTGTCCGTCCGCCTGGCCGGAATGACGGGACGGATGGATCCGCCCCTGCGCGACGCCGTCGTATTCACGCTGGCGGCCGACCATGGCGTGGCGGCCGAAGGTGTGAGCGCGTATCCGCGTGAGGTCACGGCGCAGATGGTGCTCAACTTCCTCCGCGGAGGCGCGGCGATCAACGTCATCGCGCGCGAGGTCGGTGCGCGTGTCGTGGTCGCCGACATTGGGGTGGACGCCGACCTGCCACCGCACCCTGACCTGCGCGGGATGAAAGTGCGGCGCGGCACGGACAGCATCGCGCGCGGGCCGGCGATGACCGTCGATGAGGCGGAGCGGGCAATCGAGGTCGGGCGTTCGCTCGTCGGCGAGCAGTCTCTTGCGCTCGATGTCGCACTGACGGGCGATATGGGTATCGGCAACACGACCGCATCCGCGGCGGTGATCTGCGCGTTGACGGGGCTCGAGCCGCGAGCGATCGTCGGGCGCGGGACCGGAGTCGACGACGCGGGACTCGAACGCAAGCTGGACGCGGTCAAGCGGGCGCTGCAGGTCAATGCGGACTCCATCGCACGCGGCCCCGTCGCGACTCTGGCGGCGGTCGGCGGACTGGAGATCGC
>DASPYE010000023.1:0-2232 GCA_035636935.1 Candidatus Dormiibacterota bacterium | reverse complement strand
CGACCGGCTGGTCTTCAGCAAGCTGAAGGCGCGCACGGGCGGCCGGATTCGGTTCTTTGTCTCCGGTGCCGCGCCGCTGTCGGCGGACATCGCCAAGTTCTTCTATAGCGCCGGACTGCCGGTCATCGAGGGATATGGCCTTACGGAGTCCTCGCCCGTGCTGACGCTCAATCCGCTCCACCGCATCAAGCTCGGCACGGTCGGCCGTGCGATTCCCGGGGTCGAGCTCAAGATCGCGCAGGACGGCGAGATCCTGGCGCGCGGCCCGAACATCATGAAGGGCTACTACAAACTGCCCGAGGCGACTGCCGAGACTGTGGATTCGGAGGGGTGGCTCCACACGGGCGACATCGGCGAGATCGACTCGGACGGGTACCTGAAAATCACCGACCGCAAGAAGGAGCTGCTCAAGACGGCCGGCGGGAAGTACATCGCGCCGCAGCCGATCGAGATGATGGTCAAGCGTAACAAGTTCGTCGCCAACGCCATGATGTACGGCGATCGCCGCAAGTTCCCCATCATTCTCATCGTACCGAACTTCGACACCCTCGAGCGCTGGGCGCAGGAGCGGAACCTGACGTATGCGAAGCGCGCCGAACTGGTACAGCTGCCCGATGTGCAGGCGAAGGTGGAGCGCGAGGTGATGAGCATGCTGCGCGAGCTCGCGAAGTTCGAGACACCCAAGAAGGTCGTGCTGCTCCCCGAGGACTTTACCATCGAATCCGGCGAGCTGACGCCGACGCTCAAGGTGAAGCGTCGCGTGGTCGAGAAGCGATACAAGGATCGGATCGACGCCGCCTACGCGTCAGACGCGATCACCGCTTCGATCGAAGGTTAGCGCTTCTCCCCGACCCAGAGCCCGTGTTCCGCCGCCAGCTTGACGAGCCCGATCGGAAGTTCGGGCTCTTCGTTTTCGACGACGAAGCGGCGGCCGCGCAGCAGCACGCGATGCGCTTCGACGAGCCAGGCCGAGGTCGCCAGATCCGCGCCGACGACGACGCCGCGCGCGACCGAAGTGCGGAGCGGCACTTTGTCGGTGGCGTAGACGAGCGACAAGGTGCTCTGCTCCTCCATGTCGGGTGGCGGATTGATGCCGACGAAGTGAATCCCGTCCATGAAGCTGCTGAGCCGGGGCGCCTGGCGCACCGCGGCGCCGACCAGTACGACGTACCCGCCTGGTCCTGAGAGCTCGAGGAGCGCCTGCAGCTTCGCGGCATCGGCAGATGGCAAGGGTGATGGCGGAGCGTACGCGGGGCGCGGGCCGGACGACTCTTTCAACAGCCGCTCCTGGCTGCGGCGGAAGTTCACGATACCCCGCACGATCGGATACTCCTTGTGGCACACCGGGCAGCCCATGAGGCCCGAGCGCACCATGCGGTCTTTCACTTCGCCCGTGGAGAGGACCAGCATCTCCTCTCGATGTGGTTCGGGGCACCGCAGCATCTCCGTCAGCTCGATGTGCATCTGGGGGCTGGGGCCTAGGGCCTGGGGCCTGGGGAGAAGACACACGACGCACGGCGCACGATTATCCTCTCGGCGAGTAGACCGTCGGCAACAACCGAATCTCGGTGATTGTGACATGCTCCGGCTGCGTGACCGCGTACACCACTGCTGCCGCGATGTCCTCGGCGCGCATCATGTCCTTGCGCTTGGTGAAACCCGGCTTGGAATCGGGATCGACGGCGTCCCAGATGTCGGTGTCCACCGGTCCCGGCGACACCAGCGTCGTGCGCACTCCGCTGCGCGCCGTCTCGGCGCGGATCACTTCGTGCATGCCCCGCAGGCCGAATTTGCTGGCGGCATAGGCGGAGGAGCCGGGAAACCCGATGTAATCGGAGATCGAGCCGACGGTAACGAGATGGCCGCTGCCGCGCGACACCATGCCGGGCACCAGCGCCCGCGCGATTAAAAACGGAGCCGTCAGGTTGGTTGCTAGCGTGAGGGCGAAGTCGTCATACGTGGTCTCGGCGAGCTGCTTGATGAGGAAGATTCCGGCGTTGTTGACCACGATGTCCGGCAGGCCGAGCTCGCGGACGATCCCCTCGACGAATGATTTCACGGCGACCGGCTTGGTGACGTCGCAGGGGATGTCAGTCATCCGCTCGCTCGACCGACTGCGCAGGCTCCGCGCCACGCGCACGACGTGCATGCCGGTCGCATGCAGCGCTTCCGCGACCGCGAGGCCGATGCCCCGCGACGCGCCCGTCACGAGCGCGAGCTTCAAGGCAATCC
>DASPYE010000022.1:0-19534 GCA_035636935.1 Candidatus Dormiibacterota bacterium | reverse complement strand
GAGCGCGAGGCGCGCCTCGTACCTGGTGCGCCAGACGTTCCGCTACGAATACCCCGAGCCGATCCGCGACCTCAGCCACCGGCTGATCGTGATCCCGCCCGAGCGATTCGGCGATCAGCGTCGCCTGTGGCACGACGTGACCGTGGGGGCGGACAGAGCGCGCGTGGAGAGCCGCAGCGACCGCTTCGGCAACATGATCGTCGACGTCTTCGCGCCGCGCGTCCGCGACACAATCGAGTTCGTCGCCGAGGTTTCGGTGGAGCGGCGCGCCGCCGAGCCAAACCGGCTACCCGACGGCTGGCTGGCCGACGGTTACCTTCTCGAATCGTCGAGGCTGACCGCCGCCGACGACAGGATCCTGCGCGCCGCCGATGACCTGGGCGAGTCGGCCGAGTGGGGCCTGCCGCTGGCGGACCGCATCAACGACTGGGTGTACCAGTCGATGACCTACAGGCACGGCTCGACCGGCGTCAGGACCACCGCCGCGGAGGCGCTCGCACTTGGCGCCGGCGTCTGCCAGGACTACGCGCACGTCATGTTGTCACTGTGCCGGGCGAGCGGCATACCCTCGCGGTACGTGTCCGGTCACCTGCTCGGCCAGGGTGGGACGCACGCGTGGGTCGAGGTCGTGCTGCCGACCGGCGACGGGACAGGCGACGCCATCGCGTACGCGTTCGACCCGACGCACGCCAGCCGCGGCGGGCTGGGCTACGTCACAGTCGCCGTCGGGGCGGACTACTCGGACGTGGCGCCGACCTCCGGCACCTACCTGTCAGGCGCCCGAGGCCGGCTAACCGCTAGCAAGAAGGTCTCCCTGGTCGGCCTGGAATAGGGGAATGGGGGCTTGACGCCGCTCTCGCCGGATCGCTCTGCCCGGAAGGGAGAGCGAGCGAGTGCCTACATGGCCGGCGTGATCTCGTAAACCGTGATCATGCCCCCTGACAGCAGGACCGGGCAGCCCCTGGCCGCCTCGGCGGCCGCGTTCAGCGAGTCGGCCTTCAGGATCGAGTAGCCGGTCGCCGGCGTCCCGATCGCGCCGTCGTGGACGCTTCCGTTCGCCACGTTCTTCGCGTGCCCGCTGAATGGGTTGCCGGCGTCGACGACCTTGTCGCCGAGCTTGCCGAACCACGCCCCCCAGGCCTGCATCGCCTCTTCGCGCCCCGCCTCGGTCGCGCCCGCGCTGCCTCCCGTGTACACGAGCATGAAGTTCGCCATCTTGGTTCTCCCTTGGAATGATTTCCGGCTTCATCCAGGACGACGAACAGAACAGACGGTTTTCGACATCTTTAATCGAATCCACACGCGGCGGCCCATGAATCGGGGCGGTGCCGAGCTCATCCAAAGCGGGAGAAGCGTTTCACAGAGAGAGGTGTTGTACGTCGGGACGTCGGGCTGGCAGTACGCGCACTGGAAGCGTCTCTTTTACCCGGTGAAGCTTCCTCAACGGCTGTGGTTGCCTTACTTCACCGACCGGTTCCAGACCGTCGAGGTCAACAACACGTTCTACAACCTTCCCGAGAGAACAGTCTTCGAGCACTGGAAGAACAACAGTGCTCGTGACTTCATCTTCGCTTTGAAGATGAGCCGATTCCTGACGCACCTGAAGCGGCTCCACAATCCGGCGGAACCGGTCCAGCGATTCCTGGACCGGGCGCACGGCCTTGGCTCCAAGCTCGGGCCGCTGTTGCTCCAGCTGCCACCGCGCTTCGCAATCAACCTCGAGCTTCTCGACGGCACGCTGAAACTCTTCGATCGCAACGTGCGAGTGGCGGTCGAGTTTCGAGACCAGAGCTGGTTTGTCGACCAAACTCGCGCATTGCTCGAGCGGTATGGAGTCGCACTGTGTCTTGCCGACACCCCGAGGCGCAAGCAACCGTGGTGGCGAACGGCAGATTGGGGATTCGTCCGCTTCCACGAAGGCCGCGGTCCGCATGCGCCCGGCTACGAGCGGGACGTCTTGCGACGATGGGTCGAGCGGATCTCGGAAACGTGGCCACGCCGGACCGACGTGTTCGTCTACTTCAACAACGACACGGCGGGCTATGCGATCCGAGACGCGATCGCGTTTGCCGAGCTCGCCGGCGCGGCCGGGCTCAGCCCGACGCGCGTGCCTTCAACGGACGCCGCTTGAGCGCGGCGTCGGCGTCGTCGGTCGTCACGTAACGGCGGCGGAAGTTCCGCAGCGCGAAGCGGTCGCACGCGGTTTCCGCTGCCGCGCCCTTGCCGAGCACCTCATGCAGGTACCAGTGCATCCACTCGTGGCAGTAGAGGAAGCGCAGCACGTCACGCCGGCCGCGAAAGAAGACTGTTTCTGACGCCCAGGCGAAACGCATGCCCTCGCCGCGCTTGCGGCGCGCGGCGTAGATCACGGGTTCCTTGAAGGCCCGAAACGGGGTCGGAACCTGCAGCACGATCCGCCGGTCGTCAAACTCACAACGAGCCGCCAGGTGCGGCCCCCACCGGTAGCGGAGAGGCTTGACCACCACCTCGTAGTCGCAGCGGGGAAGCCCCTCTAGCGCCTGGCGCGCCTGGGCGGTTGTGAGGCCTGCCAGGTCGGACCGGATCGCCATGGTCGAAACAGGATAGGGGCTGCACCTGGGCGTTATCTCTACAAATGCCAGACACAGTTGCAGGCTTGTTCAGGACGCGCCCGGAAGCCGAGATGGCGCTTGGAAAACTCAAGGAGGCGGGCTTCGCACCCGACCAGCTGGCCCTCGCCACGCCCCGGATGGGCCGCCGCGGGCACTACGGCTTGAAGGTCTTGGTCGGCATCGGGGCGGGTACCCTGCTTGGTGCGCTTGTGGGCGCTATCGTCACCGGGATGGTGCCGGGCGTGCATCCCCTGGTGTCGGGCAACCTGGGGGCCACGTTCCTCTTGGCGGCTGCCGCCGGAGCCGCCACCGGCGGGTTGGTGGGCGGGCTGCTGAGCATGTCGGCGTCAGGCGATCGCGCTCTCTACTACGAGCAGGAGGTCGAGTCGGGCCGGTTCCTGGTCAGCGTCGCCGGGCCACGGCTCGAAGAGGCGCGCGCCGTCATGCGTGCCGCCGGCGCGATGGAATCTGCGCCGATCGAAGCGCCTCTGCGACCCGAAAGCGGCTGACGCTAGTTATTGGGTTCGGCGCGGCTGAGGTCGTCCTGGACGTCCTGGTCTTCGTTGCGTGCGGCAAGATCGCCCAGCGTCACGATTCCTTCTAGCTTGCTGTCGGTCATGACCACGACGCGCTTCACGTCGTGCGATTTCATAACCTGGATCGCGTCGTCCACAGACTGATCCGGACGGACCGCCGCGAGAGAGTGGGTACAGATATCGGAGAGCCGGGTCTTCGCCGGATCGCTACCCGTCGCGACCGCGCGGACCGTGATATCGCGGTCGGTGACGATCCCACACGGCTTGTCCTTCTCCATCACCACGACCGAACCGATCTTGAAATCGCTCATTGCCTTGGCGGCCTGTGCCACAGACGAGTCGGAGCTGAGCGCCACGGGGTCTTTGGTCATGACGTCGCGTACCGTCTTAGCCAAATCGAGCACCTCCACATGCAGGAATTCCGTCACGAGAAAAACGCGTGGCCTTCTTGCGCTTACTCAAGCCGCCGGGTGCCCGGAACTTTGTTGCCAAACGCAAAGTATTTGTCAACGCTGGCCCGTTCACTGAGTGGGGGAGCTTGGCCAGCAATGGCCGAGCCCTCCACCATCTTTTAGATGGACTTCGGGACCTTCAGCAGGCCCGCGACGATCGTCCCGCTCGCGATGCCTATGAGCCCACCGGCGGCCACATCGCTCGGAAAGTGGTGGCCGAGGTGAACTCGTGAGATCCCTACGCCAGCTGCCAGCGCAAAAACAAGAGGCGCGACCTTAGGATAAAAAGCCGCAGTCGCGGTTGCCGCCGCGAACGACGAGGCGGAGTGGCCAGACGGAAACGACGCATCTGTCGTCCGGATGCCCACCACGATGACGTCGCGTCCGACATGAGGTCTCTTGCGCCTGAAGACAGGCTTGATCAGGCGCTGCACCATGTACGTGGTCCCGAGTGAAGCGATCGACATCGCAAGGCCCGCGCGGCGGCCGTTCGGCCCTCCCAGCCAAGCCACAGCAATGCCCGCGGCCACCCAGCCCAGGCCTTCGCCCAAGTCGGAAAGCGTGGTCACATACCTGTCGCCCACGGTGGAGTGGGGAAGTCGGTGGATTATCTGATACAGGCGCCTGTCGACTGTCTCAGGCAGGATCCTCGGCGGCTCGACAGCTGGGGTCTGCATCTCTAAGAAACGCGTGCGCCGGCCCAGCTCTTTGCGGTCGCGTTGAAGGATCCGAGTCCGGCGTTACCGGTGTGTGAGGCATCGGCGCGCGCGGAGTGAACCCGCAGACGACGACCTGGGTCGACCGGGAGCCGAGATCGCCGACCCGCTGCTCAAAGCGGTCGGTCCCGGTCCCGACACCGAGCCGGCCCCCGAGACGCTGTTGAAGGGCAGGGACCGGCACGAGGACGAAGCCGATACCGGCGCGCCCGCGGCCGGCCGGTCGAGCATTCAGGAGGTCAGGCGCAAAGGGCCGATCGGACTCCTGCAGATGCTTGGGCCCGGCTTGATCACCGGCGCGAGCGACGACGATCCGAGCGGTGTCGGGACTTACTCCCAGGTCGGAAGCCAGTTCGGCTACGGGTTGCTGTGGACGGCCGTCTTCACCTTTCCATTCATGGCCGGCGTCCAGGAGCTTTGCGCTCGCATCGCGCTCCAAACAGGGGTTGGTCTCGGAACGTCGCTCAAACGCAAGTTTCCACGCTGGGTTGTCGGTCTATGCATCGCCGCGCTTTTCGTGGCCAACACAATCAACGTTGGAGCGGACCTCGGGGCCGTCGCCGCAGGTGGATCGATGCTGACCCGCGGAGTGGTGCCCCAGCTGTGGCTGCTCGTGCCGGTGGCGGTCCTTATCCTTGCTCTCCAGCTGTTCTTGACCTACGCGGTCATCTTCAAGATCTTCAAGTGGTTGACGCTCGTCCTATTCGCTTACGTGCTGACCGGATTCATCGTTCACCCAGATCTGCGTCAGATCGTGATGGCGAGTTTTGTTCCTCACATCGAGCTCAATAAGGGATTCATCGCTGCGCTGGTGGCTATCTTCGGCACGACGATCTCGCCATACCTTTTCTTCTGGCAGGCATCGTCAGAGGTCGACGAGATGCGCGCGGCAGGCAAGCTCACGGAAACCGCAAGACGCGGTGTCGCGCTCTCCGAGCTTCGCGCCGCGCGGGCCGACATTCTCGTCGGCATGTTCTTCTCGAACCTGGTCATGTTCTTCATCATGTTCACGGCCGCGACCGTCTTGCACGCGCATGGAAAGACCGACATCCATTCGGCTGAACAAGCGGCGCAGGCCCTCGCTCCGCTCGCCGGTCCTTTTGCGTTCATCCTCTTTGCCGGCGGCATGATCGGCACCGGCTTGCTTGCAATACCGATTCTCACGGGCTCGGCGGCCTACGCGGTCAAAGACTTCTTCGGGCTGAAAGGCGCGCTGTCGGACAAACCCTGGTATCGACCGACCTTCTACGCCATCATCGCGCTGTCGACCATCGCCGGCCTGTCGATCAACCTGCTGCACGTCGATCCCATCCGCGCCCTCTTCATCGCAGCGATCGTCAACGGCCTGGTCGCGCCGCCCCTCATGGTGCTGATCACGCTGCTGGGGTCAGATCGCAAAGTCATGGGGCGGCGACAGAGCGGTCGAGTGAGCCTCGTCCTGACGTGGAGCGCAACCCTCGTCATGGCGGCGGGAGCGGTGGTGTTCCTCGCCCAGCTCGTGCTCTAGGGTTCGTTAGGGGGCGATCGCTCTGTGCCGCGGGAACGAGCTCATGTGGATGGCGCTCCTCGCTCGAGAGTGTTTAGCCGATCTCCACCGAGCTTCTTGGTTGCCTTTCCCTCTTAATGCAACGCCCGTGCGTACGCCCAATACGCGACGCGTTCAACCAGTGAGGTGCCAGTGGAAGCGCCAGGCAAGCAGGCGAGCTCGCGGAGGCTCATTGGATCCGTGGTCACCGACGCCCAAAGGCTAATCGCGCTGGAGATCGCTCTCGCGAAGCAAGAGCTCAAGGAGCTCGCCACCGGCAACGCGATCGCCGCCGGGCTGATGGCGGTCGGCGCCCTCCTCACGGTCCTCGCGATCCTGGTCGCCGTCCCCGTGCTGGTCGTGATGCTGGTGCCCTGGAAATGGGAGGCCGCCGCGATCTGGGTCGCGGCTTACCTGATCGTCGGCCTTGTCCTGATCGTCATCGGCAAGGCGCGCTTGCAGGTGAAGCTGCCGCCAAGAACCATGGAAAGCTTGAAGGAGAACAAGGAATGGGCGCTTCGGCGCGTGAAATCGAACGGGAGATAAAAGCCACCCGCGAGAGGATGGACGACAACCTCACCCGGCTCGAGGGACGGGCCGCCTCAAACGCGGTGCGCTTCGGCCGTATCACGGCTGTCGTCGTGGGCCTGGTCGCGGTCGGGGGCGCCGCATTCCTGGTCTACCGACGCACGCGCCGGCCGACGCTGCGAGACCGCCTCGACGAGCTTTCCCTCGACAACCTCCGCGCACTGGCGGCGGAGGTAACGGGTCGTTTGAAGGATCGCCTGCCGTCGGTGACCGTGAAACTCAACGAAAAGACCGAGGAGGAGCCTGGAACCATCGAGAGCATCCTGCGTAAGGTCGCTCCGGCTCTTGTCGGCACCGCCGGCAGCGCGCTCCTTCAGAGGGTCGCCGCGCCGCCAGACGATCTCTATTCGGCGCCCCAGGCGGAGTAGCATCGCCGGCCTCCGCGGCTGGCTTCAGAAGCTGGTCGAACGCGCCCAGAAGACGCTGCCCGCCCGAGTCTTGACCGCTTACGGAGAAAGCCAGGCGAGCAACTTTGCGCTCGCGCTCGCCTTCGCCGGGTTCATGTCGATGTTTCCCATCCTGCTTGGGGCCCTCTCGCTGGTCGGCCTTGCGATCCGCGATCCGCAGACCCAGGCGAACGTCCAGAGCCTGATCCTGCAGATCTTCCCCGCGAGCGCACAGCCCGAGCTGCAGAAGGGCCTCGAAGGCGTAAAGCAGTCGGCGGGATGGCTCGCGATCGTTTCTCTCGCGGGTTTGCTGTGGAGCGCGAGCAGCATCTTCGCGACGATGGAGTTCGCGCTGACACAGATCTTCGGCACTCGCCAGCGCGACATGCTGCGCCAGCGCCTGATGGGGCTTGTGATGATGGTCCTGCTGGTCGCCGCGATCGTCGTCACGGTGCTGATCAACGCAGGCGCGGCGTTCTTCCAGGTCAAGTTGGTCTCGACGATCGTCGGCTTCATCGCCGGAGCCGCGGTAATGGTCGCGCTGCTCGTCGCCCTCTATCGCTTCGTGCCCAACCGCACCTTCCGGATGCGGGAGGTCCTTCCGGGCGCACTGCTCGCGGGGATCGGCATCGAGGTGCTATCGCTCGCGTTCCCTCTCTATGCGTGGATTGCTCATGGCTTCAACACCTACGGCGCGCAGTTCGCGCTGTTTTTCCTGCTGGCGACGTGGTTCTACTTGCTCAGCCAGCTGGTCCTGCTGGGCGCTGTCTACAACAAGTTCCGGCTCGGAGAGCCGGCCACCAAAGGCATCATCGCCAGCCCGCTCAGCGAGTCGCGGGAAAAGGTAAGGCCGGCCGACAAGATCGAGGAGAAGAAGGCACAAGCCGCGCCTGAGGCCCGCCCACGGAGGTCCATCTTTCAGCGCTTCGCCCTGGCAGGGGTGCTCGCGCTAGCGGTCGCGGTGGGCGTCGTCCGCCGGCGCCGACGGAGATCAACCGCGTGAAAGTTCGAGTTCAAGGCGAGTTCAGGCCAAGGTAGTCGCCCCGACCCTGGGCGTTACCGAAAAGAGCGGCCCAAAGGCAACTCGAGGTAGGGGAAGCAAGGGTCGAACTGATCGCAAAGGAGGTTCGTACGTTTGGGAACTCTGTTGTTCATCCTGCTCGTCATCCTGGTGCTCGCCGTGCTGTTGGGAGCTGGCGGGTACAGCGTGCGTCGGTACTGGAGCCCGGCGGGCAGTGAGGTCGTCGAAACGTCGGGCGACACAGGCTCGGGCGCGGGGGCGGGCATCGCGGCTGCGATCCTCGCTCTGCTTGTGCTCTTCCTGCTGTTCTTCGGCTTCACCCAGTGGAACTGGTTCGGCACGCGCTCGGGCGCGCCGTCGACCACGAACAACCCGACCGTGACTTCGCCAATGCCCAGCAGCGGTGGCGGCGGCAATGCGTCGCCGAGCTCGCAGCCAAGCGCAAAGGCATCTCCGTCCTAGCTGGTCTCCCTGACCCTCCTCAGGGGAGCTGCAGGGCCAGGTCCTTCGGGACCCGGCCCTCTTCCTTGCCGGGTGAGCTTTTGCGCGCAAACGTTTCTTGATTGAGGAGGAATTTCGTCCAAGGAGGCAAGGCCCATGGCCACCACTCGCCAGAAGGCTGCCGCACGCAGCAACATCAAAAAGGCTCGGTCAGTGCAGAGCCGCCGCGCCCACGGCCAGCGAATCCCGAAGCGCTCGGCGGGGCTCAGCACCCAGCAGAAAAATCGGATGCGCACCACCACCTTCGCGTTCCCGAAGGAGCGCAAGGAGCCGCTGAACGATGCGCGCCACGTCCGCAACGCGGTCGCTCGCTTCGACCAGGTCGAGGGCGTCAGCGACAAAGAGCGCGACGCGGCCTGGCGCCGGATCCGGACCGCCGCGCGGAAGTACGGAGTCGAGATCGAGGCGAAGGGTTGGCGGTCGCTGATGAAAGGGGGCAAGACGGGGCGCTCAGGCCGGCGCTAGGCGTCTTCTAGGCGAGGCGGGGGTAGCCTGCCTCACCCGCGCCTTGTGCGTAAGGCCGGATTCGCCGCGCGTTGCTCTAGTAGAGACGGAATTTCACGGCTGACTGCGCGTCAGCTCGAAAGGAGGTAAATCAAGAGTGGTTGCGTTGATCGTGTTGATCCTGCTGCTGCTGCTCCTCGGTGGGGGCGGTCTGCTGGCACCAGCGCTTCACATCCTCTGGATTCTGCTCGTCATCGGGCTGATCCTGTGGGTGATCGGATTCTTCATCCGGGCAGCGGAAGGCAGTCGCTGGTACTACTGGTAGCCACCGCCAAGGAGCCGTAACAAGAGGCGCCCCGACGCGGGCGCCTTTTCTTTCTTGCTAAAGATTTACGCCTCGTATGAGGCTTGTCTCCTACATCGGTACGGTGACAGAATTCGTGCCGCGCCGATACTTGCGATGTCGGGCGAGAAGCCCGGAACTCGCGGTAGGAGGGAAGGGATGGCGATCGTGCAGTTTCCGATGGAAAGGCTCGGACACGCCGAGCGCTCGGCCCTCCGCCATGGCGTGGCCCGGCCGAGCCGCACCAGTCCATCGCTGCGACTGGTCCAGGTCGTGCCGGCGGCGCCCGCTTATTGCGCGGCCTGCGCCGCGCCAATCGATGGCGGCGCGGTTTGGCGCGGGGAGGAGGCCTTTTGCAGCGTCGAGTGCTCGCTGGGGGGTAATCGACCTGCTTAGGTGAGCCGGTGCGGCTGCCGGGATCGCGCTCTGCGCCCGCGCTGTGCTTTAGCGTTTCGCCCTGATGCGAAGGGTGCTCCTGTGGTGCGCGCAAAACAGATGGCTTGCCACTCACGTCCCACGTTGGCGTTTTGCGCGACAGGCTGTCAGGCGCTTTCTGCCGGGCGAAGGTTTTGACTCCGCCCTGAAAGCGGCGGTGGAATTTCGGTCCAAGAACATCGGTGCGCTATTCACCCTGCTGGGTGAGAACATCGGCGATCTCGCCGACGCCAACAAAGTCGTCGAGCACTACGAAGAGGTTTTAGCCGCGTCCATGGAAGTCCAGGCCGAGATCTCGGTCAAGCCCACGCAGCTCGGCCTCGATATCGACGAAGACGCAACCTACGCCAACCTGCAGCGACTGGCCCGCGCGGCCGCGAAGGCGAACAGCTTCCTGTGGATCGACATGGAGGGCAGCGCTTACACCGACCGCACCATCGCGCTCTACCGCCGGCTGCGTGCCGAGGCGCCACGCGTGGGAGTGGCGCTCCAGGCCTACCTCTACCGCACTGTGTCCGACATCGCGACCCTGATGCCCCTCAAGCCGGCGATCCGCCTTGTCAAAGGCGCGTATTCGGAGTCGCAGGACATCGCATTCGTCCGTAAGCGGGACGTCGACGCGAACTACCTGGCCCTTTGCGTGTACATGCTGCCCGAGGTCAAGCGCCGCAAGCTGCGCCTGGTCCTCGCGACCCATGACGTCGAGCTCATCGCCAGGGCATGGCGCTTTGCCCAGGCGCTCGAGATGGTCCGCTCGGAGGTCGAGGTCGCGATGCTCTACGGGATCCGGACCGACGAACAGGAGCGACTCGCCCGCGAGGGGTTTGCCTTGCGAGACCTGATCGCGTATGGCGACGCCTGGTACGCGTGGTACCTGCGCCGCCTGGCGGAGCGCCCCGCCAACGTCTGGTTCGTGGCGAGGCAGCTCCTTCCGTAGCCACAGGGGGAACCGCGCCCGGTTCCCCCCGCGGTACGGGCATTACGGGACGGTTGGGACCTGGCCGGCG
This sequence comes from Candidatus Dormiibacterota bacterium, assembly GCA_035636935.1. Lineage (GTDB taxonomy): Bacteria > Chloroflexota > Dormibacteria > Dormibacterales > Dormibacteraceae > 40CM-4-65-16. The sequence goes on along the minus strand of DASPYE010000022.1, from coordinate 8,989 downwards.
TTCTCCTGCGCCTCTCGCGCGGCGCTCTCAGTGGCCTCGTGCGCAGGATCCTCATTGGGCACGAACTTGCCCGAGGACGTGCCGGCCGACGGGCTTGGCGACGGCGACGCGGCCGCGGCCGTGAGCACCGTGGCGCTGTACATCACAGCGCCGGCCACTCCACCCACCAGCATCGACCCCGCGATTGCCGCCGCGGCGACTGACTTGCGAATTCCATTCACGTTCTTGTTCTCCTTGTGCCTGCCTTTTGGGGATCGCCTTCGAAGAGCGTCGAGGCCTAGACTGACGGCGGTCGCTCAAGGTGCCGTGTGAGGTGGCTGGGAGTTGGCCAAGTCGTCGTGATCCACCGCGTCTGAGTTCGCCAGGGGTTGACATGAGCTTCAGCATCGAGCGGTACAAGGAAGAGTCGAAGAAGGTCGACATCACCGGCATCGCGTGGGACGACGTCCCCGCGTACCCACTGTCCAAAGGCGACCTTTTCTGTCTGCACTACATGATGGATATCGAAAATCACGTCCCTCTTTACCTGTCACACCTGCTCGTCACGCGGGCGTGCATGGACCCGATCCTCACGGCGTTTCTAGCGTGCTGGAACTACGAGGAGCTGTGGCACGGCGAGAACATCGGCCGGTTGCTGAACCTCTACGGCATCGAGTTCGACACCCAGGAACGGATCGCCAACGTCCGCGCGAACCTGGGTTTCCAGAACAGCGTCAGCCTCATGTCCACGATGGCCGGCTCGTGGCTGCTCAAGGACTTCTCGGCGGTCTACCTGACCATCGGCGCCATCAACGAGCTTTCCACCCTGACGGGATACCGAGCGCTGATCCGCAAGTCAGGGCACCCGGTCCTGAAAGACCTCCTGAGCCGCATCATCAAGGACGAGCGCAGGCACTACGCGTTCTACTTCAACTCGGCCAGGGAATGGCTCAGCGGCAACGAACGCGCGCAGAAGATCGACCGCTGGATGCTCGACCGCGTCTGGGTCCCCGTGGGCCAGGGCGTCAAAAAGCAGGAGGAGGTCGACGCCCTCGCCATGTACTTGTTCGACGACGAGCAGGGCGAGGAAGAACTGCTCGACCTGGACTCCAAGATCGGCAAGCTGCCGGGCCTGTCCGGCATCAAGCTGATGTCGAGAGCGCTCTACGCCGCTCGCGAGCGCGTCCTGCGCTACCCGCGGTGGGCCTGGCGCCTGATCGAGGACGAGGAGTGGGCGATCAAGCCCCGCAAGCGGTCCCCGGTCGGAGAGCTGACCACGCGCCGGACCCCGCGTGCCGAGGAGGCAGTCGCCCCCTAGACATGGAAACGCCGGCGGCGCGTGGCGCCGCCGGCTCAGACGTCGATTGGTTGAACCGGGCTAGTTGTTCTTGCCCGGAACGGCCTGTGCGCTTTCCGCCTCGTCGCGCATCATGTCGGGCTTCTCGAGCTCCTCGTCGCCCTTCTCGTCGACAGCGTGGTCGCGCTCCATGTGCGCCTTGATCTCCTCCGAGTTGGCGAAGTCCTGGCCGCAAATCTCACACTTCACAGTTCAGCCTCCATCACGAGGTATGAAGCGCCCGAACCTTGCGGCTCGAGCGCCTCAACTAGAAAACGCGCTCCGGATAGCCGCTACCGGCCCCGAGTTCGTTCTCAATGCGGAGGGAGAGCTGTTTTCTCTTGAATGAGGAGGTCGGTATGCGAACCGGAGCTAGGGAGATGAACGACACCATCGACAAGGGACGGCGCACCATCGAGCTGTCAGAGGGCGAGATCGACCAGATGGAGGAGCGCAGGGTTCCGCCCGTCGCGATCATGGCCGGCGTGGTTGCCGCCGTGGTCGGCCTGGGGGTGCTCGGCTGGATGATCTACCGCCGCCGTCAGAGGCGAGACCTGATCCGGCAGATCCAGGACGCGATCCCGGATTACGTCCGCGACCTTCCTGGCGAGTTGCGCTCCCTCCCGAACGAGCTGCGCTCGCGAGTGAAGTCGGCCCTCTAACGCCTGTCTAGGCCGCCCGCACGCTGGACGGGTCGAGGCGGAGCGATCGCTTGGCCCGCTCAGGGATCACGCTGCGTCCGTTGGCGCCGCCGCTGAGGTAGCGTCGTGCCGCCTTGTAGCCCCAGTCGATGAGCTCCTTGGTGTGGCTGAAATCGGCGGGCGAGACGTCCGCGATGTCGAGCGCAGGCATGACATGGATGTCTGCCGCCCCACGGTTGGCCTCGACCTCGGCGTCCAGCTTCTGCTCGACGATGCGCGCCAGCGCGTGGAGCGCCATGCCGAGCGCGTTGGTCGGCTCCTTGTTCAACCACGGATAACCGACCGGAAGAACGAAGATCTTGGTCGCGCCAAGCTCGATCGCGACCGTGATCGGCGTGTGGTTCGCGACGCCGCCGTCCACGTACTCGCGGCGATTGATCGTCACCGGCGGAAACACGCCGGGGATGGCGCAGCTGGCGAGGAGGGCGGGGACGGCGGGCCCCGAGGTGAGGATCGCCGCGCGGCCGCTCTTCAGCTCGGTCGCCACCACATGAATCGGAATCGCGGCCTGCTCGAGGCGCTCGAAAGGTATGTGCTCCTCCAGCAGCGCGCGCAGGCTGTCGTTGGCGATGAAGTGGTTGGCCCTCCCAAGGAGTCCCCGCGCGCTGGTCACAGGGCTCAACGGAAAAACGTTGCCGCGGCGAAGGCCCATCCAGATGTCCGCCAGCTCAGCCGTGCCGTCATGGTTGGGTCGCGCCGCCACCCAAGCCGCGTTGACAGCACCGACCGAAGTACCGATCAGGAAGTCAGGGCAGCAGTCGCTTTCGAACAACGCCCGGAGCATCCCGACCTGGACGGCGCCCAGGCTTCCGCCGCCCGAGAGGACAAAGGCGCAACGGCCGTTCTCCTCGCCAGGCACCTGGCGAGGAGGCTGCCGGCTCATCGTGTCTGGTAGGTGAGCCCCATCGGCTCAGGCCGCCTTGTCGAGCTGGTCGCGGCGCTTGAGGCGCTTCTCGCGCAGCGTCTCTAGCGTTACCGCGGCGTCCAGGCGATCCCACAGCCGCCAGTCAGATTCCGACCGCCATACCTGGTCGAGCAGCGACTCGAGCTGGCTGTGAAGGTCGGGCGCGTCGGACTTGGTTCTGAATCTCACCATTCGTCTCCTGCTAACAAAACGCGCACGAAGCCATTCGGCTACTACCACTATTGGACGGTTCTTGAATTCCACCGTTGTGTTACCTCGCGACCCAGAGCGGCGCAGAACTCGAGTCCAAGCCGAGGTCGCTGGTGATCGCCCGCACCGACGCCGGGCCCGACGACTCCACCGTCCAGAGCTGGAACTGGCCGCCGGAGGTGGTCGGCGCGAGGAAGGCGATCGTCTTGCCGTCGGGGGAGAAGGCAGGCGACGCGACGAGCTGCCCGCTGACCAGTGTCGCCGGCGAGCCCAGCGTGAGCGACTGCAAGTCAAGGCTCGCAACCTGGAGGTCCGCCGACTGGTTGGAACCGTTGTTACAAACCATGGCAATGAGCTTCTCGTCGGGTGAGAGGGCCGCCTGGCCGCAGCCGAGCTGTGGCGGAGTCAGCGCCACGCCAGGGCTTCCCGCGCGGCGCTGGATCCAGAGCTGGGAGTGAACCTGGAATGAGTCGTCGATCGAATACTTCGTGTAGATGAGGCCGCCATCGAGCAGCGGCACCGGGTTGACGTCGCCGCCTGTGAATTCGTTGGGCTGGGTCCAGGCGACCGCTCGCGAGCTTGGGTCGAGGCGGCTCGCGAAGATGGCGAGGTCGACGCGGTAGCTGTTGTACGGATCCTTCGGATCGTAGTCGTAGAACACCGTCTGACCGTCTGCGCTGACGCGCGGATAAAAAGCCCAATGGTTGTCTTCGACCACGCGTGTTGAAGCATCATGAGTCAGCTGCGTGACCGGCTTGCCGTCCGTGGTGAGCAAGTACAGATCTGAGTAGTTGGCTTGCCGCCGGACCGCGACGAGCCGGTCGTTGGGGGCCACGCTCGGCTGCATCCAGCCGCTCTCGGACGTGATCTGCGTGAACTTGCCGTGCTGAAGGCGATAGATCGCGCCGTTCTGGACCAGATACAGCGTGCCAGGCACCGATGGCGCCGACACCTCTGTCGGACGGTGCACGACGTTGTGGTCCCCACGCAGGTAGCCGGCGGCGTTGTAGACGCCCACGCCAAACACAAGCATCGCGATGAGCAATCCGACGCCAATCAGCCAGCGCCTCACGGAAAGGACTGCTGGACGAGCGGGAGGATCCGACCCCAGTCCGGGAACACCACGCTCTGGCCTGACGCAAATCCCTCCGACGTATAGGGCGGCACGAGCACGACGCGATGGACGTTGGGCCCGCTGAAGTCGTTGGCGATCGACATGAGCGCTCGCATCTTGTCCAGTCCGATGCTCGTCTTGATCTCCCCATTGAATGCGCTCGCGAGCGTGGGCAGATCCGCAGCGTTCGAATGCGCAGCCTCAGCCTTGATCGCAAGCAGGAGCTGCTGCTGTCTTTCCGACCGGGCGAAGTCTCCGCGGACATCGCCGTGCCGCGAGCGCGCGTACTGCAGGGCATGCACGCCGTCCATGTGCACGGCCCCAGGCAGGACCGCGACCCGGTAATAGCCATACGGATCCCCCGGATTGTTGAGGTCTGCGGGGTAGTAGTCGTCCATAACCGGATTGGTGACCTGAAGGTTCACGCCACCCAGCCTGTCGATCAGCTTGACGAGGCCACTGAGCCCAATCCACACGTAGTCGTCGATGTGGACTTTGAAGTTGCTTTCGACGGCGGCCACCGCTCCGCTTGCGCCCCCGAACTGGTAACCCCAGCTTATCTTGCCCATGCCGTGGTTCGGTATCGGCACCCAGAGGTCGCGCGGGATCGACAGCATGGTCGCCTGCTTCGTGCCCGGATCGACACGCAGGAGGATCATGGATTGAGTGTTCAGGCGGTCTGGAACGAACTTGGAGTCGTCATCCGAACCCAGGAGCAGGACGGTGAACGGCTGCGTGGGGGATTGCACCGGATTCAGGTTGGGAAGCGTGCCTGGGATCGTGGTCGATGTCGCCGCGGTCTGGAAGACAGGCAGGAAGTACGCGCCCAGCCCTCCAAGACCGGCTAGAAGAAAACCCAGGGCAACAATCCACGAACGATGCATATGAGCTTCCGACCCTCCACCCGAGCAACGCTTGAGCGTTGCCGAAAACCCGTGGCGGCCGGCCCCGGCGCTTTGGTTCTGCCATGAAGTGGCTGATCGTGCTGATCGTCCTCGCGCTTGTCTTGGGCAGCGAGATCTGGCCTCAAAAACCTGCGCCCGCGCTCGTAGGCTTCAGCTTCAGCCCACTTGCCTCGGAGCAGGCTCACAGCGATCCTCGCGCAGACCTGGCCAGGCTTCTCGATGCGACCCATCCGGACGTGGTGCGCCTGCCCGTCTACTGGGAGTTGGTGCAACCGACTCCCGAGCAGCTCGATTTCGCTTCCGTGGACGAGATGCTTGACGTGATCGCCGAGCACAACCAGGCCTCGCCCGCCCTGGTGCGCGTCGTGCTCACGATCGGCGCCCGCAACTTCCTGTTTCCTGAGCTCCATCAGCCGGCCTGGGCCGGTCCTCGCGAGCAGCCGAACATCGACGCGGTCCAATCCGCCACCGCCTACCGCAAGTATTTCGATGCGAGCATCACGCGCTATCGGTCATCGCCACTCCTTTATGCATGGCAGGTCGAAAACGAACCGCTCGACAAAGTCGTCAACGCGTACACCGGATACGACGTGATCTCCGACGGCCAGCTGGCGTGGGAGGTCGCCGAGGCCCACAGGCTCGATCCCGGCCGCAGGGTTGTGATCACATCGTTCAACGCTTTGAACTCGACGCTCGACATCGTCCAGGCGTACACGCCTCAGCTCTTGTTCCTGGTCGGCGGACCGAGCGGTCATCCGAACGAGGCACTGGCAGCCGGGGACGCATTTGGGCTCGACATCTACCTCGACGGGCCGTACATCCCGTGGCGGAGCTTCACGACCATCGCGCTCCGCTCGCAGTGGAAGCAGCAGTCGATCGCTTTCTGGGCAGGCCGCGCCCACGCTCAAGGCAAGGAGGTATGGCTGACCGAGATGCAGGCGCAGCCATGGGGCGCAACTGAGACGTTCACGCCCGCCGACCTGCTCGCCAGCGCCGTCGACTACCGCCAGGAACCGCTGGACGTCGCGCTGCTGTGGGGCGTGGAAACGTGGCTCGCCGATCCGGAATGGCTGGTGGCGGGGCGTCAGGCGATCGACATCCTGCGCGCGCGTTAGGCGCAAGCTGCGCCCTTTCCTTTTAATGTGTGTCCAACCGTTATGGGACATCTGGACTCGCAGCGGTCGCTGCCGGCGATCGGACCGGACAAGCTTGGCCTGAGTTCCATGGCCAAGAAGCTGCGGTTTGCACCAGAGCATCACGTCGTGGTGCTCAACGCGCCCAATGGATACGTGGCGCAGCTCCGCCCCGGGCCCGCGGATATCAAGACCGAGCTGGGCCCAAACAACGAGGAATACGACGCGGTGCTCCTCTTCGTCAAGAACGTTGACGAGCTGCGCCGCCTGGGCCCGGCCGCCATCCACGCCGCCAAGCCGAACGGTCTCCTCTGGATCACCTATCCCAAGGGCGGCGCAGGGCGCGCGCAGGGCGCATCTCAATCCAAAGACGCCACCGACCTGCCGGCGACGCCGATGTGGGTGCAGCGCGATGTGCTCGGCGAGATCACCTCGCAGACCGGATACAAGGCCGTGGCCTTCGTCGCAATCGACGAGAGCTGGACCGCGCTCCGGTTCAAGCGCGTCTAGCGCCCGTTCACCAAGCTCGAGACGCGCATCCTTGCCGTCGCCGACGAGGTCGACGAGTCGCTCTATGGCGATGTCCTTCCGAGGCTGACTCCAGATCTCGTGCTCTCATGTGGAGACCTGCCGTCCGACTATCTGGAATACCTGGTCAGCCGCCTCGACGTGCCCCTGCTCTATGTCCCGGGAAACCACGACCCGAGCCTCGAGCCGCCGGACATGAGTTGGATGCCGCTCCGTACTGAGCTGCCGCCCGGCCCCGGTCCTCAGGGATGCGTGAACATCGACGGCCGGATCGTCCAGGCCAGCGGACTGCGAATCGCCGGGCTTGGAGGAAGCATTCGCTACAAAGCGGGCCCCAACCAGTACTCCCAGGCACAGATGCGATGGCGCGCGCTCAAGCTCGAGCTCAGGACGCGGCTGGGCCGCGCGCGCAGCGGGCGCAAGCTCGACATTCTGGTCACCCACGCGCCGCCCATCGGGTTTGCTGACGCTGTGGACTCAGCGCATATGGGCTTCGTTGCATTCGCGCGCCTGATTGGCAACTTGCAACCCTTGCTCGCGGTTCACGGGCACATCCATCCCTACGGGCGCCAGATACCCGAGCGGCGGATCAAGGCGACGCGCATTGTCAACGTGGTCCCGTCGCGGATGATCGAAATCTAGAGAGGTAGCCTCGTCCCGACTCCCAGCGCACGTGCCCGGTCGTAGACCAGGCGCGCGGTGGCCGCATCCTCGACCGCGTGACCGGTCGACTTGTATAGCGTGATCTCTTCGGCCGACCTGCGGCCAGGCCTCATCTTGGCGATTACCTCGCCGACCTCTGTGACACGCTCGGCCGAGAGGCCCTGCAGCTCATGCGCACCCGCGGGTGGCGCATTCGTCACGGCGCCTCGCCACTCGACGAACACGCTGCTCGCGGCGACGGTCTCGGCGTCGAGCTCCGGCCCGAACGTGCCGCCGACCGCGCTGAGGTGCACGCCCGGTTTCAGCCAATCGCGGCGCAGGATGGGCTCGCGCGCGTCGGTGCAGCAGGCGACGACGTCGGCGCCGCGGACAGCCATCTCGAACGAGTCCGCCACTTTCGCTCGCGAGCTCCGCTCAGCCAGCTCTCGGGCCCGATCGGGGTTGCGCGACGCGATGCGAATTTCGTTGAAGTCGCGGACGCGCGGGAACGTTTCGAGGTGCGACCAGCCCTGCACGCCGGCGCCGAGGATCGCCAGCACTGAGGCGTCCTCTCGGGCGAGGACACGAGTCGCGACCGCCGCCGTGCCACCCGTGCGGATCGCCGTGATGTACGTGCCGTCCATCACCGCGAGCGGCGAGCCGTTCTTCTCGTTGAACAGCGCGATCAAGCCCTGGTGCGAAGGGATTCCCTGCTCGTGGTTGGCGGGGAACACCGAGACGAGCTTCGATTCGAGCGCGATGCCGGGGATGTAGCCGGGCATCACGCCAAGCAATCCACGCTCCGCGACCCGAACCGCGGAGCGAGGTGGCACCGACGCCTGGCCCGAGGAATAGGCGACCAGCGCTTGAGCCAGTGCATCGAGCATCGCGTCGACGTCGAGCACGCGCTCCACGTCCGCGCGGCTGAGATACAGGAGCTCGCCCACCGCCGCGATGATAAATGCGGTGGGTGAATTTCTCCGCAACGGCAAGCTGCTGACCCTCATGCTCGGGCACTTCACGGTGGACAGCTACGTCGGCGTGATCCCCGTGCTCTATCCGTTGCTCATCGGCCGGTTCCACCTGAGCCTCGCCACTGTCGGCCTCGTCAGCCTCGCCTACGGCGGCATGGCGGCCGTCTCGCAACCGCTGTTCGGGCTGCTCGCGGATCGCTTCGGCACCCGCTTGACGGGGGTTGCCCTCGCATGGACGGCGGTCACCTTCGCGGTGGTCGGGTTCGTGGACAGCTTCCCGCTGCTGCTCGCCCTCGCGCTTGCGTCCGGGCTGGGGTCGGGCGCCTTCCATCCGCTTGGCGCGCTCGACGTCAGGGGGCTGCTGCCGACGTGGCGCCGCAGCCTCGGCATGTCCGTCTACGTCACGGCGGGCACGGTCGGCGTGGCGGCGGGCCCCCTCATCGGCATCCTGCTGTTTGGCGCCTACGGCCTCCACGGCACCGGCCTCCTGGTGCTGCCAGGCCTGGTGACCGGAGGCTACCTGCTCTGGCGAATGCGCGCAGCGGCAGGTGCCGTGAAGACGG
>DASPYE010000021.1:0-10788 GCA_035636935.1 Candidatus Dormiibacterota bacterium | reverse complement strand
GTGCTAGTGCGCTGAGTGGGCGCTGCAGGCGTGGAGGCCCTGCGGCGTCATCTGGAGGACCCGGACGGCGCGGCCCCGCATGCGGTCGCAGCGCCAGCAGAAGACGACAGCGTCGATCCCCCAGGGAAGAATCCCGCCAAGCAGCACCTCGCGCTCCTTTTGGTGAAGCGCCCAACAGATGAAGAAGTGCATCAAGCCGCCGACGACTGTATCGAGAATTCGCCGACAAAACAAAGGAAATGCGGTAAAGAACTTGTGAAAGACCCTCAGGAGGGGGTGATTTGATCGATTTTCGCCGCCAGGATGAAGTCGTTCTCCGTCAGGCCGTTGGCCGCGTGAGTCCACAGCTCCGCCTTCAGCGACCCGTAGCTGAGGTGAAGGTCGGGGTGGTGGCCCTCCGCCTCCGCGATGGGGGCGATGGCGTCGACCAGCTCGACGCCCGGAAGGAAGCCCTTGAACCTGAAGGTCTTGGTCAGCTCGAGGTGGTCACCGGTGTCGATCACCTCCCAACCCGACAGCTGCCCGAGCAACGTGTCAACGGCTTCGCGCGGTAGGGTCGGCGTCCCCGGCTTGCACACCACGCAATGGCGGTCGGCGAGCGGGGCGGACATCGGGTGACATCGTACGGGTGGTGGGTAAAATGATTGCTCCCACGGGCGGCTAGCTCAGTGGGAGAGCGCTTGCTTCACACGCAAGAGGTCATTGGTTCAAACCCAATGCCGCCCACCAATCGCGGCCCCGTCGTCTAGTGGCCTAGGACGCAGCCCTCTCAAGGCTGAGATCGCGGGTTCGAATCCCGCCGGGGCTACTCCCACGATATTGCTCGAGGATCTCCACAAGGGCGGCGTGGAGTGGTCGGATCTTGCCGCCGACGACCCGGCCGGCCTCGATGTCGATCTCGTCGAAGAAGTAGGCGAGGAGGCCTCGCTTCGCCGCTGGCGTGGCTTGGTCCCAGGTGTCGACAAGGTTCGTCGGCCACGCTCGCGGCGCCTGCGCCGCCTGCGCGCGCTCGAGCTCGGCGACGGCCTCGGCCTTGAGTGCGCGGTAGTCGGCGAGGCGGGCGCGATACGTCGCCTCGTCGATATCGCCCCACTCGAAGCGCTGGCCGAGCCGGTCGATCGACTCGTCTATCCTCGCGCTGCTCCGGCGCGGCTTCTCCCGCTTTGGCGCCGCTGCGAAGGTGACTTTGATATCAGCCTCGTCCTCGATCCACTCCATGAGGCCGCGCACCAAGACGCGCAGGTGGTCGTCGCGGACGCCGCGTCGCCTCGAATCGCGCCGGGGCTACCTGGCCGGCACCCCGGTGCCCGGCAAACCAGGCCGGGCACCGGGGACTCGTGAAAAGCGTGCCTCCCTACGGAGCGCAGGCGGGTGGGTCGTCCTCGATCCGGAACACGGGCGGATCTGTGCGCGGCGCGATCTGCATCACGTACTCCGTCGCGCCGGTCGCACTCGTAACCTGAAGCGGGTCGTCGCCGCCCTCAACAAAGACCGCACCGTCCGGAAGGCCAGGACCGTAGGTCACTGAGTTGCAGCTCGAATCCATGACCGTCACCGAGCCGGACTGCACGGTAACGATGATCACGCCCGGGTGGTGGTGCCATCCGGAGTAAGCGCCGGAAGACCACACGAGCGTCTGGACGCGGACGATTGTCGGATCCTTCGTCTCGAACTTAACCCGGTCGCTGTTGATGTGGACGGTCTTGCTGAACTGGGCCGTGACGTAGGTCGTCGTCGACACTCCCGAGCCTGTCGTGGCGAGAGCCACCGTCGCTCCCGTTCCGAGGACTAGGAGTCCGATTGTCGCGAGAGCCCAGGTCTTCTTCGGCCGTAGTGCGGACAACATCTTTGCCTCCTCCCTTGAAAATCGAGCTTGCCCTAGCGCATCCTGGCACCCCACGGACACGTCGTCAACGGAAAACCTCACCGATGCGGGGCCATGCAGCAGCCGCCGGGCAAGTTGGTGAATAAGACCGAGCGACTTCCAGCGTCGTGATCCCGAGCGCGACGTAATAGTTACTGGGCCACAGGTCGGAAGGCGCCACGGACTCATCGCGCGGTGCGACCCTCGGGCCACGACGACTCAGCCGCGAGGTCACTGATCCGGCAACGCAGAAACGGTGTAGCAGTTCTGGCCTCGAATCCCGCCGGGGCTACCAATCCCTCGGCTTGCATTTATCAGCCAATGCGCACACTGGCTGCTGCCCACGGCGGTCAACGCTCGTCGTCGGCCGCTGTGAGGTTCACCAGCATGTGAGACCAACGGGTGTAGTACGCCGTCAGGCTGCCGGATCGGTGAAGGAGGTCCGCCAATGCGGGCGGCAATCTGACCTGACGCCCGGCCACACGCACCAGAAACTTGCTCTCGCTGTCGCCCTCGCGAAGGATCACCGCCTGTCCGGTCTCGCTGACAACCGCGCCGGTCCGCAGGTCCGCCACGATGAGGTACAGCGCCCACAGGGCGGCCGGAGCCGCGAGGGTGGCGAGGAGACCCGGTACGGCCATCCATCGCGTTTCGGCGACCAAGACAAACCACCAGGCGACGGCCGCCAACACCGTCATGCTCAGCCAGCCCAGGACGGCGCCGGTCGCGCGGGCACTCAACTGGAAACGTTGCCCTCCGCTGATCCTTCCTGCCCGATTCGTCTCGAGGGCCCCAGGGTTCAGCGCCATACGTTGCCGGTCGAGCATGCTCCTGGCAATTTCCTTTGTGTTCTAGAAGAGATTGATCCGTAACAAACGCCAGCCGAAGCCAGGTGGGTCGAGCGATCCCGAGGTGATAAGCGGCACGTCCGCCTGCTGATCCCCGAGCACGAGATGCACCTTGCCCGCGGGGGTTCTGCCCGCTACCGGCCTGTCGATGACGAGTGTCGGGGCGTCAAGCCGCTGTCGCAGGACCATGCCGGGCCACTCGACCAGGGTCACACCGTCAGTCGCCACGAGGTCCGAACGGCTTCCCCACGCCGTCTCATAAATGCCCACAACATCGTTGCGCTTGATGACCTGGCGCACGGTCACCGCGTCCTTCATGGCAGCGAGGAGCGACTCCGCCTCGTGGAAGGCCGCGTCCAGCGTCGGTTGTCCCATGACGCAGCCGTAGAGCGTCACGACGGTGCCGTCGACCGTGGCGTTGGCCGCGAAAAGGAAGTTGGCCCCGAAATTCAATCCCGACCCGGTCTTGATCCCGACGATCCCGCTCTGGCCCAGAACCGAGTTGACGTTGTAGAGCGTGCCGGCCACGGGCAGCGTGGTCTGCGGCAGGTTGACGATCTGGGCGAGCACCTCTTGCTGCATGGCGGCCATCCCCATGGCAAGCAGTTCGGTGGGAGTGCTCACGGTCTGAATCGAGACGCCGGCGGGGTCCGCGAACACGGTGTGTGTCAGGTGCAGCGCCGCGGCGCGCTGATTCATCTTGGCGACGAATGCCGTCACGGAGCCGGCGTCCCAGCGGGCGAGGGTTTCTGCGATGTTGTTGCCGGACGGAATGAGCAAAGCCTCGAGGGCCTGGAACTCGCTCAGCTGCTCACCCACCACGACAGGAACGACCGACTGCTGGTCGGCCAGATCAGCCTGGTAGGTCGCCACATCCTGGTCGGTGATCACGAGGGTCGGCCCCGCGACGCCCCTGGCGAGGGGCTTGTCGGCGAGCACGACCATCGCCGTCATCACCTTGGCGACGCTCGCCGCGGGTGCGGCAGACACGTCGCCTGAGGAACCGATCAGGCCGAGTCCCGAAGCGCCGACCGCCGCGGAGCCGACCGTGGGCCATGGCAGGCTGGGCGGCGTGCCTGGAATTGCGGATTGGACAGGAGTCGAAGTCGTCGCCGCCACGTCGGGGATCGGCCGCAGATAGTTGATCGTGCCGGCCACCACGAGCACCACCGCAAGCGGGAGTCCCAGTCTCCGGAGCCGCCTCGCCCGCGCCGGCGACGAAACGACCCACGGACGCCCCGCGGAAGCGGACGATGCCGGCCTCGGTCTCCGCACGGTTCTGCGGGAGGCCGAAGGTGCCGCGCGGACTTCTACCGTCAGCCGGAAGCGAGCCAATTCCGCTTATCTTGTACCCGAGTTGGGAGACCGATAGTTGCCCGCTGACGACGATTTCTACCGCGCGCTCCAGGTCGATCCGTCAGCCGACCCTGACGTGATCGAAGCGGCCTACAAGCGCCTTGCTCGCAAGTACCACCCTGATCACAACGGGGGCGACATTCGCGCCGAGGAGCGCATGAAGCGCATCAACGAGGCGTTTCGGGTGCTCGGCAGAGCTGACCTTCGTGCCGATTACGACGCGCGGAGCGGCGCTCGCCTGCCAGAGCTGGAGATCCTTCCCGCCGAAGTCGTGCTCCGAGCGTTCGATCCGAGCGCGCGTGAGATCAACTTCTCAGTACGCCTCAGCCAGGTGGGCGGCCCTCCATTCGATCCCTCGATCCATCGCATCGATCTCACGCTGGCGCCGCCGTGGCATCTGGCCGACGTCCACTGGCACTGGAGCCGCGACAGCCTTCCCGCCGACGTGGATTTCACGCTCGCCTTCGGGGACGGCGTCCTCGAGCCGGGCACCACGCTTACGGGGAACATCGACCTCACCGTGACCGCAAGGTAGAAGACGTGAGCAAGATCGTTCCCAATCCGTCGCGCTCGGACAGGCCGTTGGCGACCGGAGCAAAAGTCGTGCGTATGGAGGTCGGCCAGGACTCGGCCAAAGCTCGCGCCGACCTGGTCTTCGTCATCGACACGACCGGCAGCATGAACGACAAGATCGACGGCCTGATCGAAAGCTGCCAGTCCTTCGTCGACAGGCTGGCGACACGGCGCATCGATTGGGTGGCCGCGGTCGTGGGATTCGGCGATCTCACCGTCGAAGGCGACCGGATCGTGGCGACCCCCTTCAGCTCCAGCGCCGAGCGGGTCAAATCTCTGCTTCGCGGACTGCCGCGCTATTCCGGCGGAGGCAACGAGGGAGAATCGTCCCTCGAGGCCTTGTCGGCAGCGCTCGCCCAGCCCGGGTACCGCGCAGATGCGATGAAGGTTGTCGTCCTGATCACCGATGAACCTGCGTTGCAGCGCAAGCTGCAGCCAGCGACGATTACCGGACGCTTGCGGGAGGCGGGCGCGATGACTTTTGTGCTGTCGCCGAACATCAAGTACTTCCGCTCTATGGCCGCGGATACCGGGGGCCAGTGGTGGAACGTCGAGACCGGAGGCGACTTTGCTCAGATCCTCGCTGTCTTCGACAAGATCGCGACCAAGGTCGCCGCGACGGTGGCCGCGGTGCACAAGCTCGCGGGGGGAAGCGTCAAGGAGTACCTGAGCCTTCCCCCGTCGCAGAGAGAGGAATAGCGCCCGGCCCGGCAAAGGCCGCTACCGCCGACAGCAACAGTTGCGGGGTCTCGATCTGGGGCACGTGACCGGTTCCGTTCAGAAGCTGGAATCGCGCGGTCGGTATCGCGGCGGCGTAGTCGCGGCCGTAGTCAGGGTCGACGATCCGATCGCTTTCGCCCCACAGCACGAGGACCGGCACCGCGATCGCGCTGAGACGCCCGCGTAACGTCGGATCGACCATCGACGGCGTTCCGCCGTAAACCGCGAGCGCGGCTCGGTTGCCGGCCATGGCTGCCTGCTGAGCCGGCGCCATCCGGGAAACGTCGATGCGGAACGAATCCGGGTCGTGATAGCTGAGCTCCGCGACCTGGTCCATGGTGAGGGAGAAGAAGTCCGCGACCGGATGGCCTGCGACCTCGATCCCGACCGCGTCGACAAGGACGACGCACGTGATTCTCGGCGACCCACGCAGCGCTATCTCGGCAGCGATCCAGCCACCGATCGAATTTCCAATCACGGTGACATCGGTCAGCTCGAGCTGGTCGAGCAGCGCGACATAAAGCGCGGCCAGCCCGCGAATGCTGTCCAGCGCATCGGGCCGGGGCGTGCCGCCGAAACCGGGATGGGTTGGCGCGATGACCCGGACCTGCTCGGTTTCGGCGAGCAGGTCGGCGAATCCGCTGACAGAGAGGGGTCCGGCGCCGCCGTGGAGGATCACGAACGGACGCCCCGCACCACGCTCCGTAAAAGTCAGGGCGACATCGCCGATTCGCTCGACAGTCAGAGATCGCGTCGTCGTGGTGGTCGCGATGGTCATGCGAGCTCTCCTTTATCTATGTGTTCTACGCCCAGCTGCCTATTGACATGGCTGTGCAAGCGAGCAATATCTGATTGGGGCAACGAGTCCCGCATGCCTTAGGGCAACGCTCATTGTGGAGGTGGGATTCCATGGCAGATTCGCTGTACGACCGCCTCGGTGGAATCGACGCGATCACGGCCGTTGTCGGCAGCTTCCGCGATCGGGTGGCCGGGGACGATCGGATCAACCTGAAGTTTGCGAGGACGGATCTGGCTCGACTGACCAAGATGCTCATCGACCAGGTCTGTGAGGCCACCGGTGGACCCTGTCAATACGCCGGCCGGAGCATGAAACAGGCTCACGCGTCCATGGGCGTCACGAACGGCGAGTTCGACGCTCTGGTTGAAGACCTGGTCGCGACGCTGAACCAGTTCAAGGTCGGAAAGGCCGAGCAGGACGAGCTTTTGGGACTGCTGGGGCCGATGAGATCGGACATTGTCGAGGTCACCTCTAAGGAGGTCGGCACGGCACTGCCCGACGCTTTCCAGGCGGCGCCGGCAATGCGCACCTAGGAGTTCTGCCGTGATCAAGACCAGGTTCACCGAGCTGATGGGGATCGACCACCCCATCGTGCTGGCGGGGATGAGCGGCCAAACCTCGCCCGAGCTGGTGGCAGCCGTCACAAACGCCGGAGGCCTTGGCATCCGCGGCATCAGCGACAAAACCGCCGACCTCATTCCCGAAGCTGTCGCGGCGGTCCGGCGCCTGACCAAAGGCCCCTTCGGCCTGAACCAACTCTTGGCGTTTGCCGAAGACGACGAGATCCGCGCCGCTCTCGACGCCCAGCCGGCCGTCTATTCCACCGCATGGCCGCGTGACAATCAGGATCTGAAAGCGATCTTCGATTCGGCTCATGACCACGGCGTCAAGGTCATGCACATGGTGCCCACCGCCGCCGACGCCGTCAAAGCCGCGGCGGCCGGTGCCGACGTGATCGTGGCCCAGGGCACCGATGGGGGCGGCCACATCGGCCTGATAGGGACGGTCGCCATCGTGCCTCAGGTGGTGAAGGCCGTATCGCCGGTCCCGGTGCTGGCCGCCGGCGGGATCAGCGACGGCCGCGGCCTGGCCGCAATGCTGGCGCTCGGGGCGGACGGCGTGTTGCTCGGTACTCGTTTCCTGGCCACTCCGGAGGCCGGGCTTGCCGATCCCTTCAAGAAGGCGATCCTCGACAGCGACGGCACCGACACGGTCGTCACCGACGTCGGCGACATCCTGATGGGAGGCGACTGGCCAGGCGCCTATGCGCGCGTCGCGCGCAACCGGATTATCGAGCGCTGGCTGGGCCGTCCAGGGGACGTCCGACAGCATCGGGAGCAGCTTCTGGAGAAGATGTTCGAGGCTCGGAAGAGAGGCGACGTCCAAGAGTCGATCCTTTACTGGGGCCAGGGAGCGGGTCTGATCGATGAGATCACGCCCGCGGCCAAAGTCGTGACCGACATTGTCGATGAGGCCGAAACGATCTTGACCGAGCGCCTGCCGGCGCTGGTCGCGCGCAAGGCTGCTACGCGCTGATCTCGAGCATCTCCGCTTTGGTCGGCGGATCGGCCCCCGCGCGTGCGCACGTCAGCGATGCGGCGAGGCATGCGTATGCAAGAGCCGCCTTCAGGTCCTCTGGCTCGAGGGACAGGTCCGGTCGGATGGCGCCGTGGTCGTAGAGCCAGGCCAGCAGGGCCGCGCCGAACGCGTCGCCGGCGCCGATGGTGTCCACGACATCCACCGGAGGAGCCGGCACGTGGACCCTGAGATCGCGATGGCCGGCGAACGCGCCGCCGGCGCCGAGCGTGACGACGGCCAGCCTCACGCCTGAGCCGAGGATCTGGCCGACCGCTGCCTTGTAGTCACCATCGGGGTAGAGCCATGCGAGATCGGTATTGCTCGCCTTGACGATGGTGCTTTCCGAAACCAGGGTCAGCATGCGGTCGCGGTACTCGGCCTCGTCGACGATGCCAACCCGGATGTTGGGGTCGAGCATGATGAGGCGCCCTTCTCGCTCGCGCCTTACCAGCTCGACCACGGTTGAAGCCATCGGCTCGAGCACGAGTCCCAGCGTGCCGACGTGCAGCGCGTTGACCTCAGGCGGCAGCTGGAGCGGGAGCATCTCGAGGGTGAGGTTGGGCGCCGACGTCCCCTGGATCAGGAACTGGTATTCCGCGAACCCTTCGCTGCCCACGTCAGCAAGGGCGATCGTCGTGGGCTCGGCTCCGATGGTCGCCATCTCGAGGCTCGCGCCGTCCGCGACAAGAAGGTCCGCCAGCTCGCGGCCGAACTTGTCCCGCGACAGATGGCCGAGAAAGGCGGTCGGCACGCCCAGGCGGGCGAGGGCGCGCGCGGTGTTGAACGGACCGCCCCCAGGAGCGGCGCGCTGCGTTCCGTCGCCGTTGTAGATCATGTCGATCAGGGCTTCGCCGCAGACGACGATCACGGCGCCCCACCCCGACCCTCTCCACCAGGTGGGACGGGTCGTATCTCTCCTGAGCCACGCGTGATCAATCGGGTCCGCACCGTGTGCACTTGCGACGGAGACCGGTCTCCATCCAGACGTCGAAAAAGTACCGCGGCCGCCGTGCGGCCGATCGCGGCCGGGTCCTGAGCGATGACAGTGATCCCCGGCTCGAGGAGGTCCGCCAGCAGGAAGTCGTCGAAGCCCACCAGAGCCACCCGCCGGTGCAGGTCCAGGGCACGCAGCGCCCGAAAGGCTCCGATGGTGACGAGGTTCTGGCCGGCGATGATCGCGGTCGGGCGCTGCGGCCTGGCAAGGACTTCCCGCGCGGCTGCTTCGGCCTTCTCGATTCCGCGCAGGTCGAGCCGCACCAAAGCCGCGTCGACGCCGATGCCCTGCTCGGCAAGCTCTTCGACATAACCCTGGTGGCGCTCGGCTGCGGTGGCGATGGAGTGCATATCGCCTAGATACGCGATCCACCGGTGACCCTGCTCGACCAAGTGCCGGACCGCACCGCGGATGCCTTCGCAGTTGTCGGTCACGACCGCGTCGGCGTCCAGAAATGAGGGCGGCCGGTCCACGAACACGACCGGCGTGCCGGCACTGCGGTCCGCGTGCAGGTAGCTGTGGTCGTGGCTGGAAGGCTGGATGATCAGTCCGTCGACACGACGGGAGGCGAAGGCAGACACCAGCTGGCGTTCGCGGTCTTCGTCCTCGTCCGAGCTTCCGGCAAGGACAAGCACCCGTCGCGCGACCGCCACGTCCTCGATCGCCCTGTGGAGCGTCGAGGCGAATGGGTTGGCGACGTCCTCGAGAACAACTCCGATCGTGAGGCTGCGGCCATCGGACCGGCGCAGGCTGCTGGCGGTCAGGTCGTGCCGGTAGCCCAGGCGGTCGCGGGCCGCCATCACGCGCTTCGCCAGCCGGGGAGTGACGCCGGTTTCGCCGTTGACCACGCGGGAGACGGTCTTCAGGCTGACCTTGGCGAGCGCGGCGACGTCGCGCATGGTGGCTCGAGATCGGGCGACAGGTGCCTTGGACAACGTTCGTCTCCTGAAATCGGCTCGAGGGGCCGCGCCGCGGCGCTCCAAATTCTCTTGTTGCAGTCTAAACCGATCTGTGTTATTACTGACAACGTTGTCTTTCTGACAACGTTGTCATTGCTTCGTGCCCGCCTGGGCCAAGGTTGTTCAAAAGGGGTGACCGCATGAGTGACAGAAGGCTCCGTTCCCCGGTTACGCGCACACGATGGCGGGCCCTCGCCATGACGGGCATCGGCTTGATCGTGGCGCTGGCCGGCGCCGCCTGCTCCGGCGCGGGAGGCACAGGAGGGGGCGGCTCGAAGACGATCACCCTCGCCGCCGTCGACAACCCGCAGATGGCGGACCTGAAGAACCTGGTCTCCGACTTCCAGACCAAGCACTCCGATATCACGGTGAAGATCGTGACCTTGCCCGAAGACCAGCTCCGCCAGCAGGTCACGCAGGACGTGGCCGCGAACAGCGGACGCTACGACCTGTTCACGATCGGAACCTACGAGGTGCCCCTGTGGGCCAAGAAGGGATGGATCGAGAACCTGAGCCCTTACATCGCCAAGGACTCGGCGTACGACTCAAACGACCTGATCCCCGGTATCCGTGGCGCCCTCAGCTATAAGGACAACCTCTACGCGGTGCCGTTCTACGGCGAGTCGTCGATGCTGATGTACCGTAAGGACATGCTCTCGGCGAAGGGCATCACGTTGTCCGACCACCCGACGTGGGACCAGGTCGCGGCCGCCGCCAAGGCGGTCCATACATCCAGCGTTTCCGGCATCTGCTTGCGCGGTCTACCGGGCTGGGGCGAGCAGCTGGCTCCGCTGGACACGGTCGTCAACACGTATGGCGGGCGCTGGTTCGACGAGAAGTGGAACGCGCAGCTCAACCAGCCCGAATTCAAGGCCGCCGTCAACTTCTACATCAACCTCATCAAGACGGCCGGCGAGCCAGGCGCCGGCAACGCCGGGTTCACCGAGTGCCTGAACGCGTACAACAGCGGCAAGGTCGCTATGTGGTACGACGCCACCGTGGCCGCGAGCAACTTCACGGGCGCGGCCGCCGCCAACTCCGGCTATGCATTCGCTCCCCACGTGGTCAAGGATTGGTCGGGCTGGCTGTGGGCGTGG
>DASPYE010000020.1:0-7652 GCA_035636935.1 Candidatus Dormiibacterota bacterium | reverse complement strand
TCCTCGCCGGCTGCTTCTACCTGCTGCTGATCGCCGACGCGGCACTGCTGGTGGTCATCACCGGCTGAAACGTACCGGGCAGAGGCTGTCGATCGGAGCCTGGTACCGGTGAGTGTAATTTCCTGATTGGAGAATCGATGTCACGGACCCCAGGCCAGGATGACGACCGCGTGCTCGAGAACTTCGTGGACCTCGCGGGACGGCTGATCAGCATCCCGGTCCAGCACAAAAAGCGCCTTGCCGTGTTGAAGTGGCTCGTCGAAGACTTTCAGCCGGGCCGGCTCTATCCGGAGTCAGAGGTGAATCGCATCATCTTGCGCCGGCATCCGGATTTCGCGGCGCTCCGGCGCTACCTGGTCGACGAGGAGCTCATGCAGCGCCGGCGCGGCGTGTACTGGCGGACAGGCACCATGCCCAACGTGGGCTTCGACCCGCCATCGTTCCCGGATTTTGAGCCGGAGGACTGAATTGGGGCGGATCTGAGGCGGCCTGTTACCTGGGGCTGTCCGGCGGCGTTCCCGCAGGCACAAGGAGGTCACGCCACATGCCCCAATCCTTCCGCCTTCTGGTCATCCCGATCGCCGCCGTGGTCGCTTGCTCGGTGGCCGTCGCGGCAGTGGTCGTGGCGAGCCGCGCCCCGGTCCTGGTCAACGTGCGGTCCGCGACGACCACGTCAGGGATCGACTCCGCGATCCTTGCAAGCGGCGATGCGACCGTCTCCAAGAAACCGGATCTTGCCCTGTTGAGCGCCGGGATCGAATCGAGGGCGAGCACGGCCGCCGCCGCTCAGAGCGAGCTGGCGACCAAGGCAGCGAAGCTGATCGCCAGGATCAAGTCGCTCGGCGTCGCGGACAAGGACCTCAGCACCTCGGGCTACTGGATTGGCCCGGAATACGGATCGACCGGTCAGACGATCACCGGCTATCGTGCCAGCGAGCAGCTGCAGGTCAAGTGGCACAACGTCGACACGGTTGGCAGGACCCTTGACGCCATCGTCCAGGAAGGCGGGGCGACAAACATTTCGATCGGCTTCGGGCTCGCGAACCCCAAGGCGGCACAAGCGGAGGCACGCGCGCTTGCGATCGCCGATGCGAAAGCCAAGGCCCAGGCGATGGCCTCGGCGGCGGGCGTGCATGTCGGCCAGGTGATTCGCGTCAGCGATGTCTCGGTCAACACCAGGACCCCGTATCCGTACGCCTATGGGGGGGCCCTGGCCGCGCCTGACAAGGCGGTGACGCAGGTCCCGGTCGGCGACCTGGACGTGGAGGTCAGCGTGGAGGTCGACTACTCGATCGCCTAGATCGCGTCCGCGCCGCAGTCGGACCAACTCTGAGGTCGGCGCTGCTCGGTTTGGTGGCCGGTGACTTATCGTGCGCGGGACGATGATGCTCAAGCCCTACCCGGACAGCCGATGGCCTGCATTGCTGCGGGTTCTCGCCGACACCGTCGTCTTCTTCTGGACTGTTGTCTGGGCATACCTGGGATGGCTGATCTACCAGACCGTGATGGGATTGCAAGCCATCGCCGATGGCATGACCAATACCGGCGCCACCTTCAACAGATGGATTGCCGCGTTCAGGCAGGTCATCCCGAACGACATTCCTCTCCTGACGAAGTTTCTCCAGGACGTGGCCAACGCTCTTCAGCACTACTCCGGCGACCAACTGGTGTCAGCCGGTCACAACATCCACGACGCGATCATCCGCGTCGCCATCACCCTGGCGCTGCTGGTCGCGCTGCCGCCCATCCTTCTTGTGCTGCTGCCGTATAGCGGGTGGCGATGGCGCGACATGCGAGAGACAGGCGCCGCGCTCGCGTTCGTGCGAGTGGCCTCGATCACGGGGCGAGCGGACGCCGCCCGAGCCGTGCTTGCGTATCGGGCCGTGTCCACGTTGAGCTTTCGTCAGCTGATGAGCGCAAGCGCCGATCCGGTGGGCGACCTGGTCGAGCATCGCTATGAACGGCTGGCGAACGCGATGCTGAAACGCGCGGGGCTCGACCCGACGCGGCTCGCGCCGCCCGACCTTCCTGAGCTGCCGCCGCATCGCGGCCCTTAGGGCTCTCTATCGTTGTGAGCCATGTGTCGAAGCATCAAGACCCTCCGTCATGCCGACGTCGTCGCCACCGATGACGAGATCCGCGCCGCGGCGCGGCAGTTTGTTCGCAAGGTAAGCGGGTTCACCAAGCCCTCGAGCCGCCACGAGGCGGCGTTCGAGGTGGCGATCGACGAGATAAGCGTCGCTTCGCACCGCTTGCTGCAGGCCGTTGCGGGCAACCTCGCCGGGGCCGGCCACCGCTCTTAATAGCCAGGGTTGACGCCGGCCTTACGCTGAATTGAGGTTGGCCGGTCGGGGGAGGGGGCCGGAAACAGAAGGGAGGGCCCGCCGGAGGTGCGGCTTTTTTAAAGCTGGCAGCCCCGGCAGAAGTTCAGCGGCTCGCGGTTGGAGCCGAGCTGGCTGATCCGGTGGCCGCACCTGGGGCACGTCTTGCCCCCCTTCATGTGTACCGCCATGAAGGTCCTGTCCTGCTTCGATTCGTCGTAGTTGGGGTTGGCGAGGATCGCTTCGACCGCGCGTGACAGGACCAGAGGTATGGCTCGGAAAAGCGCCTCTTCCTCCTCAGGCTTGAGCGAGGCGCGGCGCCGCAGCGGCAGCAGGCGCGCCTCGAACAGGATCTCGTCCGAGTACGCGTTGCCGATGCCGGCCAGGAACTCCTGGTTGCGCAGCAGGTCCTTCAGCTCGTCGCGAAAACGCCGCAGCCGCTTGCGAAACACGTCCAGACCCATCTCGCCGACCGAGTCCGCCTCCGGACCCTGGCCCTCCCACGCCGGCACCTCACGCGAGCAGTCGCTCACCCAGTAGATCCGGCCCATGTCGCGGAAGTCCAGGTAGCGCAGCTCCTGCTTGCCCTCCAGCCGTAGCGTGAAAACCTCGGTCGCCGGGACCGGAGCGTCGCCGCCGACGATCTGAAATCGGCCGCCCAGCATCGGGTTGATGACGAGCCACCTCGACTGGCCTCCGCCGCCGAGCTCGGTGGCGAAGACCATGTGCTTTCCGCGGCGTGTGAGGGAGGTGATCCGCCGAGCCGGCATCTCGAGGGCGAAGTTGTCGACCGGGTAGCGGAGCAGGTGCGCCTTCTTGGGATTGACCGTCGCAGCAGTGATCAGCTTGCCCTCGACCCGCGGGCCGATTCGCATCCGCAGGGCCTCCAACTCGGGCAGCTCAGGCATGCCGAAAAGATACGGACAATCTGTTTGGCCACCTAAACCGCTTGGGATAACTCCAACGTGAGACTCGACAGATTCACAGAGAAGGCCCAGGAGGCTCTGCAGGAAGCTGCGGAGCTCGCGCGGGCGACTGGCAATCAGGCCGTCGAGCCCGAGCATCTTCTGCTGTCGCTCGTCCGCGAGGATGAGGGCGTCGCCCGGGCTCTCCTGGAGCACGCGGGCTCATCCGTCCAAGCGCTGCAGCCGGCGCTCATCTCGGCGATCGAGCGCTTTCCGAAGGTCAGCGGGGCCGGACAGCCCTACCTCAGCGAGGGCCTGAACAAAACCCTCGAGCAGGCCGTGCGCGAAGCCGAACGGCTGAAGGACGAGTACATCTCGACCGAGCATCTGCTGCTGGCGCTCAGCGATCTGAAGATCCTGAAGGACGCCGGAACTACGCATGAGGCCCTGCTTAAGGCGCTCCGCCCTGTACGCGGCACGCAGCGCGTGACCGACCAGAATCCCGAGTCCAAGTATCAGGCGCTCGAGAAGTACGGTCGCGACCTGACCAAGCTCGCCAAGGACGGCAAGCTCGACCCGGTCATCGGCCGCGACGAGGAGATCCGCCGCGTGATCCAGGTGCTCTCCAGGCGGACCAAGAACAACCCGGTCCTGATCGGTGAACCGGGCGTGGGAAAGACAGCGATCGCCGAAGGTCTCGCCCAGCGAGTCGCCCAGGGCGACGTGCCGGAAGGCCTCAAGGGCAAGCGTGTGATCGGGCTCGACCTGGGCTCGCTCGTCGCCGGCACCAAGTTCCGCGGCGAGTTCGAAGACCGCCTCAAAGCGGTGTTGAAGGAGATCGAGGGCTCAGACGGCCAGGTGATCCTGTTCATCGACGAACTGCACACGCTGGTTGGCGCGGGCGCTGCCGAGGGCGCAATCGACGCCGCCAACCTGTTGAAGCCCGCCCTGGCGCGCGGTGAGCTGCGTGCGATCGGCGCGACAACCCTGGACGAATACCGCAAGCACATTGAGAAGGACGCTGCGCTCGAACGGCGCTTCCAGCCAGTTTTGGTCGACCAACCGTCGGTCGAGGACACGATCAGCATCCTGCGCGGACTGCGCGAGCGCTACGAGGTACATCACGGCGTGCGCATCAAGGACGCGGCCATCGTGGCCGCTGCCGTGCTGTCGAACCGCTACATCACCGACCGGTTCCTTCCCGACAAAGCGATCGACCTGATCGACGAGGCGGCCGCGCGACTGCGGACCGAGATCGACTCCATGCCCGCCGAGCTCGACGTGCTCGAGCGCCAGATCCGACAGCTCGAGATCGAGCGCCAGGCTCTCAAGAAGGAATCGGACCGCGCGTCCAAAGAGCGCCTTGCGGCCCTGGAGAAGCAACTTGCCGAGGCGTCGGAGAAGCGCACGGCGCTGCGCTCCCGCTGGAACCAGGAAAAAGAAGCGATCGCGAAGATCCGCACCCTGAAGGCGAAGCTCGAGGAGGTGCGCGGCGACGCCGAGCGCGCCGAGCGAGCGGCCGACTTCGCCAAGGCCGCCGAGCTCCGCTACGGCAAGGCCGTCGAGATCGAAAAGCAGCTTGGTGAGGCCAACGCGCGACTCGCGCAGCTGCAAGGTGGACATCCGCTGCTCAACGAAGAGGTCACCGAGGAAGACATCGCTCGCATCGTCGCGAAGTGGACCGGGATCCCTGTCTCCAGGTTGATGGAGGGCGAGGTCGCCAAGCTCATCAAGATGGAAGACCGCCTGCACGCTCGGGTGATCGGCCAGGACGAAGCAGTCAATGCAGTGGCGAACGCAGTGCGCCGCTCGCGATCAGGCCTCGCCGATCCCAACCGGCCGGTTGGCTCGTTCATCTTTCTCGGGCCGACGGGTGTCGGCAAGACGGAGCTGGCACGTGCGCTCGCGGAGTTTCTGTTCGACGACGAGCAGGCGCTGATCCGTCTCGACATGTCTGAATACCAGGAGAAGCACACCGTCGCACGGATGCTCGGCGCGCCGCCTGGCTACGTGGGTTACGACGAGGGCGGCCAGCTCACCGAGGCCGTTCGGCGTCGGCCGTACTCAGTCGTGCTGTTCGACGAGATCGAGAAGGCGCACCCTGACGTCTTCAACGTTCTGCTGCAGATCCTCGACGACGGGCGGTTGACGGATGGTCAGGGCCGCACGGTCGACTTCCGCAACGCCGTGCTGATCATGACCTCCAACCTCGGCGGTCAGCTGATCCAGGACATGTCGAGTCGTTCGTTCGATGAGGTGCGCGAGGCGGTCATGGCTGTCCTGCGAGACCACTTCCGCCCCGAGTTCCTGAACCGCGTCGACGACATCATCGTGTTCAAGTCGCTGACCCAGGAACAGCTTGGCGCGATCGTCGACATCCAGCTGGCCCGGCTGCGGAAGCGTCTCGAGGATCGCAAGATCTCACTGACCGTCACCGACGCGGCACGCAAGCTGCTGATCGAGCGTGGCTGGGACCCCGTCTATGGCGCTCGACCACTGAAGCGCGCGATCCAGCGGCTGGTCCAGGACCCCCTGGCGATGCTGCTGCTGGAAGGCACTTTCCTTGATGGTGACGCGGTCGAAGTCGACGCCAAGGGCGACCAGCTCACGTTTGCCAGAGCGAAGTCGCGCGCAGCTGCTCCGGTGGCCTAACGCGAGCAAACGGTTCCGGCGGCGGGAAGGGTCAGGCTGATCAGGTAGGCGTCTTCGGCGGCGTGCGCGCAAGGACTCGAGTCGTACGACGTATGGCCGTTGCCGTGTCTTGTCAGCAGCACCGAACCCGCGATCTGCCGGTTGACGGACTGCGCGTCGGCGTAAGGGGTCGCCGGGTCGTTGGTGCCGCCGACCAGGAGGATCGGGGGCGCTCCGCTGACCGTCAGGGCGCCCTGCTGGTTCTTCGGCTTCACGGGCCACAGAGCGCACTGCAGGTTGGAGTACTGGCTCCACGGTCCGAACAGCGGCGAGGCTTTCGCAAACGCCGGCCCGAGCTTGTCATACGCAGCGATGTCGGTTGGTACAGGGAAGTCGAGGCAGTACGTGGAGTGAAAAGCTCCATTGAAGAGATTCGCGTAGGTGCCGTCCGCGTTGCGATGGTTGTACGCGTCAGCTAGCAGGAGAAGGATGCGGCCGTCGCCGCCGTCCGCGGCCGTGAGCGCCTGGTCGAGGTAGCGCCACAGGCTCTGGTCGTAGAGCGTGACGAGAAGCCCCGTCATGGCGAGCGTCCGTGTGAGTTGCCGGCCACCGACGTGGAGCGGGGTGCCATCGAGTCGCGCCATCAGAGCGGTGAGCTTTGTCCCTGGGTCGCCGGAGCGTGCGTACCCGCACGTGCTTCGCGAGCGGCAGTCGGCCAGGAAAGCCTTCAGGTTTTCCTCGAAGCCGATGACCTGGCCGCGCAGGCTTTCGTTGGCGGGAACTGTCGGATCGACGACGCCGTCCAACGACAGCGCGCGCACGTGGGTGGGGAAGAGGTGTGCGTACCACTGGCCGATGTACGTCCCATAAGAGAACCCGAGGTAGGTCAGCCGCGAATCGCCGACCGCCAGCCGGATCTGATCCATGTCTCTCGCGGTGCTCGCCGAGTCCATGAACGGAAGCAGGTCGCCGCTGCGTCGTTGGCACCCCGCGGCAAATTCCTTATCCGCCTGGATCGCGGTTTGTTTTTCCCCTGGATCGTCCAGCACCGAATCGATCGCCAGGTATTCGTCTTCCTGCGGGCCGTCGACGCAGGTCACCGGCGTGCTCGCCGCCACGCCCCGAGGGTCCCAGGTCACCAGGTCGAATCGACGATTCAGGTTGTTCAGCGAGGAGAGGTCGCTGCGCAAGAACTCGATGCCGGACTCGCCGGGGCCGCCCGGGTTCATCAGGAGCGAGCTGATGCGATTGGCCTGATCTTTCGCCTTGATGCGGACCAATGCAAGCGAGATCTTTCGCGCGTCCGGATGGTCGTAGTCGAGCGGCACCTGCAATGTGCCGCACTGGAAGCCACCGCCGCAGTCGGTCCATGCGATGTTCCCAGGCGGTGGCACGTTGCTGGGGCTGTGCGATGGCGCCGGCGAGTTTCGCGTACACGCAACGGCGAGGATCGTGACGAGTACCAGGACCTTTGCGACGCGACCCGTCACGCTTGGAATGTAACCACACCCAGTTCCCAGCTAGCCCTCAGCAGCGGATTCCGTCAACCTAGCCCGGATGCGAAGCGCTGCTTGTTGCGTTGCGATTCTGATCGCGGTCAGCTGTGCCGGCCAGCAGAACACATCTCAGGTGCGGTCGCCGTCCCCATCCCCGATCTCGAGTCCAACCAATTCGGCTTCGCCGACCCCGTCGCCGCCCTTGGCGTCGCCCACGTCCGCGACGGTCAGGAGCGGTTCATTCAAGCTCACACGGGTCGCCGTGGGCTTGAAGAGTCCGGTTTACGTGACAAATGCCG
>DASPYE010000019.1:0-3749 GCA_035636935.1 Candidatus Dormiibacterota bacterium | reverse complement strand
GAGCTGGTCGCGGCCATCGTTGAAGGCGTAGAGCAGGGCGAGAGAGAGGACCTGCTCGATGTCGGCCGGCGAGTACTGCTCCGTGATGCGGGCGAACTCGTCGCGCCGGCCGGGCGTGTCGAGCGCGGGGTCGTGCTGCTTTTTGTCGAAGTACAGCGCCGCGATGTCTTTGCGGTCCTCGCGGTTCGGCAGCCGGAATACGATCTGGCGGCCAAAGCGGCCCGGCCGCGTCAGCGCCTCGTCCATGACCGACGGTCGGTTTGTGGCGCCGATGAACATGATGTTGTAGGCCGGCGCTTTTAGCGGCGGGATGCGCAGGCTTATCTTGCTGCCGTTGGCCCCGATCACGCGAGGAATGAACAACCCGTCGAGCGTCAGGTTGAGCAGGCCACGGCCCTGCCTGACGAAGAATCCAGGGTTGTCGATTCCGTCCATCAGGACGAGCAGCATGTTCAGCCCGAGCTGACCGCCGCCCATCATGCCCATCATTCCGCCCATCGCGCCGCCGCCCTGGCCCGACCGGCGTTGACCCAGTGCGTCGATCTCGTCGATGAAGACGACGCAGCCGCCCCACACCTTGGCTCGCTTGCGTGCCGCGCGCACCATCAGGTACACGCTCAGGGCGTCGATGCCGAGGAACATGCCGGCGAACGACCCTCCGTTGGCGATGTAGATCGGAACGTTCAAGGAAGAGGCGATCGCCTTGGCGAGCATCGTCTTGCCCGTTCCTGGTGGGCCGACCATAAGTACCCCGCGCTCGCGCTTTCCGCCGGCTTTGACAAACATCCGGCCGTGCTCGATGAGGTCGAGGATGCGGCGCATCTCTTTGACCGCGGCTTTCTGGCCGCGCACGTCCTCGATGCTTACACCGAAGTTGGCATCGTCGGGGTTGATGATCGTCTTGCCGATGCGGGTGTAGATGTAGAAGGGGCCGAAGAAGAGCAGGAAGTTGGCGCCGAGTAAGAAGAAGAGATAGATCAGCTGCGTGAAGACCTGGGCGAGAAGTGCGGGGAGCGTGAGGATGGCATCCTCGGGAGAGAGTGCGAACACGTAGTACATGACCACGAAATAGAGGACGGGAACGGCGGCGATGAAGAGCGCACGGCGCCAGAAGATCGCGCGGTTGGTCTCGACCGTGCGCTGCATCGTGTCCGTCTCGGGCGACAGCCGCTCGTGCACGATCAGCCAGCGGCGCACCATGCTCAAAATCCCGCGGGTAAGGAGCATCGCGAGCACCGCGTAGGCAAGCGACCAGCCAATCCCCAGCTGGAGCGCGATGAGCCCGAACGCGAACGCCGAAGCACCGACGAAGAAAGTGAAGATCCAGAAGATGATCACGGCGGGTTTAGCTCCTTTTGGGCGCCGGGATTCCGAACCGCGAGAAACACCACGATAGCGAGACCGATCGCGATTAGCACGTCTCCGATGCTGTACGCCTCCGGCAGCGGACCCAGCTTGATCCAGTCGCCCAGAAGATTGAGGTGCGTCGCACTGCTCATGACCGTGTACTGCCCGAGGTTGCCTCGCTGGATCAGCGAACCCGCGAGCTCCGGGGCAACTGGCATGCGGGCTCCGTTGAACAGGATCACAAGCAGGTTCGAGGCCGCACCCACCGCGATCAGCCAGATGCCGCGGACGCGGTCGAAATGCCAGACTGTCCACGCGATGATCGCCGCGAGCGCCACCACATATAGGTATTGCGCGCCTGCGATCCCGTTCAGCGGCGTCAGCAGAACCGCCCCGCGAACCACGATCACGGCCACGATCACCCATGGCCACCGGAACTTGAGCCTGGCGAGGTTGGTGAGGTTTCCGCCGGTGACGAGACCGAACACCAGACCGAGGACGATCGCGAAGACCCAGAGCATGGCGGGGCGTTACTCGGCGGCGAGTCGAGAGGCCGCCCCCGCGAGCACCTTGACGCCGACGGGCAGCGCGCTCTCGTCGATGCGAAATCCCGGCGAGTGGTGGGCAGGCGGGGTTTCGCCCTCCGGCCGCGCGCCGAGCATGAAATAGCAACCTGGAATTCGGGTCAGGAACTCGGCGAAGTCATCGCTCACGGTCAACGGACGGCCGAGCACGCTCGCGCGCTCACCGATCAGCTCCTCACCGACCTCCAGGACTTTGCGCGTCACGTTCGGCTCGTTCATCAACGGCACGGTGCCGTGCACGAGGTCGACGTTCGTCTTTACCTCGAACTCGCTCTCGGTCTCGTGCAGCAGGTCGTGGAGGCGATCCAACGCTTGCTCGCGGAGCGAGGAGTCGAATGTGCGCAGGCTGCCCTGGACCAGGACGCCGCGCGGGACTACGTTCCACGCACCATCGCTGCTGATGTTGCCGACCGTGGTATGGCACTGCACGCCCTCGTGCTCGAGGCCTTCGACGACGGTGTGCAGGCGCTCGACGAAGAAAGCCTGCGCCGCCAGCACGTTGCCGCGGCGCCCCATCATCCCGCCGTGACCGCCGGGTCCAGAGAACTTCACGTCGAACGCGTCGGAGCCGGCCCACAGAAGCCCGGGTCTCGTGATGACCGTTCCAGGTGGCATGAAGCTGACGATGTGCAGCCCGACGACGACGTCGGGCCGCTGCTGCTCCAGCAGGCCGCGCGCGATCATCGCCTTGGCGCCTTCGACGATCTCCTCGGCCGGCTGAAAGACAAAGACGTATTTGCCGTTCACGTCCCAGATCCGGTCGATCAGGGTGCGGGCGACGCCAAGCATGATCGCCATGTGCGCGTCGTGGCCGCACGCGTGCATCCGCCCGTCGGTGCGCGACTGAAAGTCGACGCCTGACTCTTCGTGGATGGGCAGCGCGTCGATGTCCGCGCGAAGCATCACCGTCTTGCCCGGGCGGCCGGTGTCGAGCAACGCGACCGCGCCCGTCTCGGTCGGACACGTCTCCAGGTCGAGTCCGAGCTCGCGCAGCCTTTCCTTCAAATACAGAGTTGTCTCGTGCTCGCTGAAGCTGACCTCGGGATGCTTGTGAAAATGCCGGCGCAGGTCGACCACGTCATCGAGCACGGACTTGCTCGGCAGGGGAGTGGTCGCGTGTTCGTCGTCACGGGGTCCCCCTGAGCTCACGTCGAAGTCTTTGAGTTCATGGGGCTATTCGGCATGCACGGCGACCAGGCTGTAGCCGCGTGCCGAGGCATGGACGAAGGTCGCGCCGAGGCCTGGCTCGAGCTCGTCCAGGCGGCGTCGCAAGGTCAGCAGGGCCGAGTGAACGGTCGAATGGGCGGCGTTGTTGCGAAACAGACCGGCCTGGATCAGGTCCCGCGCCGTCGCCGGCTTGGAACCCTGGGCGAGGAACAGCACGAGCGCGGCCTGCTGCTGCGTGAGGCGAGCTTCACGCTCGCCCAGCCGCACGGTGCGCCGGGTCGGGTCGAATCCCAGCCTGCCGAAACGGTAGCTCCCGGGCCGGCCTGTGCCGCGCTCGACGAGCCGGGCAGCCAGGTCGGAGTAGATATGGGCCATGGGCACGTTGCCCTTGACGAAGTACGAGCTCGCCCCGAGCTCGTAGGCGCGGCGGATGGACGCCGAGTTGACCTGTGCCGCGGACAGCACGATTACGGGGAGGCCGGGATGGTGCTCGCGGATCCAGGTCAGGAGCTCGAAGCCCGAGTCCTCGCGCTCGTCCAGGACGAGGTCGAGCAGCACCGCGGCCACGCGCTCGTGCTCGAGCAGCTCTTGGGCCTCGGCGACGGAGGCGGCAACCGAAGGCCGGTAACCGAGATCGTGTAGGTCGATCCG
>DASPYE010000018.1:0-14098 GCA_035636935.1 Candidatus Dormiibacterota bacterium | reverse complement strand
GTTCTCGTCGATGTCCATCTTCATGACCTTGATCTTGTCGCCCAGCTCGCCGTGGATCTGCTCCACGATCGGGGCGATCATCCGGCAAGGCCCGCACCATGTCGCCCAGAAGTCGACGAGCACCGGCTTGTCGGCCTTCAGGACGGCGGTCTCAAAGTCGCTGTCGGTGACTTCCTGGATGTTTGCCACGTGCACTCCCTCTACAGACTTAATCGCCGGAATCCGATTTTGATTCCGACTTCGACTCCGGCTTGGATTCGGACTTGGATTCGGACTTTTCGGGCTTCTTGTCCGGGCTCGGCGGCGAGCCGTTCCCTGACGGCTCCTTGCTGGTGCTCTTGTAGTCGGTGGTGTAGAAGCCGCTGCCCTTGAACACCGCGCCTGTCGGGTAGATGACCTTGGTCAGCTTGCCCTGGCATTTCGGACATACCTTGAGCGATTCGTCCGACATCCTCTGCTGAATCTCAAACTGGTGTCCACAGTTGGTGCATCGATATCCGTAAGTCGGCAATTTGGGTTCCTTGACTATAAACGTCGATCTCGTTCCAGCCGATCAAAAACCATCCCTGAGGGCGGCTTGGGATGGAAATAGGTCGCCTTCTGGGGAAGAGTCTTCCCTTCCTGAGCCAGCTTCAAAACCTCGCGCACGTCTGGCGCCTCGAGGAAGAAAGCGGCCGTGCCGACCCCCTCGTCGACCCAGCGAACGGCCTCTTCGGCGTCGCGTGTGTAGAGCAGGAAATCCTCCGGGTTACGCGTTCCGAGCAGGTTGTCGATCACCTGCTCGTGGAGCTCCACCAGCGCCACCTCGCCTTCCAGCGGGAGGACCTGGTACAGGTGGTTGCGGTATGCGCCTGCCGCCACTCGCCCATGCAACGCGGCCAGGGTCTCCTCGAGGGAGGCCTTCGGCTCGCCTCCGGTGACCGTGATACCGGCTTTCATGACGCGGTGCGTGGGGAGCACGACCAAGCCTGGATCCGCGAGGTCGGTCAGCAGAGCGAGCGTGAAACCCGACGCCGCGTCCGGGCTACCGCCCACCTCTTCGGCGTAGGCCAGCGCGGTTTCGTAGCGATGGTGGCCGTCGGCGATAACGACAGGTAGGCGTTCGAGCGAGGCGTGAATCGACGCGTGGATCGCTGGATCGGAGATCACCCAGAGCCGGTGCGTCGTGTCCTCGGGCCCGGCGAAGCTGACCGCCGGTGCCCTCGCCGCGACCCGCTCGAGCACCTCGGGGACGCCACTGCCCACGCCCTCGTACAGGAACCAGAGCGGTTCCAGGCTGACCTTCGTCGCGCGGAGCAGCGCGAGGCGGTCTTCTTTCGGACCTTGGTGGGTCCGCTCGTGCGGCAGCACCACCTTGTCGGCGTAGGGCTGCAGGCGCAGGGCGGCGACCAGGTCGCGGCGCACACGTCCATCGAAAGCCACCTCGTGCACGTACATCGACCGGGGGTCGGGCTCGAGGATCCGGTCGTCGAGCCACCTCTCGAAATTTCTCGCGGCACCTTCGTAGTCGGTGCCAGGCCTGGTCAGGTGCACAACGTTGTACTGCGACATGGAACGGTAGTGAGCGACGTCTGAATCCGACAGAACGTCGTACGGTGGCGCGACCAGCTTGCTCGGGTCGCCCGCCCGCGCCAGGAAGTACCTGACCCCGGGTAGGGCGCGGACGTCAGCCGTCGGGGTGTTGGAGCAGCTCTACATAACGCAGATCCGACATCCCCTCTACCTCTCGCAGCCGCGCCAAAACCTGTGGTGCCACCCGGTCGTCGACGGCCAGGATCATCATCGCGTTGGCGCGCGGCGCGTCTCTGCCGACCTGCATGCTGGCGATGTTCACGTCGTGCTCGCCGAGGATGCTACCGACCTTGCCGACCACGCCTGGACGATCTTCGTGCCGGCTGACCAGGAAACGGCCCTCGGGTATCAAGTCCACCCGAAACGAATCGATTCGCACGGCGCGCGGCTCCCCCATGAGCAGGGTGCCGGCGATCTCGTGCTCCAGCATGCGGAGGGTGACAAGGCTGGCGTAGCTGCTATGCGGCCGGCTGCGCCGCTCGACCAGACGAATGCCGCGGTTGGCGGCGATCAAGCGCGCGTTCACCGCGTTGATACGTTCCTCGGTAAAAGGCTGGACGACACCCTTGATGGCCGATGCGACCAGCAGGTTCACATCGTGCTCGGCGAGCTCACCCTCGAAATCGAGCTCGATCGTGCTGACACGACCTCCGTAAAGCTGGACGTGCAGTGCGGCGAGACGCTCGGTCAGCTCCGCAAAAGGACGGAGATAGGCAAGCTCTTCGGGTGGCAGCGCCGGCGCGTTGACAGCAAAGCGCGGCAGGTCCCCCGCAAGTACCGCGGCCACTTCTTCTGCAACGTCGAAGGCAACCGACACCTGCGCCTCCAGTGTCGACGCGCCGATATGCGGGGTGGCGATGAAATTCGGTAGCTTGAGCAGCGGGCTGTCGCCGGGAGGCTCGGTCGCGAACACATCGGCAGCGGCGGCGGTCAGGCGCCCCGCCTGCAGGGCCTCGCACAGCGCCGCCTCGTCGACGATTCCGCCGCGCGCGGTGTTGATGAGGCGCGCCGTCGGTTTCATCAGCGCCAGCTGCGGCCCGCCGATCAGGTTGCGATTCGAATCGACGAGGGGCACGTGCACGGTGACGAAGTCGGCACGCTCGAGTAGGTCGTTGAGGCTGACCAGAGCGACGTTGAACAGCTCCGCCCGCTCCACCGAGACGACCGGGTCGTATGCGATGACGTCCATCTCGAGGCCATGAGCACGCTTCGCCACCTCGGAGCCAACGTTGCCAAGACCGATCACACCGAGTGTCTTGCCGCGGATCTCGGTGCCGATGAACTTCGAGCGATTCCACTCCCCGCGCTTGACCGACGTGTCTGCCTGCGGCACCCAGCGCGCAAGCGCGAACAGCAGCGCCATCGCGTGCTCGGCGGCAGCCACGATGTTGCCGCGCGGTGCGTTGACTACCAGGATGCCCTTGCGCGTGGCGGCCTGGACATCGATGTTGTCGACGCCGACGCCGGCGCGGCCGACAACACGGAGCTTGCGACCCGCCTCGATGACCGGCGCGGTGACCCGCGTCTCGCTGCGCACGACGAGCGCGTCGAACTCAGGAATTCTCCGGATCAGCTCCGACTCTTCTAGCTTGCTGACCACGGTGACCTCGCCCGCGCGGCGCAGTCGTTCGAGGCCGTCCTCGGCCAGCGGGTCGGCGACGAGGATCTTGGCCAACGGGGTCGCGCCGCCTAGCGGGCGGCGGCGGGGACGCCCTGCACGGAGGCGGTGACGGCGGCCACGCCGCGACCGTCCGCGGGCGCTATGTCCAGCTCTTCGAGCGCTTGCTCGATCGCCCAGATGACCTGCACCACATCACCCTCGGCGACGGCGCCGAGATGGCCGACGCGGACCATCCTCCCAGTCATCTTGCCCTGGCCGCCGGCGATCACGACCCCGTACTTGGTGTCGATCAGGGTGCGGAGAGCCGCCACGTCGAGTCCCGGTGGCGGCACCGCGGATGTCACCGTGTGGGAGCGAAATCCTTCTTGCGCGTACAGCTGAAAGCCGAGCGCGACCAGGCCGGCCTGCGTGGCGCGCGCGAGGCGTGCGTGCCGCTCGTAAACGTTGCTGAGACCTTCCTCTTCGAGCATGCGTAGGCCTTCCTGCAGCGCAAAAGCAACGGGAATGGCCGGGGTGAATGGGGTCATACCCTTCTGCGCCCAGGTCTTGGCTTCTTTCCAATCGAAGTAGAACCGAGGCGAACGGGCGTTGGCCTGCTGCGCCCAGGCACGCTCGCTGACGCTGACAAGCGCCAGGCCTGGCGGCGCCATCCACCCCTTCTGTGAACCGCTGACCGCAACGTCGATCCCCCAGGCGTCCGTTTCGATCTCGATCGAGCTGATCGAGCTGACGCCGTCGACGACGACAAGGCGCCCGGCGTCCCCGGCGACGCGGGCGAGCTGGCGAAGTGGGTTGGTGAGACCGGTCGACGTTTCGTTATGAGTGAGAAGCACGACCTCGGCTTTCGGATGGCGCTGGAGGACGATCCCCAGGTCGTCGGGGTCGACCGGCTGGCCCCACTCGAACTCCACTCGTACGACTTCGGCGCCGTAGGCGGCGGCCAGCGCCGCGAATCGCTCGCCGAAGTTTCCGCACAGCGCGACGACCACTTCGTCCCCCGGCGAGACGAGGTTGGCGACCGCCGACTCGAGCCCTCCGGTTCCCGAGCTGGTGAGAAGAAGCAGGTCGTTTTTCGTTTTGAAAACGCGCTTTGCGCCGGCCGTGATCTCAGCCAGGATCGCGGCGAACTCGGTGCCGCGGTGGTCGATCATCGGCCGGTTCATGCTGCGGACCACCCTCTCGGGAAGCGGCGTCGGTCCTGGGATTCGCAGCTGCGTATGGAATGTCATGGGCGCGCTCCGGTATTCGGCTTTGGCGGCCTGGAAATTCTGCCCTAGTGCAGCTCGGTTGTATATGGAAGGAGAGCGATCGCCCGCGCGCGCTCGAGTGCCGTCGTGAGCGGCCGCTGGTGTTTGGCGCATGTTCCGGTCACTCGCCGCGGCAGAATCTTGCCCCGGTCGCTGACAAAGCGGCGCAGCCGCGAGACCTCCTTGTAATCGATGTAGGCGATCTTCTCGACGCAGAAGGCGCACACCTTGCGGTGCTGCCGCTTCTGGCCCCTGGGGCCGGAGCTTGGCGCCTCGCGCCTTGGTGGACTGTCAACTGCCATCTCTAACTCCTAGAACGGGATCTCGTCCGGGTCGACGTCGCGCGGGGCGTCGTCCGGAGCGGGGATGTTGTCTTCTGATGCGGTGGGTCGCTGTCGTTGCGTTGCTTCACGTGGCGTGCCGTCACTCGGGCCGGTGCTCCGGCTGTCGAGAAACTGCACGTCGTTGGCGATGATCTCAGTCGTCCTGCGCTTCTGTCCGTCCTGGCCTTCCCAGGACCGCGTCTGGATGCGGCCCTCGATGAACACCAGCGCGCCCTTGCGCGTGTACTGGGCGACGATCTCGGCCAGGTTTCGCTTGCCGATGTTGTAGGCGACGATGTTGTGATAGTCCGTGAACTCCTTGCGCTCACCCTCCGCCCCCGACGACCAGCGGTTGGTCGCGATGCTGAAATTGGTCACCGCAGTGCCGCTCGGCGTGTAGCGCATCTCCGGGTCCTTGGTGAGCCGTCCGATGAGCAGAGCCTTGTTGAGATTCGACATTTATGACTCCTCCCGATCCTCCCGAGCTGGCCGGCGCGATTCACCCTCCGCCTCGACTGACCCTGCAGCCACTGGCTCCTGCACGACCTCCGCCGGGGGTGGCGGCACGGGGGTCGGGACAACTTTCTCGGGCTTGCGGACGATCAGGTGGCGCAAGACCTCTTCGGTGATCTTGAGCGCGGCCTCGAGCTCGGGCACGCGCTCCGGCTCGAGCTGGAAGTCCTGGAGCACGTACGAGCCTTCCTTCTGGTGCTTGACCTCGTAGGCGAGCTTGCGCTTGCCCCACAGGTTGGTGCGCTCAGGCCTGCCGCCTGACCTTTCGATCAGCGTGTTCACACGCTTCACCGCGTCCTGGACCTTTTCATCGTCAAAGTCCGCCCGGACGATGTACAGAACTTCGTAATCCCGCAACGGAGACCTCCTTCCTATGGGTTCAGGCCCCGGTCCAACGGTTGCCTGCGCAACCGGCCGAAGCCAGAAAGGTGAGGTCGGTATTCTACCAAGGGTCATGGCCACCCGATCCCGAGCGAAGGCTTCCGCGGGCGCACGCAAGGGCAAAGCAGGGCGCCGGGCGCCGATTCGGACAAAGTCCGGGACCGGAGTTCCGCTGCTCCCGATCGTGGTCGGTTCCATCCTCGCAGTGGCCGTGATCGCGTTGATCGGAGCCATCGTCTACTACGGAAGACCGCAACCTGGCCCACCCTCCGTCGCCGGCGTACCGTGCGACCACCTCGAGCATTCGCAGACCCACTACCACGCTGCCTTGCAGATCGTCTACGGCGGCGCCGTACACAACATCCCCGACAACATCGGTATCAACACGGATTCCGCCGGCAACGTCTCGTGCTACTACTGGCTGCATGTGCACCCCGCGAACAAGAACGTGATTCATATCGAATCGCCAAAAAACGACACGTTCACCCTCGGCCAGTTCTTCGACGTGTGGAGTGCGTGGAGCACCGCGCACAACCTCGGCGCGCAGAAGCTCGACACCACGCACGTCTCGACGATCGCGGTCCAGCCCGACCAGAAGCTGGTCGTCTACATCGACCTGGGCGATGGCAAGGGTGCGCAAGTCTTCACAGGCGATCCCCGGACCATCCAGCTCAAATCGCACGAGGTGATCACCATCGAGATCACGCCGCCCGAGGTGACCCCGCCGCCGACCTTTACCTTTGAGGCGGGGCTTTAGCCCCTCTCGCCGGCTTCGCCGCCACCTTCCCGTAAGCGGGGAGGGGTTGCTTCCAAGAGGACCCGCGCGGCTCGGTAGTGCTCGAGCTCGTCGTGGTTGTTGCCGGCACGCGTGGCGCGGTCGGCGAGCCGGAGGTGCGAGTCCACAGCATCACCGTCGAACCGAAACTCGTCCCCACGCTCGACCGTGCGCAGCCGCTCGCGCCGGTGGTGGTCGTTGTGGAGCTCGATCGTGCTCCGCTCCCGGGCGATGATGGCGGCCGCCTCGTCCTTGCGCCCGAGGGCGATCAAGGCCTGGGACTGGCAGACGCGGGCATCGGAGCCAAGCGGCCAGTCGTAGGTGTTGATCGCAGGCTTCAGGGCCAGCAAGGCCCGACGCGGGTCGCCCTGCAACATGAGAACGCGTCCCCTCTCCAGCGCGAGCTCCCGCTCGATCCCCGCCTCCTGGCCCTCGAGGAGATACTCGGCCTCGGTGCCGAGCCGTTCCGCGATGATCCGCAGCACCCGGATCGACGGCCTGGACTTGCCGAGCTCGACCTGGTTGAGAAAGGCGCGGCTGAAGTCGTCCCTGACCACCTTGGCGAGGCTCAGGCCGCGGTCCTGGCGGATCCTTCGGATCCGCTGCCCCAGCGTCTCCTTTTCGTCCATCGGTCCCTACCGTACCGTAAAGAGTTGGTTTACAGGTAATCCCGGGGGTTAAGGCTTCTGGTCAGGGTCGTGAAGTTCTGGAAGCCGTGCTGGGTCACCATGCCGGTGTCTTCTACCCGTACGCCGCCGAGGCCCAGCAAGTACAGCCCGGGCTCGACGGTGACGACGTCGCCGTCACGCAGCTCGTCCATCACCGCATCGCGAAGCGCCGGCTCTTCGTGCGCCTCCAGGCCTACGCCGTGCCCGGTGCTGTGATTCAACTTCGCGACGCCGTCCGCACCCTCGAACCCCTTGGTCGTTGTCGCGTAGCCGCGATCCACGAGCACCTGGCAGACCGCGTGATGAGGCTCCTGGCCAGGCACGCCCACGGCGATCGACTCGATGCCGGCATCGAGCGCCTGCAGTACGGCGGCGTGCATGCGTTTGACGTCGTCGCTGATCTCACCGACGACAACTGTGCGCGTGAGGTCGCCGTTGAAGTGGGTCTGCCGGCTCGTGGGAAAGATGTCGATGATCACAGGCGCGTTGGCCTTGATCGGACCGGTGCCGCGATAGTGGGGCAGGGCGCACTCGGGCGATCCCGCGATGATCATGTCGGGGCATGTATAGCCCTTCTGGCCCAGCAGCATCTGGGCTCGGGCGTAGAGCCGCTCCGAGGTCAGCGGGCCTCCGTTCGACCACAAGACCCCGTCTCTGATCTCAGCCTCGACCAGGCCGCGAACCACTTCGACCACAGCCGATTCGGCAGCGCTTTGCGCCTCCTGGATCGCCGCCGCTTCGGCCGCTGATTTGTGCCGCCGCGCGGCGACGAACAGCTCCCGGTCGACATGGGCATCGATGCCGCCGGCGCGCAGGTCTTCGAGGTGGACAGCGCGAAGGTTCGGTGCGACGCGCGCGTCGCTGATGCCGCGCTCGCGCAACATGCGGGCGGCCAGTCGCGCCCACGTCTGATGGACGTAAGACTCGCGGTCCTCGACTACCGCGGCGGCTCGCGACTGAGCTCGGGCGCGATCGATCTCGAGCGGGCTGGCCACGAGCACGTCGTCCTTTTCGCTGAACCTGATGTAGAGCGCGTTCTCGACGCCGAATCCCGTCGCGAAGATGAAGTCGGCGTCTTCGTCGCCACTGGGGATGAGAACGATCGGTGCTTTGCCCGACTGACGCGGTTTGGCTCGCCGGGGCGGGGCCGCGTCGGCCCGGTCGGGGTCGCGCCACAGGCCGGCGGTCTCCACCGCCTGGGCGACCGCCTGGAGCAAAGCATCGTCGCCGCGCCCGCGTGCCCGCTGTCGCCCGCGTCCTTCAAGGTTGAGCTTTTCCTGGACCTCGTAGCCGCTGGTGTAGGCGACCTCATACCCAAGATCTCGCAGCTGCGCGAGATCGCGCCGCAAGGTCCGGTCGGAGACGCCGGCCCTTTCGGCCAGCTCTAGGGGGTTGAGCCCAGGCTCGGCGATGATCGCGGCGAGAACCCGCAGCAGCCGAGCAAGGCGCTCAGCGCGGTTCACCGACGAGACGAGGTGTAGCTGTAGGCCGGATTTATTCCGGCCGTCCCCAGGCGCCGCATTCCAGACGCCTCCATCGTCGCATGTGGGGGAGCGGGTTCCGCGGGAAGGACAGCCGTCCTCACCCGCGCCCTCAAAGAACGAAGTGGAGCTTCAGGTCCGATTCATTGGGGCCGTCACCCAGGCGTCTCATACCAGACGCCTCCATCGTCGCATGTGGAGGAGCGGGTTCCGCGGGGAGGACAGCCGTCCTCAAAGTGGAGCTTCAGGCCCGATTCATTCGGGCCGTCACCCGGGCGTCTCAGGCCGGACGGCTCCATCGTCGCGTGTGGGAGGTGGGGGTTCCGCGGGGGAGGACACCCGTCCTCACCCGCGCTTTCTAGCTGATCTCTTCCCAGGACGTGGTCGGTGTGGCCTCGAACGGGTCGGGCTCGGCCTCCTCCTGGCTGCCGACCTTCTGGTGGAAGCGGCTCGAGATCATCTGGTAGGCCATCGCCTTGGGGATGCCCAGCTTGGTGAGCGATTTCACCTCGTCGGCCATCACCTTGTCCCGAGCCGCCTCGATGGAGGCGAGAACCTCTTCGATCGAAGCCGTTTTCTTTGCCATGTGAACGGCCATTCTACCGGGCTCTCGGCCAACTCTTAACCGACCTTTAGACTTGTGTTCGTAGCAACCGCGATCGCAGGAGCTGGGGGTTTGGATGGCGACTGAATACGCTTCCGACAAGATCCGCAACGTGGTCCTGCTGGGCCATTCTCACGATGGCAAGACAATGTTGGCGGAGGCGATGCTGTTCGCGTCCGGCGCGGTGGCGCGCATGGGTTCTCCCGACCAGGCGACCGCGACGACCGACTTCGAGCCCGAGGAACACAAGCGAAAGATCTCGATCACACTCGGCGTCGCTTTTGCCGAGCACAACGGCCACAAGATCAACATCATCGACGCGCCAGGATTCTTTGATTTCGCCGGCCAGGTGATCAGCGGGCTCCGAGCCGCGGAGGGTGCCGTGGTGGTCGTCGGCCCAACCGCGCAGCTTGCCGTGGGCACCGAGGTCGCATGGGAGTTCTGCAACCGGACGAACAAGCCCCGGATCGTTGTCGTCAACAAGCTCGACAAAGAGAATTCCGACTTTTACGGCGCCGTGGCGGCGCTGCGGGAGACGCTCACGCCACGCCCGTTTCCCTTGCATCTTCCGATCGGCGCCGAGCAGGACTTTCGCGGCATCGTCGACCTCCTTCACCTGAAAGCGTTCGTGACCGCCGAAGACGGCAAGGGGAGCGAGGTCCCGATCCCCGACGACATGAAGCAGCGAGTCGAGGAGTACCGAGGGCAGCTGATCGAGGCCGCGGCCGAAAGCGATGATTCGCTGCTCGAGAAGTACCTTGACGCCGGCACTCTGAGCGAGGAGGAGATCCAGCGTGGCTTGC
Source organism: Candidatus Dormiibacterota bacterium (assembly GCA_035636935.1). GTDB lineage: Bacteria > Chloroflexota > Dormibacteria > Dormibacterales > Dormibacteraceae > 40CM-4-65-16. The sequence continues at coordinate 4,110 of DASPYE010000018.1, read as the reverse complement.
GCGAGGGCATCCTCCAGGGCAAGGTTGCCCCGGTCCTGTGCTGCTCGGCGACCAAGTTGCTCGGCGTGCGTACCCTGATGTCCACGATCGCGGAGCTGATGCCGCCGGCCGAGGCCGAGCCGGACAAACCGGTCAAGGCGTTCGTCTTCAGCACCGGCGGCGATCAGTTCGGCCGCGTCAGCTACTTCAAAGTTGTCGCCGGGACGGTCAAGGCCGACGCGCATCTGCCCAACCTCAGCCGCGGCGGCGAAGAGCGCCTCGCGCAGATCTTTTTTCCTCGCGGCAAGGAGCATGTCGCAGCCTCCGAGGTACACGCGGGCGATATCGCGGCCGCGACCAAACTCGCCCACACGCTGACCGGAGACACAATTGGCCTCAAGGACGGCGGCCCAGTCGCTCCGATCGATTTTCCGGGGCCGGCTTACAGCCTGGCGATCACCCCCAAGGCACGTGGCGATGAAGAGAAGATCTCGAGCGGGCTCGCCCGCCTCAGCGAGGAAGATCCGACGCTGCATGTGGAGCGCAGCGAGGAGACCAAGCAGCTGGTGATCGCCGGCCTCGGCGACGTCCACCTGGACGTGACCCTCGAAAGACTGAAGCGCAAATACGGTGTGGAGGCGACCACCGCGACGCCGCGAGTGCCTCTGCGAGAGACCGTGCACGGCCACGCACGCGCCGAAGGGCGGCACGTCAAACAGTCGGGCGGCCACGGCCAGTACGGGATCTGCGTGATCGAGGTCGAGCCGACGGCGCGGGGCGAGGGATTCGTCTGGGAGGACAAGATCTTCGGCGGATCGATCCCGCAGAACTTCCGGCCCTCGGTCCAGAAAGGGATCATCGACACCATGGCCAAGGGCGTCGTGGCCGGCTACCCGATGGTCGACGTCAAGGTGAGGCTCGTCGACGGCAAGTACCACACCGTGGATTCGAACGATATGGCGTTTCAGATCGCCGGCTCGGTGGCCATCCGCAGGGGCGCGCTGGACGCTGGGCCCGTCCTGCTCGAGCCCCTCGTCGAGGCGACCATCCACGTGCCCGAGAAATACCTCGGCGACATCATGTCGGACATAAACGGGCGACGGGGCAAGATCCTCGGCACCGAGCCCACCGATGGCTATCAAGACGTGAAGGCGATGGTGCCGGAGTCGGAGATGCTTCGCTTCGCGCTCGACCTTCGGTCCATCACGCAGGGGCGAGGAAGCTTCACCAAGAAGTTCTCGCACTACGAAGAGATGCCTGCGCATCTGGCGAAGGGAATCATCGAAGACTTCCAGAAGCAGCACGAAGCCGCCGCGTCAGCGCACTAGTATCGGCGCCGTGGCCGCCTCAGGCTCTTACGACGTAGTCGTCATCGGCGGCGGCATCACCGGCGCGGGAGTGACGCGCGACCTATCGCTGCGCGGGCTTTCGGTGCTTCTCCTGGAAAAGGGCGATTGGGGTGCGGGCACAACCGGCGCGTCGAGCTGGATGATCCATGGAGGGCCGCGCTACCTCGAGTTCGACTGGGACACCACACGCCTCTCGACTCAGGACGCCGGCTACATCGTCACGATTGCCCGCAACCTCGTCTACCGTGTTGTGTTCCTCATCCCGGTCCTGCCGCACGACAAGAACAACATCGAGCGGATGGAGACGGCGATGGAGGTCTACGACCGCTTCCAACCGCTGAAGAAGGCGCACCCGCACCGGCGTCTGACCGCAAAGGAAGCGCTCCAGGCAGAGCCGGGCCTCACGCCTGACCTGATCGGGGCCGTGACGATGGAGGAGTGGGGCGTCGATCCTCACCGGCTGGTCTTCGCCAATGTGCAGGACGCCCTGGTGCACGGCGCCCGCGCGTTCAATCACACGCGCGTCACAGAGCTGATCCGCGACGCGGGCAAGGTCCTCGGCGTCCGCTACCAGGGCGCCGACGGGACCTCCTCGGAGGCCCGCGCGCGCGTGGTCGTGAACGCCACCGGGCCCTGGTCGCCCGCGATCGCAGCGATGGCGGGCGCCAAGGTGGAGCTGCGGCCGGCCAAGGGGATCCACATCATCTACCCCCACCGCATCTCCAACTTTTCGATCAGCGCGGAATCGATCGATGGCCGAGACCTGCTGATGGTCGCCCACGGCGGATTCACGCTCCTGGGCACGACCGACGACGACTTCTACGGCGACCTCGACTCGGTCGACGTGGTCGAAGACGAGGTCGACTACCTGATCCAGGGGATCGAGCGCGTTTTTCCATCGATTCGCGATTACCGCCCGGTGCGGACGACGGCGGGCGTGCGACCGACGTTGTTCAAGTGGCGCCGCTATGAAGACGAGCTGTCACGGCGCTACGACATCATCGACCACTCTCGGGAAGGCGCCGAGGGATTCATCTCGATCGCGGGCGGAAAGCTCTCCATGTACCGGCTGATGGCGGAGGAAACGTCCGACGCCGTGTGCCGAAAGCTCGGCCACCAGGCGGCATGCACAACGTCGACTCAACCGCTCCCTGGCAACGAGTCAGATCCCGAACCGGCGGCGGTCCTGGCCGCGCGGTGCGGTATTCCAGCACTCGCCGCCATCAAGCTGCAGACCAGGCACGGCTCGAACTCTGAGAACGTCCTCGATGAAGGACACACTTCGCGAATCCTGTGCCGTTGCGAGCCGGTGACCGAGGCCGAGCTGATCTACGCCACAAGGCACGAGCAGGTGCGAAACCTGGCGGATGCATTCCGTCGCGTCGGCATTGCCGCGGGGCCATGTGCGGGAGCCGCATGCATCCTTCGGGCGGCTGAAGTCGTCGGGGCCGAGCTCGGATGGAACGCATCACAGAGATTTGAAGCCGCGCGCGACTTCGTGAAAGGCGCCTGGCTGGGTCGCGCACCAGTGCTGGGACACACGGGCTGGGCCCAGGAAGAGCTGGCGCAAGGTTCGATGCGGGGCCTCATGAGTGTCGATGGCGCGCGCTGACTCGCTGGCGAAGCTCGCGCTCGCGTACGGCGTGCATCTCGCGCGACGACGTTTGCGGCGCCCGCGTTCGCAGCTTTCCGCTCTGGTGGCCACATACGCGAGCGACGGCATCCGCGAGCTCGAGCCATCGGAGCGGGAACGTCACCCGCGGCTGGTGACGTGCATCAACTGCGGGTTATGCGCGCTTGCCGCGGGCCGCATCGGCAAGACTCGCCTCCCCGACCTCGCGTCCTCTTACATGCGGCTCTACGCGCGAGTTGGCGAGGCGTCCTCCGACCTGGTGGGAGAGACGCCGGACCTGGTGGCGGCTTCCGCGGTCTGCCCCGTCGGGTTGCCCCTCGACGAGGTGGCGGCCGTCGTCCGGCGACTCAACATCCGCTGAGGCCGCGGCCCGAGTCGCCAGGCGGAAAGGCCTATCCGGATCATCTCGCCGGCCTCACCCTGACCCGGCCCCGCAGCCGGCGGCGACGCCAATGCCGGAGCCTGGGAGCGTGCGCGCATCCAGGTCGGGGCTTGCGGGTTATCCACATTATGTATACAGTCTGGGGAGATCACACTACATATAGATCCAATGGTCAAGAGGTTATTTCGCCGACTGAGGCACTGGACGGGGGTGGCAAGCTTCCGTACGCGCGCCCGCCAGTTCATGGTGGAGGACTTCGGCGGGCTCGTCAGCACCTCGGTGGGGTCAGGGGTCTTCGCCGCCCCGCTCCGCGTCCGTGATGTCCCGCGCCCGGCCCCGCCCGCTCCCGCGATCTGCGAGATGCGATTTATGAAGCTCCATACGGAAGGCCGGTTTGACGAGATGTGGGAGATGCTCGCCGAAGACGCGCAGCGGGCATGGGGCGGTTTACCGAACTTCGTGCGCGAGATGCCGCGACTCGATGAGTGGCTCGAGATTCTCGATATGCAGGTCGCCAGCGTGACTCTGCTCGACAGCTGGACCGATCATCTACACCAACGCACGTACAACAACGTCGCCCGCTTGGTGATGCGGTACAAGGTTCGCCAGCAGTGGAAAGAGTGGACGTTCGACCGTCAGGTTCATCTCGTATCCGCGTCCGATGGATGGCGCACCCTCTGCTATCCCACCAGGCGAAGAACGGCGGTTGCCCGCTGATATAGTGGGTTTCAGCCCATGCTTCAGCAGACCATCGAGGAGCAGGAGCG
>DASPYE010000017.1:0-30734 GCA_035636935.1 Candidatus Dormiibacterota bacterium | reverse complement strand
CGCGACAACCGCCGCGACGGTGACGTTGGCTACCGACAAGCTGGCGGACGATACCGTGACACCCGCCTACGCGGCGGCCTCGTTCGGGGACAAGAACGTGGGCACCGGCAAGCCGGTCTCGGTGAGCGGGATCTCCATCTCAGGCCCCGACGCCGGCAACTACAACCTGACCAACGCGATCGCAGGCACCCTGGCGAACATTACTCAGCGCGACCTGCACGTCGGCGCCGCGGGAGTCAACAAGATCTATGACGGCACGACAGCTGCGACCGTCACGCTCTCGACTGACAAGGTCCCGAGCGACAGCGTGAGCGCGAGCTACACGATCGCGTCGTTTGCGGACAGGAACGTCGGGACCAACAAGGCTGTGTCAGTGGCTGGCCTCGCGATCGCCTTGACCGACGCTGCGAATTACAACCTCACCAACACCAGCGCCACCACCACCGCGAACATCACCTCGCGTCTGATCGCCATCAAGGCGGACGACAAGACCAAGCTGCTTGCCTCGGCTGACCCGCCGCTGACCTACACCGTCATGTCGGGGATGCTGGCGGCAGGAGATTCGTGGGCGGGCGCCCTTACGCGGGACTCGGGCGAAACTGTCGGGTCTCACGCGATCAAGCAGGGCACGCTGACCGTGACCGACGGCAACTCAGGCAATAACTACGCGATCGGCTTCACCGGCGGGACGTTCCAGATCTTGTACGCCGGCTCGGGCACATGCGCGGGCGACGCCGGTCACGTAGTCCTGCAGCCAATCAACATCGACGGCACGAGCGTGTTCAAGCAGGGCAGCACCGTGCCCGCGAAGTTCCGCGTCTGCGACGCCAACGGCAAGTCGATCGGGGACCCCGGTGTTGTGCAGTCCTTCGTCGCCACATACATGGCAGGGGCGTCGACCGGAGTCAACGAGGCGATCGTGTCGACAACCCCCGATACGGCATTTCGTTGGGATGCGAGCGGCCAGCAATGGATCTTCAATGTCTCGACGAAGAATCTGAGTGCGAACCGCACCTACATTTACGTGATCACGCTCAATGACGGATCGACGATTACCTTCCGGTTCGGGCTGAAGTAAGAATCGCCCGGCTCGCTCCGCCGAGCCAGGCGCCGGTGGCGCCGAGAAGCGTGCCCACGAGCAGGGTCAGCGCAACCGGAACCGCAGCCTGGTGGCCGAGTCCCATGATCGCGGCAAGGGCCTGGGCGGTCGGGCCCAGTCCGTAGCGGGCGCCGAGCACGGCGATCGGGATGGCCCAGGCGAGAAGTCCGGCGGCGGCTGCGAGAGGGACGGTGATCCGGGCGCGGGGATCGAGGGCTCCGAGGACGACACCGACGACAAAGGGCGCCCACCACAGGCCGAGCAACACCCCGGCCAGTGCCAGAAGCGCGGCCAGGAGGATCGGTAGGTAGCGCCTCACGGCCGCATATCCCATGTCCGGGTTCCGCCCGTCGTCGCGGCCAGCTCCGCGGTGAGCATCGGATTGAGCCCTCCGGCGAACCAAGTGTCGACGCGGTCCGTGTACCAGTCCGAAGCCGGGTTTTCGCTCTGGCCACCGGGGTAGATGCCCTGGAAGGTCTGGCTGCCCCAGTCGACGACCATCCGCCAGCTTGGCCCGTGCGTGGACGGGTAACCGCCAGCCGCAAGCGGGGTGTTGCCGTCGCCGCGTTCCGGCCGGGGCCCGTAGTTGAGACCGCTGATGTCGGCGAGGTTCTCCAGGACGCGCTGGTGGGCGCGGCTGTACGTCCATGTGTGCGGATCCGGGCCGTACATCTTCACCATGTCGCTGATCAGCTTGTGGAACGACTTGCGCTCCGCGTCGCTCGCCGATCGCGGGCCGACGCCCGGCGCGCTGAATGCGCGGTTGTTCGGGTCGGAGAGTGTCCACATCTCGAGGTCTTGTGTCAGCGCGTCCCAGACTTCGGCCATATCAAGGCTCACGGCGCGTGACTTCCACCACGGTTGAAAGGTCTCGGTGAGGTACCAGCCCCAATAGTGCCACCAGATCGTCGCCGCGACCGAGCTCGTCTCCATCCGGAAGTCCCAGCTCTTCAGGAAGTCGACTGCCGCGGCCTCGGTCGGGCTGAGCTTCTCGGCTGAGAGCGAGCGAAGAAGTGCCGGCACCATCTCGGCGGCGAGGAAGTCGCGGGTGTCCGTCTGTAGGGACTGCATGTCGCTCGCACTGAGCTTGCCCGGCTGGCTGAGGACGCGGTGGATCTCGTTCGCCCGATAACCAGGGTCGAAGAAGTTCGACGCGGTGCCGATGTAGTACGGATAGCCGCTCGTCACCTGCCGCTGGTTGGCCGACCAGATGACGTTTCCAGGCGGGTTGTAAGCCTGCGGGATGTCGTCGTACGGGATGGTGCCCGTCACGTCGTATTCGCCGGTGCCTGGCATCGGCAACCAGGGCTGGCCCTTGGCGACCTGCGGGTAGTAGCCGGCGGAGATCAAACCGATGTTGCCTTTGTCGTCGGCGTAGACGAAGTTGTGGGTGGGCGAGTACCAGCCGCGCAGCGCGGCGCGAAACTCCTGCCAGTTGCTCGCCCGGCCGACGTTCATCAGCACGCCGAGGTCCTGCGAAGGCAGGTTGCCGCTCCACCACACGGACGTTGTCTGGCCCCGTTCCGAGATGACTGGTCCGTGGACGCTCCACTTCACGGTCAGGTGCTGGGTCGCACCACCGAGGACTGGAATTTCGTAAGAGACGGCGCTGTACTTCTTCCAGGCGCCGTTCCAGAAATACATTCCTGGATGCGTGGAGTCCTCCTTCTCCATGTAGAAGAAGGTCTGCTGGTTTTGGGCGTCGGTCAGGCTCCATGCGATGTGCTGGTTGTGGCCGATCAGCACTCCAGGTGTGCCCGGGATGCTGACGCCCGCCGTATGAAAGCCAGGCGAATCCTGGGTGAGCTGGAACCAGATCGCGGGCAGGGTGAGGTGGAGGTGCGGGTCACCGGCGAGCAGTGCCCCGCCGCTTGCGCTCCTGGCGCCGGCGACCGCCCAGTTGTTGCTCGCGCCACCCTTGGAGATGAGGCCCGCGGGGAGGGCGGACAGCCGCTCGTAAAGCGCCTGCGCCGATGCCGACTGCGTGTCGGTGAGGCTCGACATCGCCGCGACAGGCGCCGGCGGGGCGGCCTTTCCATAAGGGCCTGGATCGTATGGCGACTGCTGGTTGGGCGGAAGGATCGGGAACCACTCCGATGTCAGGTCGGCGCCGAGCGATTTGTTCAGCAGCGCTAGCGCGAGGGGTGTGTCGGTGAAGTTGAGTGTCTGCGTCATGTCCCCCTTGACCAGCAGCGAATCAACTGGCGTCCATGGTTGCGGGTGGTATCCGAGCAATGTGAACATCGCGTCGAGCTGATGGTTGGACTCGGCCTCGCTGATCCTGTCGTTCACCCCCTGCGCGTACGCCAGGAGCGCGTCCCGCGAGGGATCGCTTGCGGGCAGCTGCCTCCACTCCAGCTGAGCGGTCCGCAGAAGTCCAAGCTGGAGCTCGAAACGGTCGGTGTCGAGGGCGACCTTGCCCACGATCTCAGAAAGCCGGCCCGCTCCCTGCCGCCGCATGAGATCCATCTGGAACAGGCGGAACTTCGCGTGCACGTAACCTGTGGCGAGGAACAGGTCGTGGTCGGTCTGGGCGGTGACGTGCGCCGTGCCGTCCTTCTCGAGCACAACACGCACAGGCTGCTGGAGGCCATTGAGGCGGAGCACGCGGTCGGTCACCTCGGCGTCGGCGGCCATCGTCCACGCGCCCGTCGTCGGGTTGAACGCAGGCCCGAGAGCGGGCAGACCGGCGACGGGGACGAACGACACGTAAAGGACGGCGGCCGCAACGACCAGCGCGCCGGCGAGGTTGGCGATGTGGCGGGTGGGAGGCCGGCGGATCGAGATGCGCGGGCGTGGGAGAGGCGGACTCGCGCGCGGCGTTTCCCGCTCCTTGAGGGCGGGCGACTCGACGGCGGGGTCGACGGTCACGGACGGAAGTCTGCGCTAACTCTCAGGTTTCTTCTTTGGAAGCTTCCTCTCTGCCGCGCCGCGCAAGCTCAGCCACGACCGCCGGGTCGGCGAGGGTGGTCGTGTCGCCCAGCGGCCGGTTCTCGGACACGTCGCGGAGAAGGCGGCGCATGATCTTTCCGGAGCGCGTCTTCGGAAGCTCCGGCGTGAACACGATGTTCGCGGGCGCCGCGAACTTGCCGATGACCCTCCCGACGTGGTCGCGCAGCTCTTTGAGCATCTGTGGCGAGCCGTCCTCGCCGCCCTTCAAAGTGACAAAGGCGACGATGGCCTGGCCCGTCTGCGCATCGTTGCGACCGGCGACCGCAGCCTCGGCCACGGCGGGGTGGCTGACGAGCGCGCTCTCGACCTCGATCGTCGAGATGCGGTGCCCGGAGATGTTCATCACGTCGTCGACGCGCCCCAGCAGCCAGAAGTCACCATCCTCGTCGACCCGCGCGCCGTCGCCGACGAAGTAGGTGTCCTTCCAGCGGTTCCAGTACGTCTGCTGGTAGCGCTCGGGGTCGCCGTAGATCCCGCGCAGCATGGCGGGCCATGGCTTGCGGATGACGAGGTACCCGCCGCCGCCGGGCGGCACGGTTTCCCCCTCGTTGTTGTAAACCGCCGCGTCGACCGTGGGAAATGGCTGGGTCGCCGAGCCTGGCTTCAGCGTCGTGATGCCCGGCAGCGGTGTGATGAGGATCATCCCGGTCTCTGTCTGCCACCACGTGTCGACCACCGGCGTGCGGTTCCCGCCGACGTGCTCGCGATACCAGACCCAGGCCTCGGGGTTGATCGGCTCGCCGACCGTGCCGAGGACCCTCAGCGAGCTGAGGTCATATCTCTGGGCGTACTCCGGGCCCCACTTCATGTGTGTGCGGATCGTGGTCGGCGCCGTGTAGAGGATGTCCGGCTTGTAGCGCTCAACGATCTTCCACCAGCGGTCCTTGTCCGGGAAGTCGGGAGTGCCCTCGTAGATGATGCCGGTGGTCGCGTTGGCGAGCGGGCCGAAGACGATGTAGCTGTGACCGGTTACCCAGCCGATGTCGGCTGCGCACCAGTAGATCGAGCTCGGCTTGACATCGAAGATGTAGTGATGCGTCGTCGCCACGCCGACGAGGTAGCCGGCTGTGGTGTGGATGATGCCCTTCGGCTTTGCCGTCGTGCCGCTGGTGTAGAGAAGGTACAGGAGGTCCTCTGAATCCATCGGCTCACACGCGCAGGTCTCTGGGTCATCGCTCGCGTCTTGGAGAACGTCGTGGGCCCAGACATCCCGGCCCTGCACCATGTGGACGTCACCCCCGGTGCGCCTGACGACAACGCATCCCGTCACCGTGGGAGAGGCTTCGAGGGCCGCGTCGGCGTTGGCCTTGAGGGGCACCCTGTTGCCGCGCCGCCAGCCCTCGTCCTGCGTGATCAGCAGCTCGCATTGCATGTCATTCATGCGGCCGGACAACGACTCGCCGCTGAATCCGCCGAAGACGACGGTGAACGGCGCTCCGATGCGTGTGCACGCGAGCATCGCGATGGGAAGCTCGGGGATCATCCCCATATAGATCCCGACGTGGGTACCTTTCTTGACGCCGAGCTTCTTGAGGGCGTTGGCGAAGCGGACGACGTCTTGCTGGAGCTGGCCGAACGTGATCTCACGGCGATCGTCTTCCGGCTCGCCCTCCCAGAAATAGGCGACCTTATCCTTGCGGCCTGACTCGACGTGGCGGTCGACGCAGTTGTAACAAACGTTCAGCTTGCCCCCGATGAACCACTTTGCGTAGGGGGGCTTCCATTCGTAGAGCTGGTTCCAGGGCTCGAAGAACGAGATTCGTTTGGACTCCTCTGTCCAGAACTCGTCGAATCCCTTCTTGTAGATGCTCGGCTTGGCGTTGGCCTGCTTGCTGAAGGCCGGGTCAGGTTTGTACCGGCGCTCCTCGACCTGAAGGGTCTCGATGGCATGGCCGCCGGGCGTCACATCACTCATCGCGCCTCCTCGAAGTGCTTGGACCGCTCTCTTTTCGAGCTGGCTTGAACTCGATCCCCAGATGCAGTATGGCTGGCCTCGCGTAAGGGGTGCTGGTGCGGAGCCGAAGGATCTAACCTTTCACGCTCAGGGGGACCCACCGGGGGAAATCGGGCCGCCCTTGAGGGAAGGAAGCATGCAGCCGGGGGTCGTCGGTTTGCGCAGCGCGCTGATCGCCGCGTGGGAGGCGGACCTGCGCGCGGTGCGCCAGGACACGTTCGACGTGGGGCGCGGGCGCGAGGCGCTCGTCTTCATCCAGCGCTTCTACGCGTTGATCTCGGAACTGCGTGCGCCGATCCAGCGCTCATGGGGGCCCGGCGGGCACGTGCACGTGGTCGACTCCCCCCAGCTGGGTGGCCCCGGGCCGCGGGTTTCCCAGTCCCGAATCCGGCTCCGCAACCACGGCGAGCTGGTCGGGGTCGAGCTCTTCTCCTACGCGGACGGTGACTCGCGCGCCAACCATTCCGCAGGGCTCGATCGGGAGATCCGCGTCGCGGATGCTGATCCGCTCACGGTGGTGAGCGAGCTGTACCGGACCGCGGTCGACTTCCTCCAGGTCGCCCTGAACCTGGAATTTGGCCTGGGCGGATCGACCTGGCTCTACGAGCACGTCGCGGCCAACCACTTCGTGGCCGCGGGCAGATGGCCTTCTGCCGGCGAGGTGTACCGAAGCGCGACGCGAGAGTTCGCGGTGGCGGACTCGTACGAGAGCGTGCTCGCGGCGCTCGGGGCGCGCGCGGCGACTAATGGTCACGCCAACGGCTCGGGGGCCGCGACCAACGGAAACAGCCCAGAGGGCATCGAGCTTCGGCTCACGATCGACCAGCTGCAGCGATTCGACGAACCGCAGCCCGACCTCGACAACTTCGTCCAGTTGGTTCACGTCGCGGTTGCTGCGGACCAGGAGGACCGTCCTCTGGCAAGCGACGCGATCGCATCCAGCCTGGGGCTCGACCCGCTCGCACTGACGAAGCTAGGCCTTCTCGTCGCGCACGTACCCGACGTGTGCCGCGAGGGCTCGTTCAGCGGCGATTACGAGACCTGGACGTTCCTGCCCTCCTACAACGTGCACTTCTTCCGGCGGGTGCACGGCATTGACGACTTTCTGATCGTCCAGGGCTCACTTGTGCCGCGCGCGGCGGCCGATGGCACGACCACCACATCGCCAGGGACGGCGTTCAAAATCGAGGAGGGCACGTCGCTGCCCGACGGCATCGTCACCTTTTTGATGACGGACGTCGTCGAGTCCACGCCGATGTGGCTGCAGAGCCGAGCATCCATGTACCAGGCGATGCGGCGGCACGACCAGCTTTTGGCCGCGGCGATCGAGGCGAACGGTGGAATCGTGCTGAAGGAGCGAGGCGAGGGCGACTCGTTCTTCGCTGTGTTCTTGCGGGCGACAGATGCGGTCGTCGCGGCCGTGGACGGGCAGCAGGCGATCCGGGCGGAGCCGTGGCCCGACCGCCTCTCGGTATCCGTGCGGATGGCTGTGCTGACCGGGGAGGCGGACGCCGCGGACCGGGACTATCGTTCTCCGGCGGTCAACCGGTGCGCCAAGCTGCGGCGGCGCGCGGTGGGGAACCAGATCCTGGTCTCCGAGACGACCTACTCGATCGTCGCCGATATCCTCCGGCCGGACATCGTCCTGGCGTCGGTGGGGAAACGGCGGCTGGAGGGCCACGACCGGACCGAGGAGATCTACGTGGTGCAGCATCCCGAGGTATCCCTGGAAACAAATGTGGCCGAAGACGAGGTCGTGGCAACCTAGGCGTGGAATAGCCGGCTACGGCAACCCGATAACCTCATAGCGTGAGTCTCTCGGCGCCTCGTTCGCGGTTCCTCGAAGCGGGCTCGGTCGTGCTGGTCGGCGTGGCCGCAGCGCTCTGGGCGTTCGATGCTTACTTCCGGCCGGGCCTGACCAAGCAGCTGAGCTCAGGCCAGATCGTGCTGGTCGAGGACCTCATGATCAGCATCTGCCTCCTGCCGGTGCTGATCGCCAACGGCGCGTCGCTGCGCCGTCTCAGCCCCCGCCGCTGGCTGGCCCTGGCCGCGATCGCGATCGGACCCCAGGCCGTGGCCACCGTCCTCTTCACAAAGGCGATCGGCTACTCGTTCGCCAATCCCGCCGCGCCCAACTTCGACGTCCTGCACGAGGTCTACCTGCTCTACCTCTTGCAGCCAATCTTTGGGATCGCGTTCGCGAGGATCTTTTTGGGTGAGCGACGCAAGCGCAGCTTCTGGCCGCTTGCGGCGATCGCCCTCGTCGGCGTCTACCTCATCGTCTTCGCCGACGATCCGGCAGCGCCGTGGCAGATCCGCAACCCAGAGCTTGTCGCCGGCGCCCTGGTTCTGGGGGCGGTGATCATGTGGGCGGCCGGGACGGTGCTCGGCCGCTATGCCCTGCAGGACGTCAGCTTCCCGGTCACGACCAGCATGCGTTTCGTGCTCGCGCTGCCGGTGCTCCTCGTCATCGTGCTCGTGGACAGGGGTGGAGCGGCTTTCAGCGGCTACTCGGTCAGCCAGCTGCCCAGCTTCCTGGGCATCGTGCTGGTGCCGGGCCTGGTCGCCATGCTGCTTTACTACCTCGCGCTTTCCAATACGCCGGCCTCGCTGGCGACGATCGCCGAGCTCGGCTATCCGCTGGCGCTGTTCCTGATCTTCTCGCTGCCGGCCCCGGTGGGACAGGCCGCGCCGTTGCGGCCGATCGAGCTGTTCGGCGCGGTGCTCCTGGTGGTCAGCGTCGTGACCTTGAACTTTCTCAAGACGCGCGACATCGTCGAGCTGCCGCATGAGCGGCTGGCCGCCGCGCGATCTGCCTGAAGAAGAAGAGGACATTCGCATGGCACGCGAGTACGGCACCTCCGTCGAGACGATCGCTTCGCCGGAAAAGGTCTGGCGCGTCTGGTCGGACATGTCGACGTGGGGAGAGTGGAATCCGAATGTCTCGACGATGGACTGGGAGGGCGGGTTTGCGTCCGGGACCGCGGGTGTCATGAATACCAAGGCGGGGCAGCATCACCAGATGGAGCTGGTCGACGTCCAACCCGGACGCAGCTTCGCGCTTCACACGAGCGTCGTTCCCGGAACCCGGTTTCGCTTCAACTGCCGCGTCGAGCCCGCCGGCGCCAAGACCAGGATCAGCCAGAGGGTCGAGGTCGGCGGACCACTCGGCCCGGTCTTGGGTTGGATGCTCGGCCCTCAGGTCTCCAGGGAGTTCGGCACGCTGCTCTCGAACCTGGCCCGGAAGGCCGAAACGACCTAGCTCCGGTCCTCCGACACCTCAGACATATCACCTCAGACATATAAGGACGCGAACCTCAGGCTCGGGCGGCCCGGCTGAGCCTCTGCTGGTAGGCGTCGGACTGCCGTCGCCAGCTCCATGCGGTCCCCGCCACCATTGCGATGACAAACGCAGCCAGGGCGGCCGCCAGCGCGATGGGTCCGACCTTGCCCGCCCCGATCGCGGTCCCGAGTGGGGTCCAGTCGACTGTTGCCGCGCCGTTCAGCCAGGCGATGAACCCGGTGATGAAGGCGGCGACCGCTAGCGTCCAACGTTTTTCCGACCGCGACATCTGCTGCAGATCGAAGCGGCGCTGGCGCGGCGTGATAGAGACCGCGGCCAGTCGCGTCAGCAGGACGATCCAAACCACGAGCATCACCAGGCCGATCGCAAGTGCGACCCACGGATACGCGGTCTTGTCGATGGGCGAGAGGTCGGCCGAGCCGGCCCACGCGGCCATCGGCAGCGCCCAGATGAGACTCGAGAGGGCGGCAAAGCCGGTCCGGCCGAATCGTTCGACGAGCTTTGTCATCACACTGCGTACCTCTCAGCGAGATATTGATCGAAAGTCAGCGTCCCGTCGCGGTGATCGGGACACAAAAGGCCTCCGGCCGCGACCTGGCGGCTTCCCTTCAGGGGCAGCCGCAGGTCGACGAGCCGCCGCCGGGATTTGCGCGCCTCGAGCCATGACTGGGCGATCGACTTGAAGTCACGCACCTCCGGGCCGCCGAAATCGGGCAGCATCCCGGACGGCTCCTCCAATATCGCATCGACTGCGCGCCGCGCGACGTCCCGGGCGTCGACGGGCTGGAACTGCCACGAGACCGGAATCGCGGTCACGCCAGGTAGTCGCGAGAACCCCCTGAGGATCAGCTCCATGAATGGGTGGAATTGCGTGGCGCGAAGAATCGACCACGGAATCAGGTCTTCGCGCACGACCTTCTCGGCCGCGAGCTTTGTCCAGTAGTACGGATAGCTCACCCTGTCCACACCGACGATCGAGATGAAGACCACATGGGAGACGCCTGCGTCCTTCGCCATCGTGAGCAGGCGGCGAGTGCCGCGCACGTCGACGGCGCGGCCGGCGAGCGGCTCGTGGGTCGCGGATGCCGCGTGGATGATCGAATCCATCCCGTTCACGGCTTTCGCGAGGCCCTCGCCGGTTTTCAGGTCGCCCCGGACCGCGTCGACGTGGCCCCGCGGCTCGCGGCTCAGGATGCGGGCGCGGTGTCCCGACTGCCGGAGAAGCATCACGACGTGGCGGCCCAGCGTTCCAGTCCCGCCGGTGACTAGCACGTTCATCTCAGGGTACTAGGCCATCTTGCCGATCTTCTCTCCGAAGAAACGCAGGACGCGCTGCCAGGCATCGGCGGCCGCATCTTTGTCGTAGGCGCCGTTCTGGTCGTTGAAGAAGAAGTGCCGGGTTTCTGGGTAGACCTTGATGTCGTGCTCGATTCCGTGGCTCGTCAAGGCACGGTCCAGGTTGCGGCCGGCGTTGGCCGTGAAGTCCTGCCCGGGGTATGACCCGACGACTGGGCACAGGCGCTTCACCACCTCGATAGGACGGGGATTGGCGCCGTAGAACGGGGCGATGGCTTTCAGGCGAGAGTCGGTGCACGCCCACGCGATCGCAAAACCGCCGCCCATGCAGAAACCGATCGCACCCAGGCGCTGCGCATCGATGTCAGGGTGCTTGGCCAGCAGCGTGAGCGCGCCTTTCAAGTCGTCGATGCCGTAGCGGTTGACCGAGCCCATCAGCATCCCCGCCATGTAGCGGGCCATGCAGATCGCGCGATTACGACCCGTGAAGAGATCGACCGCGAGCGCTGCATACCCCGCGCCCGCAAGGCGCTTGGTGATGTCGCGGATGTTGTCGTTCAGCCCGGACGCCTCGTGGATCACCACCACCGCGGGGTGTGGCGCATCGCCATCGGGCAGCGCGAGAAATCCGCCACCCTTGAGCTCGCTGGTCGAGATTTCCCGCGTCTGCATCAATTCCGAAGCCAGTCGATGATGGTAACGGTCGTCCTAGGGCGGTCGCGAGCCGGGCGGTATCCTTTATCTACTCATCGCCCGCGATCACCCTCGCGTGGGCCCGTGGCGCAGTTGGGAGCGCGTCAGACTGGCAGTCTGAAGGTCAGGGGTTCGAATCCCCTCGGGTCCACCAAATTTTCGAGGGCTCGGCGTCGATCTTCCGAGTACACTCCGACCACTTCGTCGCCCACGCGGTTCGAGGTCAGCGACATCACGGCTGAACCCAAGCGTCCCTCGCCGCTTCCATCGCCCGACGCTGTGGTCGCTGTATGGGTTGCTGCAGTCTTTGCGATCACCGGCATCGGAATGCTGCCTCTCTTTTTTTACCGGCTTGACCTCAGCAAGTTGACCTTCTCCACTCCGATCCCGGTCGTGGCGGGCATCGGAATAGAGCTCACCGCATTCGCTCCAACCCTGGCCGCCCTCGTGGTAACGGGATTCATGTCGGCCGGTGGTTTCCGCAGACTCCTGCGGCCGGTGATTCGCTGGAGGGTGGGCCTTCAGTGGTACGCGGCGGCATTGCTCGGTCCGTCAATCCTCTTCCTGGTTGGCGACGTCATCCGAATGATGGCCGGCCAGGCCCTGCCAAAATCCTGGATAGCCCTTCCCGGAGCTGCCGCAGCTGCGTTCCTGATCGGCGCCTTGATAGCCGGCTCATTTGGGGAGGAGGTCGGATGGCGTGGGCTCGGTCAGCCGCGGCTGCAGAAGCAATACGGAGCGCTCAGCGCTGCGGTGATTGTCGGGGTCATCTGGAGCCTATGGCACCTTTGGCCGACGGCCGCACCGGGCGGCTTGAGCACCACAACCTGGTCCGAGACCGCCCTGACGTTCATTCGCTTGATTTCGACTTCAGTCATCTACGCGTGGCTTTTCAACAGCACACGGGGAAGCTTGCTGATCGTCATGCTGGCTCACGCAGGGCACAATCTCGCGGTTAGGTTCGTTCCGCTCGCCGACAGCGTCCAGCATGGTGATCCGGTGGTCACAACCTTGTATGCCGTGGCCGCCGCAATTGTCTTGATTGGAACGGGCTACCGCTGGCTAAGCCGCACCCACGAGTATCCGGACTCGGTTCCGAATCCGTCGAGCGTTGAACCTGGTGCGCCGGCGCACGCCTAGCCCGGGCATCGCGCCACAAAGGCGGGATAGCGCGCGTCGTCAGAACTGATCGCGTCGGGTCGCGTGGCCGAGCAGAATCCCCGATGCGTTGGCCGTCATGTGCAGGCCCCAAGCCAGCATCGCCGAGCGGCGGCGCACCAGGCCAAGGCCGACCCAGAACAGGAACAGGCCGCCCGCCCGCCTCCACCGCCCGTCGATGACGACGTGCTTGGCGGCGAAGAGCGCCGCGGTCGTCCCGAGGCCGAGACGTCGCTCCACGCTCCGGCCCCACACGATCTCCTCCGCCGGCGCGACGGCACCCGCCAGCGCGGCCACCTCGAGAGCCACCGGATCCGGAGGCGCCTGGTAGGGTCTGTGGCCAAACAACGCGCATCCCAGCGGGTAGCCCGCCAGCGCTAGCGGCACGCCCAGCCACCATCCGGACCTGGAACCTGTGCGCCGCGTTGGGGGCGGGTCAGTGAGAAGGGCGGCGGTCGCCAGCAGCGGATAGACGATCAGCCACGCCGCCGACCGCGATCGCAGGCTTCGGCGTGCGGCCGCCTCAGCGGCGGTCACGCCCGCCACCCACAGCAGAGCCTTCAGCTCTTGCGCAGCAACGACCGCCGCTGCTCGGGCGTGCCCTTGGGCGGCTCGCCGGACGGAGCGGGCGTGAACCGTCCGAAGGTCGTCACGCGCTTGCGCACACCGTTGCCCCACAGCGGGCCGCCGTGCCCGAGTGCATAGAACGCCAGCCAGCCGCCGCGCGTGTGCCCCGGCTTGGTGGCCCATTCCCAGAACTCGAGGTGTGCCGGCAGGTGCGCAAACCGATAAGCCGACGCCTCGTCCTCCCACCAGCTGAGGATGCCGACTGTGGTCGGCCAGGCGAACCACAGGTGATGGGCCACGTAGCCCGGCGCGCCGCGCATCTCCAGGCGCAGTCTCGGCCACCGCCAGGCGGCTTGCACCACGGCGAAAAATCCGTCGAACTCGTTTGCGCCGTCGGCCAGGACGAGGCCCTTGATCCGCTCCGTCAACGCATCCTCCTCCAGAGATCGATCAGCTCCACCTTGGTCCTCACCCCACCGGCCGCCCGTCGCAAGGCGGGCCGCGCGAGATCGCCAAGGTCGACCCGGATCCGCCGCTTGACCGGCTTGTGCGCCAGCAGCCGCAGCGCGATCTCGACCGCCAGCGCGCCCAGGAACGTCGACGTCATCGCGAGCTGGGGAAACCCACGGCTTGGATCGCGCCGCCGCTCGAGCAGCACCGCAAAGATCTCGCGAGGCAGGGCGAGCGGTGGGATCAGGCTCCGGAGGACGGCCTCCGGACCCGCGTTCGGATCGCCGACGCGGCCGCCAAGCGCGGCGCGCTGCTTGCTGTAGTCGAAGATCTCGATGAACTGCGTGGACGCGATGTCATACGCGGTGATCACAGTCAGGTGCTTGCCAACTCCCGCTTCATGCAGCGCAAGCTTGGCGGAGATGCCTTGAGGAGTCGTCACGTCGATGGCATCGAACACGAGGTCGCCGGCTCGCAGGAGGCTTCCGATCGAATCGGCCCGCACTCCGTCCTCGTGTATCTCGATGGAGCAATAGGGATTGACCGCCAGCAGCCGATCCGCGCACGCTCGCGCTTTATTGCGACCGAGGTCGGCGAGCGAGGCATCCTGCCGGTTGAGGTTGTTGAGCTCATAGTCGCCCGGATCAAACAGCACGAAGGACTCGGCGCCAGTCCTGACCAGCGGCATCAGGACCGCACCTCCAGTGGAACCGCACCCCGCGACCACGAATCGCGTCGACCGCAAGGACGACTGGATCTCTGGGGCGATCAGGCCATGGTTGCGCTCCGTCAGCTCCGCGTAGAACGAATCGTGGTCCTCAGGCTTTGGCGGCACGGACAATCTCAGTCATCCCGTAGAGCTTTTCGGAAGAGGTCTCGAACAGCGCCTGGCGTTGTCTCCAGAAGCTTTCGAAGTCCTCGCGCGTCGTCGTCAGCACCCGCAGAGGTGTCGCTGCATCGAGCGATGCGATCGACCCCGCGATCGACTCGTGCGGCACGAAGCAAACCTCCGGCCCGATGCCCGCGAGGTGAGCAAGACCTTCGGGTCGATACGTGAGAGCCTGCGCAAAACCTTCGACGATCCACGACACGCGATCGCGCGGCAACGGCTCGCCTGGTCCCAGCGTCAGCGCCTGCCACGGTATCGCTCCATCGGTCGCGCTTCGCCACAGCGCATTCGACGCGCCGAGCGACGAAGGCGACGTCAGTGCCTCCACCGGGTACTGGGATTCATCGCGGGGCTCGTTGGGCCGCTTCAGCGACGACTCTTTCACGCTCACGAACTGGCGCAGCAGCAGGAAACGCAGGTACGTCTCCTCCTCGCCGGAGTTGAGCGCGAGGTCGATGTCCGCCCAGCGCACGAATGTTGCCCAGTCGAGGTCGCCCGCATTCGCGATGAAGGGCGACGTCGGATGCTCCGCGTACCGAGGGCGCAGCGGGTGGCCCTTGGACAGCGCCACCTGGTGTGGCGCGAACGTCGCGACGGGGATGAAGAAGTAGCGAAGGTTGCGCAAGGCGACGTCCGGATCCAGGTCTCCCGTGACCAGCTTCACCCGCGACGCAAACGCGGGCCTGCATGCGAGACGCGCCGCGACCAGTGCGATCTCGAGCGCGCCGCGATGGATGATCGGGTCCTCCGGACGTCGCTGATCGGTGACGAACCGCGCGAGCTCCCAGCATTGCTCCGCGGGAACGTCGTCCGCGTCGATGATGGACTGCTGCCACCCACGCCCATGCACCTCTTCGCAGGGAAACGCCGGACGGTCTGCGCTTCCGTAGCGAAAGCCCTCGAGCTTCTCGGGTTGCTTCAACGTGAGATATGTGAGCAATCCACCATCGGGGTCGATGGCGAGGCCGTGCACATCGGCCGCGTGCACAGTGGCGGCGTCTTCGCGCACGAGGCCTTGTTCCGCGACGACGTCCGCGTCGTAGAAGCGCGTGAGCAGGTACTGGCCCAGGCGCCACGAAAGGATCGCGTCCAGCGCCGCGTCGGGAAGCGCGAATGTCGGAGCGATCACAAGTCTCACGCCCTGTCGATCTTCGCGGCGCAGTAGGGCCTGCGGTAGGTCCATCAAGCGGCTGAAGTCGTACTCCGCGGCCTTGAACGCTCGGGCCACGAGTTGTTTCGCGTCCGCCATCGCGCCGCCTAGTTCTGCGAGCCGACAGTCGATTCGCGCAGCGCAAGCTCGGGGTCGAGGATCATCTGTCGTGGCGACTGCCCGCGCACGGCGCTCATGCTCAACGCGAGCTTTGCCATCTCGCGTCCCATGAGCTCGACTGGTTGCCGCACGCTCGACAGCGGCGGCTGTGTCGCCATCGCCATGGGGGAGTCGTCGAATCCGATGACGGCGACATCGTCGGGCACGCGCCGACCCAGCACCTGCAGCGCCCACATCGCACCCGCCGCCATCGCGTCGGACGCAGCGAACACCGCATCGACGTCGTCCTGCGTCGCAAGCAGCCGCGCCATCGCAAGCTCGCCGCTGTCGCGGTCAAACGCGCCCTGCTCGACGAGGTCCGATCGCAGCCCCGCGTTCCACAGCGCTTCGCGGTATCCCTGCAACCGCTGCCGAGCCGCGGGACCGTCCAGTGGTCCCGCGATATGCGCGATGCGCCGCCGGCCCTGGACGACCAGGTGCTGCGTTGCGCTTCGCCCACCTGCGTGATTGTCGACGTCGACGTAGCTGGCCTGGAGCGCCGTGCGTGGCCGTCCGCCAAAGACCATCGGTATCCCGCGTGCCTGCAGTCGGGCCGGCAGCGATTCGGACTCGTGCAGGGCAAGCAGAAGCACCGCGTCGACGTGGCCGCCTGCGAGGTACTGCTCCAGGCGCTCGATGTCCGTCGCCGATTGAGGCGCGAACAACACCATCTGGAGTCCGTTGGCCGAGAGCTCCTCGCCGATCGCTCCGAGGAGACGTGCCAACATCGGATCACCGAAGAGCTGTGACGAAGGCTCGGGGACAAGAACGCCGACTGACTCGCTTCGCCCGGCCGCGAGACTCCGCGCGGCGTGATTGGGCACATAGCCAAGTTCAACCGCGGCTCGTTCCACGGCTTTCCGGGCCGCCTCGCTGACCTGGGGATGTCCGCTGAAAACCTTGGAAGCAGTCGCCCACGACACGCCCGCCGCCTGCGCCACCTCGTCCAAGGTCGTCGCAGATCGTGAAACCGCTTCCATCTCGCGGCGTAAGTAGAGCGCGATGGCGCCGGGAGGTCAATGGACCGGTGCGAATACCGGCGCTTGTAAGCTCACAGGAGTGGACCCACTCCGCCCGGTGTACGTATCAAAGGTCCAGATCGTCCGCGAACGCGGTCCTCTCAGGCAGGCATATCTGCCTGCCAATCACCAGGTCACATTCGGGACCCACGGGTCGGTGCGAGAGCACTACGGAACCGCGCCCGGCCAGTACCCAGATCAGGCCACGACCCTCGACTACCTGGTCGCGGCCACCGCCGGTTGACTCACAGGAACACTGGGTGGCGCGCTGGAAGCGCGCGGGATCGACGCGAGCGGCGGTCAACTGACCTCAGCGGCGGAGGGCGAGGTCTACGTCGAGGACAAGATATTGGTCATCAAGAAGATCCACGTCCGCTACACGCTCCGCGGGTGTCCCGACGACAGGCGAGAGGCGGCAGAGCGCGCGCATTCACATCACGCCGCGCGATGTCCCGTGGCGAAGAGCATCGAGAAAGCGATCGCTATCTCAACCGACCTCACGTTCGAGTGACGTCGCCCGACGTCGTGACCACAGGGTGGTCCCGAGCCGGACGTTCCCAAACACCTCCTCGCTGACAAGGAAGCCCGCGAAGATGAAGAGCAGGCCCAGAAACTCACCCAGGAAGAACGACCAGGTCACCCCGAATCGGTTGAGGCCGCTAGTCAGGCCCGGGATGAACGCGCCGATCGCGATCAGCATCGTCGCCGGCACACGGGAGTTCAACTTGCCGGCGAAGAGCGCCTCCGCCGCTCGCGGCAGCGACACGATGAAGTTCACGACCACCGCCACGATGCCCAATCGGGCGGGCAGGGCGCGCTTTTTCGGCATATAGACGTAGGCCGAGTAGATCGCACCGAAGACCAGGCACAGCGCGCCGGCGATGTTGAAAGGTCCGGTCAGCACGCGCACGTGACTGGGGAACGCGGACCCCACGGGCACGTGCGTGCTCGGGTCGACGGCCCAGCCCGGAGATGGCAGGGTCGCCGTGAGCACCATCCCCGCCGCCGCCACCGATCCGACGACTAGCACGCCCATCGCGATGTGAGCGGCCAACGGCCGGCGTGTCGCTGTGGCCGCGATGATGGCGATCGCGCCAATCGTTGCGATCACGAAGGTCACCGTTCCCGCGGTCGCCGCCCCGGGGTACCGCGTGGAGTGGCTGAACAGAAATGACAGCAGGCCGCCGATGAAAACGGTCGCGCCCGCGAAATATCCAAAGCGCGAGCGGGAGAGCAGATAGATCGTCCCCGCGCCAAGGTAAGCCGCCACGAAGAACGCGCCGATCAGGTACCAGACGCGATAGAGAGGTTCGCTCCAGCCAATGGCGCTGCCGAGAAACTCCGTGCCGGCGCTGATCCCGTAAAACAGCAGCCCGATCCCCCAGACCAGCTGGAACGCGTGGCGACGCTGCCACCATTGGTCGAGCACCATCGCGGCGAAGACAAAGCTAAGGACCGAGGAGCCCAGCGGCAGCACGACGTTCAGCACGTTCACGAGAAAGCCTCCACCATCGCCACCCTCACCTCATTCAAGAACCATCCAACGTTTTCCTCCAGGTCAGCACGCGCGACCTTCGCCGCGCCGAGCTCGCTCGCGCTCGACCGCACGATGCCCTCGAAGAGGTGGAACGCCCGCATCGCGTCGCCGCGCGACAGGCCCGCGTCGCGCGCCAGCTCCGCGTAGCGTGCCCCCAGCTGCTTGATCTCAGTGGTCCAGTCGCGCTCGCCGTCGCTCAGGAACGAGACCAGCAGCTGCACCAGCTGCATCCCCAGCTCGCGCTGTCGCACCTTCGCGACCTCATCGAATCGCGCATACCACGACTCGGACGAAAGACGCCCGCCGCTGGTGGCGATCCGGGCGTGCCCGACGGTCGCGTGCATGAGCAGGGAGAGGTCAGGTTTGACATGGGCTCCGAGCTTGGCGACGTCCGTCTCGCTGAATCGACGGTGTCCGCCGGGGGTGCGGAAAGTGCGGATCTGGCCCTTGTCTGCCCACTCCCTCAGGGTCGCCGGGTGGACGCTCAGCCGCTTGGCGGCTTCATCGAGGCTCAGCCAGGTCGGCACTGTCATAGCTTAGAAAATCTAGGTGGGCCGGTGGGCCTGGCATAGATTTGCCGAGGTTTGACGCTACGCGAAGAAGACGGTCTCGTCTTGGCCCTGGAGGCGAATATCGAAGCGAAGGACTTCGCCTTCGCGCCTGGCCACCAACGTATGCCGGCGCGCCGAGTCGACCACTGACGGCACGCTGTCGCCGGCGTCTGGGAAGTACATCCGAGTGTTCAGGTGCCGGAGCAGGCCGCGGGCGAACAGCGCGATGTCGAGAAACCCCGCGTCAGGCTTGGCGATGACGAAGTGAAACGCACCCTCCCCGTCTGTCCGGCAGCGGGCGAACTGGCCGCCTTGCGAAGCTTCGAGCAGGGCATCGCTTACCGGCTCGCCGGCGCCGTCCAACAACTGTCCTTCCACCCGAATCGCGTCCGGCTCGGCCACGGCGTCGCCCTCGAACGGAAGCGCGAATCCGAAGAAAGGCCCGACGGTTTGCGATGGGGTGGGAGTCAAGGTTCCATCGGGGTTGCATGGCTGCCACGCAGCACGATGTCCCAGCGATAACCAAGCGCCCACTCCGGAATCGTGGTCTCGAGGTCGAATCGCGAGATCAGGAGCTCGCGCCCGCGCGGATTGGGGATCGAGTTGACGATGGGGTCGTGAGGGATCAGCGGGTCGCCGGGGAAATACATCTGGGTCACAAGCCGGCTCGCAAGGAAAGGGCCGAACAGTGAGAAATGGACATGGGCCGGGCGCCACGCGTTGGTGTGGTTGCGCCATGGATACGCGCCCGGCTTGATCGTGGTGAAGCGGTAACGACCCTCGGAGTCGGTCAGGCACCGCCCCGCCCCCGTGAAGTTCGCATCCAGCGGCGCGGGATGGTCGTCCACCTGGTCGACATAGCGGCCCGCCGCGTTGGCCTGCCACACCTCGACCAGCGTGTTCGCCACGGCGCAGCCGTCCGAATCGGTAACCCGGCCGGTGAGGATGATCCGCTCGCCCAGGGGCTCGCCCGAATGCTGCCGCGTCAGGTCCGCGTCTTCCCGGCGGAGCGGGATCCGCCCAAAGGCCGGTCCGGGCGCGCGATGAAACCACTCGTCGGGGAGCTTCACCGGCTCATGCTGCGGCGCTCTCAGCGCCGTCGCGCGGTAGTCGGGAAAGAGGTAGGGCGGCTCGTACTGCTCGTCCATTTCTACCTTGGGCACAGCCCTTGACGGCGATTATGAACTGGCGCAAACTCCGATCGTCGGTACACGGAGCAATTTGCGCGCGGCCGGACGCGCCTGATCAGACAGGAGGATTCAGGTGTCCAAGAAAAAGCACTCCGCCCGTGGTCTCACGCGCCGCGAGATGCTCAAGTCCGCAGGCCTCCTCCTGGGCGGTCTGGCCGTGCCGGGTGTACTGGATTCCTGCCTGACCTCGACGAGTTCGACGCCGTCGGGCACCATCAAGATCGGTTTCATCAGCCCGGTCACCGGACCGGCGTCCG
This sequence comes from Candidatus Dormiibacterota bacterium, assembly GCA_035636935.1. Classification (GTDB taxonomy): domain Bacteria; phylum Chloroflexota; class Dormibacteria; order Dormibacterales; family Dormibacteraceae; genus 40CM-4-65-16. Next base: position 10,509 of record DASPYE010000017.1, on the reverse strand, counting down.
GTTTCGGCGAGCCCGACGCTTACGCTCTCAAGCTGGCCCGTGACGCGTTCCAGAAGGGCCTTTCCATCGGGGGCACCAACTACTCGGTGGAGATCATCAACCGCGATGGCCAGTCGACCCCATCGGTCGGCGCGCAGATGGCCAACGATCTCATCCAGACCCAGAAGGTCGACCTCATGCTGGCGACGTCGACGCCCGAAACCGTGAACCCTGTCTCGGACGCGTGCGAGGCGGCCAACGTGCCATGCATCTCGACCGTCGTCCCGTGGGAGGCCTGGTACTTGGGCCGCGGAGCCAAGCCAGGCCAGCCTTCACCTTTCAAGTGGACGTTCCATTACTGCTTTGGCGTGGAGCAGTTCTTCCTCGCCTACACCCACCTGTGGCCGCAGGTCACGACCAACAAGAAGGTCGGCGTGATGTGGCCCAACGACGCCGACGGCAACGCGATCCGTGGAGTCCTCGGGCCGCTGCTAAAGGGCGCGGGCTACACCATCGTCGACCCGGGGCCATACGAGGACGGCACCAACGACTACACGGCGCAGATCCAGAAGTTCATCCAGCAGGATTGCCAGATCTTCAACACGTTCCCCATCCCGCCCGACTTCGCCACCTTCTGGCGGCAGGCCGCGCAGCAGGGATACACGAAACATGTGAAGATCGGACAGATCGCAAAAACGGGCCTGTTTCCGTCGCAGGTCACCGCTCTCGGGTCAATTGGCAATGGACTCGCCTCAGGCGTGTACTGGGCCCCCACCTGGCCTTACAAGTCGTCCCTCACCGGCATGACGAGCAAGCAGATCGGCGACGGCTACGAGTCGGCCAGCGGCAAGCAGTGGAACCAACAGCTGGGAGCGAGCCTCTCGCTGTTCGACGTCGCAGCGGCGGTGCTCTCCGCGAGCGCTGCGCCGAAGGACAAGACGAAGGTCCGCGACGCGATGAAAACGCTCAAGGTGGAGACACCGGTCGGCAACCTCGACTGGTCGAAGCCGGCCTCGCTCGCGGGCGCAGCGGTGCCGAACGTCGTCTCGACGCCGATCATCGGAGGCCAGTGGAAATCGGGTGCGTCGAAGTGGCCGATCGACTTCGTGATCTGCGAAAACGCAGCCGACGCCAACGTGCCCGTCGCGTCGAAGCTCCAGCCTTACACCGCGGGCTAGCAATGAGGCCCGGCCGGAAACCATCGGCGAGAGATTCGGTGATCCAGGGGGTCCAGATTCGGGCGAAGCGACGAGCAGCGCAGCGAGCGCATCCGATCGATTCGTAAGCGAGCAGCGCAGGAGCTGAGCCCGAAGATGGGCCGCATGGGCACCGAAGATCCGTCGAGGGCTTTTCCGGACGGGCCTCCGGCGGCGGTCCTCGCCGCGGTCGACGTCCGGAAGCGGTTTGGCGCGCTGACGGTGCTCGATGGTGTCAACCTCGCCCTGCATGAAGGCGAGGCGGTCGGCATCGTCGGGCCCAACGGGGCAGGCAAGACGACGCTGTTGAGCGTGCTGTCCGGCGCGGTTCGGCCTGACGCCGGCCGCGTCGTCTTCCACGGTGGCGACGTCACCTCGAAAGGCGCCGCCGACCGGTGCAAGCTGGGGATCGCCCGCACCCACCAGGTGCCGCGCCCATTTGTCGGTATGACCGTGTTCGAGAACGTGCTGGTCGGGGCGACGGCCGGCGGCAAACGCCGCGGCACCGATGCGTACAACCTCTGTCTCCAGGTGCTCGACCAGTGCGCCCTCGGACACATGGCGAACCGTCGTGCCGAGGGCCTTGGGCTTCTTCAACGCAAGCGCCTCGAGCTTGCGCGTGCCCTCGCCGTCGAGCCTGCCGTCCTGCTGCTCGACGAGATTGGTGGCGGGTTGACGGATGCAGAGTCCGCCGAGCTGGTGGCAACAGTGGCCGGCCTGCGCGACCGAGGGATCGCGGTGCTGTGGATCGAGCACATCGTCCACGTGCTGCTGCAGGTGGTGAACCGACTCGTGTGCATGGACGCCGGCCGCGTCATCGCCGAAGGCGAACCTCAGGCCGTCGTCGCGCAGGCTGCGGTGATCGATGCTTACCTGGGCAGCGGCAGGCGGTGACCCTGCTCCAGCTGGAGGCGCTTGATTGTCGCTACGGGTTGCTGCAGGCCGTGCGCGGCGTCTCGTTCGACATCGCGCAGGGTGAGACGGTCGCGCTCATCGGCGCCAACGGCGCCGGCAAGACGACCTTGCTCCGCGCGATCGCCGGCGCGCACAGGCCGACCGCTGGACGAGTTTCGTTTGGCGGTGTCGACATCACGCACCTGCCCGCGCACCGCCGCGTCGCTCTGGGTATGGCGCTGGTGCCCGAGGGGCGGCGCCTGTTTCCGAGCCTGACCGTGGAGGAGAACCTTCGCGTTGCCTCCTCGCGACGGCGCGGCCGCTGGACCGTCGACACGGTGCTCGACGTGTTTCCGCTGCTCAAGGCTCGCCGTCACATGCCTGCAGCCACGCTGTCCGGTGGTGAGCAGCAGGCCGTCGCCATCGGCCGTGCCCTGATGAGCAACCCGCGCCTGCTCCTTCTCGACGAAGTCTCGCTCGGCCTTGCTCCGGTCGTGGTGGACGCGGTTTACCGCTCATTGGGCGACGTGATTCGCGAGGGCGCGACCGTACTGCTGGTCGAGCAAGACCTGACCCGCGCGCTGGATGTTGCAGGACGCGTGGTCTGCATGCTCGAGGGACGCGTGGTGCTCCAGGGCGAAGCGGCCTCGCTCGACCGCGACCGCGTGGTCGGCGCCTACTTCGGATTGCGGCGACCCGCATGAGCGTCGCCAACGCCATCCTCCAGGGAATTTTCCTCGGTGCGTTCTACGCGGTGCTCGCGTGCGGCCTCTCGATCATGTTCGGGGTCATGCGGATCATCAACCTGGCGCATGGTGACGTCGCCGTCCTCGGCGCGTACATCGTCTACGTCATCGTCGAACGCACCGGCGTCTCGGCGTTCCTTGCCTTCGCAGTCGCGCTGCCGGTGATGGTGCTGCTGGGCTACGTCCTCCAGCTGACTGTGCTCGAGCGGAGCCTGAAGTCGGGGATCCTGACGCCGCTCCTCGCCACGTTCGGGCTGTCGATCGTGATCCAGAACCTCCTGCAGCTCGCCTTCTCACCAGATGTGCGGTCGCTGGGGGGCAGCGCGGGATCGGTCACCACTGCGAGCTGGCAGGTCACCAGTGGCCTCTCCGTTTCCGCCTTGGGCCTGCTCGTGTTGGTCGTTGCGGTCCTGCTGTTCGCCGCGCTGCAGCTGTTCCTGTCCAGGACTCGCGCCGGCTGGATCATGCGCGCCACGGCCGAGGATGCCGACGCCGCCGAGCTCGTGGGCATCGACAGCCGGAGCGTCTACGCCGGCGCCACCGCGATGGCCGTGGCGATCGCCGCCCTCGGCGGCCTGTTCCTCGGCATCCGGTCGGTGTTCGATCCCGTCAGCGGGCCGACGCAGCTGATCTTCGCCTTCGAGGCGGTCGTGATCGGCGGCATGGGATCGCTGTGGGGGACCCTGCTCGGCGGCATCGCGTTGGGCGTCGCCCAGACCGTCGGCGCGCAGATCCATCCGCAGTTTGCGGTGATGGCCGGTCATCTGCTCTTTCTCGCGGTCCTGATCGTCCGCTTCGGAGGTGGCCGCCTGGTGCTGAGGACGGCATGAGAGTTCAGCGCTGGACGCGCACCTCCAAGCTCTTCACCGGGGGGACGGTCGTGGCCGCGATCGTGCTCGCGGGGGTGCCGCTGGTTTTCGAGTCCGACGTGGTGCAGAAGCTCACGACGCTCTTGATCCTCGTCTTACTCGCGGTCATGTGGAACGCTCTCGCCGGCTACGGCGGTCTTCTGTCGGTCGGTCAACAGGCGTTCATCGGGATCGGCGCGTACGGCACGGTCTTCTTTGCAGCCCAGGGCGTCTCGCCATACGTCGCGATGCTGCTCGCCACCCTGCTCGCAGGCGCGATCTCGGTCCCCATCTCCCTATTCGCATTGCGACTTCGCGCCGCCCAGTTCGCGATCGGCATGTGGGTGATCGCCGAGGTCATCTCCATCCTCGTCCGCCTCGACCAGAACCTCGGTGCAGGCACCGGCATCTCTCTGATTCAGCTCAACCAGTACGAGCCGAACTTTCGCCAGGCGTACACGTTCTGGCTCGCGCTCGCCTTCACCATGATCTTTCTTGCCGCGCTCTTCTTCCTGCTCCGCTCACCCCTCGGCGCCTCGCTCCAGGCGATCCGCGACGACGAAGACGCGGCGCGATCGCTCGGTGTGCGCGTCGCGGCTCGCAAGCGGCTGCTGTTCGTGCTCGCCGGATTCGGCTGCGGCGCCGCGGGCGTGCTGGTCGTCGCCAACACCCTGTTCATCGAGCCCAGCTCCGTCTTCAGCGTGCAGTGGTCCGCATACATGATCTTCATGGTCCTGGTCGGAGGTCTGGGTACGTTCGAAGGCCCAATCCTGGGCGCGATCCTCCTGTTCGCGATCCAGACCACTTTCACCCAGGGCGGTCCGTGGTACCTGGTCGGCCTCGGCGCCACCGCGGCGCTCTTCGCCCTGGCTCTGCCGCGCGGCCTATGGGGCACGGTCGAGGAGCGTCTCGGATTGCGCCTTCTGCCTGTCGGTTACCGGGTGGTGGAGGCGAAGCGTGACCACACCGCGGCCTGACGGGCAGCAGCCAGAAGACCTGATGACCCACCCCGGTCACCTCCTGCGCCGCGCCGTACAGGCGATGAATCTCCTATGGGACGAAGAGGTCTCGCACACCATCACCTCCCCGCAGTTCGCGGCCTTGAACGCGCTGTATGGCGAGCCGAACCTCGACCAGCGCACCCTCGGCATGCGCATCTCCCTGGACCGCTCAACGATGGCCGAGGTCGTCTCCCGGCTGAGCGCGCGCGGTTTGGTCCGCACCGAGCGCGACACCCACGACGGCCGGCGCAAGACGATCACCCTGACTACCAAGGGACTCCATACGGTGCAGCAGCTGATCCCCCGCACACACGCCATGACCGCGCGCCTGGTCGGCCCGCTGGACACGCGACAGCGCGAAGAGCTGCTTCGGTCGTTGCTCGAGGTCGTGCGAGCGAACGAGCGGCGTTAATTCAGCGAGTGCCGGCGCTCGCGGCTTTGAGGCCAGGGCATTTTCGGCGCGCGCCGGCGCTCGCGGGATTCAGGACCCGGGCTTCATTCCGCCAGGTGGACGATGCGCTGCGACTTGAGCTCCGAGCGCGGCAGCGTGCCGGCCGGAACCACCCGGCAGTCCAGGCGCACACCGAGCGCCTGGCGAAGGTCTGCCTCGAGACGCTCGGCCGAGAAGGAGGCTGCCGACGTCTCCACGACCAGCGCCACCTCGTCCATTCGCCGCTCGCGGCGGTGCTCGATCACGAACTCGGCCACCCCGGGGTGGCGGCGGACGATGTCCTCGACCTGCGACGGATAGAGGTTCACGCCGCGCACCGTGAACATATCGTCGATCCGACCCTGGATTCCGCCGATGATCTTCATGAACGGGCTGCCGCAGGGACACGGCTCGCGCGAAACGACCACGCGGTCGCCGGTTCGATACCGGATCAGAGGCATGCCCCAACGACCCAGGTTCGTGGCGACCAGCTCTCCGTCGTCGGTCACCTCGAAGATGAACTCGGACTCGATCAAGTGGACTCCGTCGCGCGCGGAGCAGCTGAACCCTGTCGGACCCAGCTCCGTCATCCCCGTGTGATCGAACGAAGAGGCGGACCACTCCGCCTCGATCGCGTCCCTGGTCGCCGGAATCGAGGCGCCCGGCTCACCCGCGTGAATCGTGACTCGCACCGACGACTCGGCCAGGTCGACTCCCATCCCGCGAGCCACGTCCGCCAGGCGTAGCGCGTAGGTCGGCGTCGACAGCAAGACGGTGGCTCCGAGGTCGAGGATGCTTCGCACCCGCTGCTCGCTCGTCATCGCGCCTCCAGACATGCATAGGGCGCCAAGCCTTTCCGCTCCACCGAACGCCGACCAGAAACCGATGAAAGGGCCAAACGAGAATGCGAGGAACACGCGGTCGGCCGGCGTGACAGACGCGGCGGGGTAGATGTGCTCTGCCCAGATGCGCAGCCACCACTCCCAGGACTCCCCGGTGTCGAGCCAGCGCAGTGGCAGCGCCCCGCTGGAACCTGACGTCTGGTGCAAACGCACGTAGCGATCCACCGAGTAGGTGAGATTCGTGCCAAACGGTGGGTGGGACGCCTGGTCGGCGAGAAGCTCTGATTTCGAGGTCAACGGCAGGCGCTTGAAATCCTCCCAACCATCCACGCCGCTGAGGCGATCCCGCCAGAACTGATTTCCCGTGAGGACCGCGGTCAGGCCCGCGCGTAGCTTCTTCAGCTGCTGGTCGCGAATCTCGTCCGTGCTAATCGCGGACTGCTCGGTCGCCGATCTCAAGGGCGGAGTCGAGGATCTCGAAGCCCTCGTCAAGCTGCTCCTCGGTGATGCAAAGGGGCGGGTTGGTCATGATCGTGTTCCAGCGCACAAATGTGTGCATGCCGCCCTCGAGAAGAGCGGATGTCACGGCCTTCATCTCTGGCGACGTTCCGTTGAACGGCGCGAGGGGCTCCAGCGTCTGGCGGTCGCGCACCAGCTCGAGGCATCCGAACAGCCCGATCGATCGCGTCGCGCCCACGGATGGATGGCGCTCGCGTAGCTTCCGATGGTGTCGTGCGAGCACCTCGCCCATGCGACGCGAGTTGCCGACCATATCGTCTTCTTCATATGCCTGGATCGCGCCGAGCGCCGCCGCGCAAGCCAGCGGATGGCTGTTGTACGTGAGGCCACCGTAGAAAACATGGTCGTCGAAGTAGGCCGCGACATGCGGCCGCATGCCCACCGCGCCGAGCGGCACGTAGCTGGAGGTGAGGCCCTTGGCGAGGGTGATCAGGTCCGGCACGACGCCCCAGTGATCGACCGCAAACCACTGTCCGGTGCGGCCGAACCCAGTCATCACCTCATCGCAGATCATCAGGATTCCGTAGCGGTCGCATAGGGCGCGTACACCCTGGAGATACCCGTCGGGTGGGACGAGGATCCCATTCGTACCGGAAATCGGTTCCAGCAAGAAAGCCGCGATCGTCGCCGGCCCTTCGAGCTGGATCGTCTCTTCGAGGTCGGCCAGCGACTCCTCGACGGTGTCCCACCCGCGTTGGATGCCGTGATAAGGGTCGAGCACATGCACGACGCCGCCGACGGGACCCTCGTTCGGCCATCGCCGGGGGTCCCCCGTAGCCTGGACGGCCGAACCAGTCGAGCCGTGATAGGAGCGGTAGCGAGCGAGGATCTTCGGCCGCCCGGTGACCGCGCGTGCCATCTTGATCGCGTTCTCGTTGGCGTCGGCGCCCGCCAGCGTGAAGAAGACCTTGTCGATGTCGCCGGGCAGCAGCGAGGCGAGCTTGGCACCCAGCCGCGCCCGCGCCTCGTGGGCCATGAATGGGCTGATGTAGGGCAGCTGCTCGGCCTGGCGCTGGATCGCCTCGATGATGCGGCGGTCGCCGTGACCGGCGTTCACGCACATCAGCTGGCTGTTGAAGTCCAGGAATCGGCGACCGTCGGCGGTGTGGAAGTAAACGCCCTTGGCGCTCGTCACGGGCAGCGGCTTCAGCCCCGCCTGCGCCCCCCAGTCGTACAGCGTGTGGCGGAGACACAGCTCGGTGATCTCCTGGGCGCTAAGGGCCTTGACGGCCTCGGTCACCACGTTCGAATCGTACTCGGACGCTTGTTTGACACGGCAGGCTGCCGGTGTTATTACGAGCGCGGTCTAGGCCGCTGTTTTTGCTGGGAGGGAATGCATGCTACCCGCCGCTTTTGACTATCGCGCTCCCGCGAGCCTGAATGAGGCGCTTGCGATCCTGAAGCAGCACGGCGACGAAGCGAAGGTCATGGCCGGGGGACAGAGCCTGATCCCGCTGCTCAAGCTGCGCTTCTCTCGACCCGAGCTGGTCGTGGACATCGCTCGCATCCCCAACCTGAACACGATCAAGCGCGAGGACGCGGACGGCCACGTCGTCATCGGCGCCCTAGCGCGCCACGTGGACATCGAGAACAGCAAGGAGCTGGCCACCGCCGCGCCGATGCTCGCCGAGGCGGCGCACTGGATCGCCGATCCGCTGGTCCGCAACCGGGGCACGCTGGTCGGGTCGATCTGCCACGCCGACCCCGCCGGCGACTGGGGGTCCGTGATGCTCGCCTTCGGCGCCGATATCGTCGCCACCTCCCCGGCGGGGCAGCGGGTAATCCACGCCCAGGACTTCTTCCAGGGCCCTTTCACCACCGCTCTCAAACCGGATGAGGTGGTAACCGAGGTCCGGATTCCCCTCGCCAAGGGCCATTCCGGCGGCGCGTACCTGAAGCTCGAGCGGCGGGTCGGCGACTTCGCCACCGTCGCGGTGGGCGTCCAGGTCGAGATGGACGCCAACAAGATCGTTCGCTCCGGTATTGGGCTCACCGCCGTCGGAGATCGCAACATCAAGGCGACCGACGCCGAGCGCTACCTACAGGGCAAGGAGCCTACCGACGCCGTGATCGCCGAGGCGGCACGCCTGGCGGCCGCCGTCGCCGAACCAAAGGACGATGTACGGGGAAGCGCCGCGTATAAGAAGGACGTGGTTCGAGTGTTCGTCCAGCGTGGCTTGAAAACCGCGATCGGTCGAGCCGGGGAGGCGAGGTGATGAAAGTCACAATGAAGGTCAACGGCGTCGAGCGGACGGGCGACGTCGAGCCGCGCGTTCTCCTGGTCGACTTCGTCCGCTCGAATCTGCGCCTGACCGGCACCCACAGCGGCTGCGATACGTCGAGCTGCGGCGCATGCACGGTGCTGGTCGACGGCGAGCCGATCAAGTCCTGCACAGCCCTTGCCGTGCAAGCGGAGGGCCGGAGCATCACCACAGTCGAAGGACTCGCGCAGGGCGCGACCCTCTCCGCCGTGCAGGCCGGATTTCACGAACAGCACGGTCTGCAGTGCGGATTCTGCACCCCCGGCATGATGCTCACGGGCACAGCGCTGCTCGACCGTAACCCGAACCCGACCGAAGACGACATCCGATGGGCGATCAGCGGCAACATCTGTCGCTGCACCGGCTACATGAACATCGTCAAAGCGATCCAACACGCGGCGAAGGTGCGGGCCGCTGACGCGGCGGAGAAACCGGGAGTGCCGGCCGCCGCCGGCGCCGGGGGAGGCGAGTAGATGGCGACCGACACGCACGCGCACATGCACGGCCGGATCGGCGAGTCGATCAAGCGCAAGGAAGACGGCCGGTTCCTGAGAGGGAAGGGCAACTACCTCGACGACATCGAGCTGCCGGCCATGCTCCACATGGTCATCCTGCGCAGCCCGCATGCGCACGCGCGCATCAAGTCCGTGGACACCGCGGTGGCGAGCGCGATGCCCGGCGTGATCGCGGTGGTCACGGGCGAGCTGATGGCGCAGCACAAGCTCGCCTGGATGCCGACATTGAGTTACGACACCCAGGCGGTGCTGGCCACGGACAAGGTCCGCTTCCAGGGCCAGGAGGTGGCCGCCGTCGTCGCGGAGACGAAAGCCCAAGCCGAGGACGCCAGGGACGCCATCGTCGCCGAGTACGACCTGCTCGCGGCGGTGACCAGCCCACAGCAGGCGAAAGAAGCTGGCGCGGCGCTGATCCGCGACGACAAGGAGAACCAGAAGGACAACCACATCTACCATTGGGAGGCTGGCGACCAGGCCACCACGCAGGCCGCATTCGCGAAGGCCGACAAGGTCGTCCGGCTGCATACGTTCTATCCACGCTGCCATCCCGCTCCCCTCGAGACGTGTGGCTGCATCGCCGACGTCAACGGCGCGACGGGCAAAGCCACCATCTACATGACGAGCCAGGCGCCGCACGCCATCCGCACCGTCTTCGCCCTGGTGACCGGGCTGCCCGAGCAGAACATCCGGGTCATCTCACCCGACATCGGTGGCGGTTTCGGCAACAAGGTGCCCGTTTACCCGGGCTACGTGGTCGCGACGGCGGCGAGCCTGCTCATCGGGCGCCCCGTGAAGTGGGTCGAGGACCGGAACGAGAACCTCATCTCGACCGGCTTTGCCCGCGACTTTCACATGACGGGCGACCTCGCGCTGGACAAGAACGGCAAGATGCTCGCCCTGCGAGTCCACCTGGACTCCGACAACGGAGCCTTTTTCGCCGACGCGCAGCCGACCAAGTTCAAGGCCGGCCTGTTCCACATCGTCACCGGCTCCTATGACATCCCGACCGCGCACGTGACCGCGGACGGCTACTACACGAACAAGGCTCCCGGAGGCGTCGCCTACCGGTGCTCGTTCCGGGTGACCGAGGCAAGTTACTTGATCGAGCGCCTCGTCACCAACGCCGCGATCGAGCTTGGCATGGACCAGGCCGAGTTCAGGATGAAGAACTTCATCCAGCCTGAGCAGTTTCCGTACCACTCCGCCACCGGCTGGGAGTACGACAGTGGCGACTACCCCAAGGCGATGAATGTCGCGCTCGAGCAGCTCGGCTACGAC
>DASPYE010000016.1:0-7621 GCA_035636935.1 Candidatus Dormiibacterota bacterium | reverse complement strand
AGCGCGCTCAGACCGAAGCGCCGAAGGTCGTCGCCCAGGTAGATGAAACCAAGTCCGCCACTCAACAGGAAAACGAAGACCGCCATCGCGGCCGCGGCGCGCCCAGCCGTGAACCTCAGAGCCGCGAGGTACAGGACCGCGGGAAATGCCAACCCGAGCATGCCGCTGGTCGCGGTCATGGTTTCTGTGAGGGGCAGGTGCAGGGGGACGAGGTCGGCCGCGAGAAAGTCGACCATGAACGGGTACCCGAGGTGATGTCCGGGGTCGACTGGAAACTCGGGAGGAAAGTTGTGGCCGAACGCGAACGAGCCCGCGAAGCTAAGGTGCGCCGCCCAGTCGCCCCAGATGTTGCCGTAACCGGCATACAGACCGTTCGGCATATAGACATACGCCTGGTGCAGGAAATGCACGGTCCACGCCGCGCAAATGAGAAACACGACGGCGAGCGGCCAGGGATGGCCCGGCGAAGCAGGAGATGACAGCCAGCGAGCGCGGAAGTCCTTCCCGTCGCGGCTGAGCACCGAGCGCCCGCTAAGCAAGCCGAGCGCGCCCGCGCCAAGGGTGACGGCCAGCCCGAACAAAACCGTGAGCAGGGTCACGTCTTTGATCAGCAAGGCAGGGACGAACGTCGTGAGCGCGACGGTCATCGCGCCCAGCACCGCACCGAAGACGATTCGCTCCTCGAGGGTAAGGGCGACGCCGGAGAGATAGGTGATGCCGAATCCCGCGGCCGCGCTCGCGGCCAGGAACAGGCCGGCCTCTAGTTCCAACAGAAGATCTGCGGCTGCGAGGCCGGCAGGTCGCGGCAGTTGACGAGCCACATCTTGGGTCCCCACGGCGGCGTGCCGGAGCCTTCAAACCAGGCCGAGCTCGAGATAGGTACCGCGGTCCACACCGGATAGAAGTAGCCGAAGAAAAAGACCGCCATGGCGAGATGCACCGCGACCAGTGCCTCCCGGTTCGGAGGGCGCAGCTTGGACGCGAGATACGAGAGCACGAACGCCAGGGCGAGGACCATGAAGATGAGCCCGCCGAACATGTGATACATGAAGAGCACGCGCGTGATCGGAAACCAAGGCGCGTACTGGGTGATGAATCCCAGGAGGATCACCGCCGCCGGAAAGCTGCGATGCCGGACGATGAAGTACGGCAGCGCGGCGACGCAGGGCAGGCTCGTCCACCAGATCCAGGGATTGCCGAGGTCGGAGATCCGCGCCCACAGGACCTGGCCAGTGAAGACGTCATTGCCCAGCCCGCCGTACTGCGCGTAGTAGAGGACCGGGCGGGCGAGAAACGGCCAAGACCAGGCGGGCGATCCGTACGGATGGGTCGCGACCAGGTTCTTGTGGTAGGTGAAGGATTCGACCTGGTAGTTGATCAGCTCGGTGAGGTTGTGAAACTGCCCGCGAGCGAAGAACGGGTACCACGAGAGGAAGTAGATGCCCAGCGGGATCACCACCAGCGCGAGGAGCCCAACGGCCGCGTAGCGCGGCAAGAACCAGCCTGAGGAGGTGAACAGTGGCGGTCCCCACTCGATCTTGAACGCACGCAGCGCCACCCTGACGACCAGAAAGAACACGATCGACGCCCAGGCCGCGAGCACGATCCACTTCGACGCGATGCCGATCCCGAGCACCGTGCCCAGCGCGACGAGTGAAAGCAGCGAGGAGTTGGATGACCTGCTCTGCATATGGACCAGGAACAAGAAGTAGGCCGCGAGGATGAAGAAGATCGGGAAGATGTCGATCATCCCGATTCGCGACTGGATGAAGAACATCCCGTCGAAACATGCGAGGCTGGCCGCGGCGATCGCGAAGAGGCGATTTGGCCAGAGGCGCCGCGCGAACAGATACATCATCGGGATGCACAGCGTGCCGAAGATGCATGCGGCGATTCGCCATCCGAAGGTGTTGAAACCTAGGTCGATGTAATCGCCCGTCGCGCCCTGGAAGTGCGCTCGGTACCAGCCGTAACCGAGCTCGCCGGCGGCGATGATCTCCTTGCCGAGCGGCGGTTCCGGGTCGAAGTAGTTGAATTTGCAGAGCACCGTAGTCGGCTTGCACTGCTCGATGCCCTTGAGATCGTCGTAGGCGTCGACAGGGAAATAAACCTCGTCGAAGACCTGTCCGTTGGGCGGCGAGAGCTGGCCGTTGATGTCGGGGTTGCCGCGGTTGAACGGGTACGCGAGGCCGCAGATCGTGCCGAGGTCGCCTTGCGGATCGACCGGCGTGCTGGAGACGCAGTTGCTCACGAGCGGTCCCTGAAACGGATGCAGGAAGAAGTCGGGCAGGATCGGGCTGAAGAAGCGGATCACGAACGCCACCACCGTCAGCAGGAGGATTGCGATTAGGTCCACGCGGTCGAAATACGTCGTCGCCTTTCTCGGGATATCCGGCGCGTCCTGCGGCTCGCCGCCCCCGGGCCGGATCACCGTTTCCGTTTGCGTCGCCTGGCCCCGCCCTGGTTCTGTCCAAGTCGCTCCGGAAGGTGCGCGCTGATCTCCCACACAACGGTGTCCGCATCCGGGACCGGGACGGCGATCGTGTCCTCGTACATCAGCCGCGAGCGGAAGATGCCGAGGCGCTTTTTGATCTGAGCGAGCTCGGTCTCGTCACCGCGAACTTTGATGAAGACCGCGGGCTTGTCGATGTGCTGCTTCATGATCGGCGCGATCATCTTGCTTCGCTTGTCTTGAAAATGCTGCCGCAGGGGCAGCGCCTTGACCGACTTGATCGAGTCGTAGTCGACGACGACGTTCTGGAGCATGCTCGAGATTCGCACGCCGTCGTCCAGCACGCGCAGGTTGCTGCGCCAGCGGTACAGGAGGATCGCACCGCCGAGCAGGATGCCGGTCGGAATGTAGATGAGCCACACCGCGAATGCCGGAGAGAACAGCTGACCCTGGTAGATGGCGATGCCGGTCGCGACGACACCCGCAAGGAGGAGCAGGCCCGCGAAAAACCGCTGCTGCAACCAGAGGTGGTGCGCGTAGAGGACCTGGTGTCGGGCCGGGCGCGAGGCGGCTTCAGTGCTCACGGGACTACTGATTATCGGGTAGGGCTTCGTCAGGTCGCTCCCAGGAACGGCTGCGTTCGACAGCCTGGCGCCAGCGCGATTGCAACGCGTCAGCCTGGTCGCGCGACATTGTGGGCTCGAACTCGCGATCCAGCTTCCAGAGGCGGGCGAGGTCGGCTTCTGTCCACAGGCCGACCCCCAGGCCGGCGAGGAACGCCGCGCCCAGCGCGGTGGTCTCGGTCTGCCGGGGACGGCGCACCGGGATGCCGAGAAGGTCGGCCTGGAGCTGACAGAGCACGTCCATCACGGCAGCCCCGCCGTCCACCCGCAGCTCGGTCAGTCGCTGTCCCGTGTCTCTTTCCATGGCGTCGATGACGTCGCGGGTCTGGTAGGCCATCGATTCGACGGCTGCCCGCACGATCTGGGCGCGACCGCTCCCGCGCGTCAGGCCCACGATCGTGCCGCGTGCATACGGATCCCAGTGCGGTGCGCCCAGTCCGACAAAGGCGGGGACCAGGAAGACTCCACCGGCATCCGGAACCGAGGCTGCCATAGGGCCGGATTCGCTCGCGGTTGCGATGATCCCCAGCCCGTCGCGCAACCATTGCAGCGCCGCGCCGGTGATGAAGATCGCGCCCTCGAGCGCGTAGCTGAGCTCCCCGGCACGGCGCCACGCGACTGTGGTCAGCATGCCTGCCCCTGAGGCCACGCGGCGCTTGCCGGTCTGCATCAAGACGAACGAGCCCGTGCCATACGTGTTCTTGGCCATGCCGTCTTTCGTGCAGGCCTGACCGAACAGCGCCGCCTGCTGGTCGCCCGCGACGCCGGCGATCGGTGCCTTGATGCCAAGAAACGCATCCGCGTCAGTGGTCGAGATGGGCCCGCTCGAATCGGCGATGCGCGGCAGGTTGCGAAGCGAGACGCCGAACAATTCGGCCATCTCGTCGCTCCATTCACCCCTACCGATGTCGAACAGAAGAGTGCGCGACGCATTCGAGGCGTCCGTGACGTGATCGTGACCGGAGGAGAGGCGCGCGATGAGCCAGGAGTCGACGGTTCCCGCGGCCGCCTCGCCGGCTCCCCCGATGTGTTTCAGCGCCCAGGCGTATTTCGTCGCCGTGAAGTAGGGGTCGAGGACCAGCCCGGTGGTCTCCCGCACGCGGTCCTCGTGGCCCGCCGCGCGCAGCCGCGTGCACTCGTCCGCCGTCCTGCGGTCCTGCCAGACGATCGCGCGGGAGATCGGCTGCAACGTCCGCCTGTCCCAAAGCACCAGCGTCTCGCGCTGGTTGGTGATGCCCAGGGCGCGCACGTCGCGCGGCTTGGCGCCGGCTGCATCGAGCGCGTGGCGCGCGCTTGTCTGAACGGCGGACCAGATCTCGGTTGCGTCGTGCTCGACCCAACCGGGCCGCGGATAGTGCTGGGCGATCTCTGCGTAGCCCTTGCCGCGTACCTCACCGTCGATGCCCACCGCGATCGCGGTGGCGCCGGTCGTCCCTCCGTCGAGGCTCAGGACGACTTCGCTGATTGCTCTGGCTTCCAGGTCCGGTTGAGACTTCCGGTCGCGTACCCCTCGAGGTCGGCCGAAACGAACTTGTAGCCGGCCTCGCGTACTGCGCTGGTCACGCGTCCTCGCTCAGCCAGGAGCCGCGGGATCTCCCCCTCGTCGACCTCGATCCGCGCGACGTCGCCGTGGTGCCGGACCCGGACCTGGGTGAACCCGAGCGCCTTCAGGGCCGCCTCTGCGGCTTCGATCTGCCGCAGTGCCGCCACCGTCACCGGCGTACCGTGCGGAATTCGCGACGACAGGCAGGCAAAGGACGGCTTGTTCCAGTTCGGGAGGCCCAGCGCCCGAGCCGCGGCGCGGATCTCCGACTTGGGCATGCCCGCCTCGAGCAAAGGGAACCGCACACCACGTTTGATCGCCGAGGCATGGCCCGGTCGGTGGTCGCCTGCGTCGTCGGCAGTCGCCCCATACGCGAGATGCGAGAGGCCAAGTTCCTTCTGCACCGGGGCAAGAGTGTCGAAGAGCTCTTCCTTGCAGTGGAAGCAGCGATCGGGGTTGTTGCGCGCATAGGCCTCGAGCTCGACCTCGCTGGTCGCAACCTCGACGAGCCGTGCGCCCAGTTGGCGCCCCAGCTCACGAGCCTGCGACTGCTCGGACTCGGGGTACGCGGGCGAGCTTGCGAGAACAGCGACCGCTCCTTCACCCAGCTCGTCCAACGCGAGCTTCAGGAGCAAAGTCGAATCGACGCCGCCCGAGTACGCGACGAGCACCGATCCAAGTTCGCGGACGTGTTCGCGCGCGGTTTTCAGGCGGCTCGGATCGTATCGGTCGAGCTGGATCATCACCCAGCTAGGAGGTTAGCTCGCCTGGGCCTCGGAGGTTTCCATCGCCGGGGTGCCGCACCAGGCCTCGTAGTCGATCAGCGAATCGACCGTCGGGTTCTCGCCGCACAGGGGGCACGCCTTGTTCTGGCGCAGCCGCAGCTCGCGGAACGACATGTCCTCGCCCTCGAAGAGGAGATAGCGACCGATCATGGGCCGGCCGATATCGAGCAGGTACTTGATCGTCTCGAACGCCATCATGCTGCCGATGATCCCCGGCAGGACTCCGAACACGCCTGCCTCGGCGCAGCTCTGCACGCTGCCAGGAGGCGGAGGTTCGGGAAACAGGCAGCGATAGCAGCCGGTGCCTTTCGCGGAGTCGAAAAGGGCGAGGCGCCCTTCGAACCGGAAGATGCTTCCGTGCACGAGGGGCTTGGCCAGGAAGTGGGCCGCGTCGTTGGCCAGGTAGCGGGTCGGAAAGTTGTCGGTGCCGTCGACGATCACGTCATACGGCGAGAAGATGCGCATCGCCGTCTCCGAGTTCAGGTGCTCATTGATCGCCACAACCTCGACATCAGGATTCAGGTTGCGAAGCGTCTCGGCCGCCGACTCGACCTTCGGGCGTCCGATGTCGTCATGGCCGTGGAGGAGCTGGCGCTGAAGGTTAGACGCGTCGACGACGTCGAAGTCGACGATGCCGACCTTGCCCACGCCGGCCGCAGCCAGGTACATGGCAGCCGGCGAGCCCAGGCCGCCCGCGCCCAGCAGCAGGACGCTCGAATTCAGCAGCTTGCGCTGGCCGGCGCCGCCGACCTCGGGCAGGATCAGGTGGCGGGCGTAGCGCGCGACCTGGTCGGGGGTGAAGCTTCGAGCTTGAGTCATGTCTACAGGGACTATACCCAGGGTGCTTTCGGGCTTATTCCTATAGTGGGAGGGCGCCATGGAAACTGAATACCTGGACGAAGAGCAGGTCATCGCCCTCTACAACAAGGTTCGGACCGGCAAGAAGACCTGGCCGACCGGGATCTGGAGCTCTCCCGCCGCGCTGCAGTACGCGGTCACCGTCTTCGACTACTGGATCCACAACGTGATGGGCTGGAAGGGGTGGCCGGAAGCGCGTGGCAAGGTGACGCCTGCCCTGCTCGAGGAGCACCGCCTGGCCGACCTGGTCGAAGCGGTTTTCGTGCCGGAGTTCGGCGATGACTGGCTCGACTTCGAGGTCGTCTTGAACGAGAGCATGCGGCTGTCCGAGGACGAGGGCTGGGCGCCCGACGTATCGGACCGCCAGGAACGCGTCGAGGCTGCTTTCGAGCACGCCTTCGAGAAGCTCGTCGGCTCACCGAAGCAGCAGCCCAAGCTGCTGCCGACTTATCACCGATTCCGGAACCACCTTCTGCGCATGTGGAGCGCGTTTCAGGAAGCGCAGGCGGAGCACGACAAGGCCGAACGCGAGTCAGCCGAACGCTTCTGGTCGCAGCTTCGGCTGGTGAGAAGCAGCCGCGGGCAGGCAGCCGAGGCCTGGTCGATCGTCAACAGCGAGGACGAGCGTCGCGGCGAGGTCGTCATGGTGTGGGGCGAGCCGCATCCATACTGCGTGGTCGTGCTCGACGACGACGTCGAGGCGGGCGGATGGGAGCAGGTGATCTACCGGCTCGAGCAGGAGATCTTGGTCGAGGAACCCGGCATCGTCAGCTATGCGGTGTGGCACAAGGGTTTTGTCGGCGAGTACTACCGCTGCGCCGACTGCGGCGAGCTGCACAGCCAGTTCGACGAAGACACCGGC
The DNA here is from genome assembly GCA_035636935.1 of Candidatus Dormiibacterota bacterium. GTDB lineage: Bacteria > Chloroflexota > Dormibacteria > Dormibacterales > Dormibacteraceae > 40CM-4-65-16. The sequence goes on along the minus strand of DASPYE010000016.1, from coordinate 498 downwards.
AACGGCCTGAGGCTTGACGACCTGGAGCCACCCGAAGAGCGCTAGAGGAATAACTCTTCCCCATTCATGGGGAAGTACCGGCCCTAGGCCGGGGATGGGGCGGCCGCAGGGTTACGCGGCTCAGTCGACGGTGAGGGAGAAGTTCTTCCCTTCCCAGCCGGTCATGTAGTGCGCGGTCCAGGACAGCTCCGCCCCTCCGGGCAGCTTATTGCACGGAACTTCAGCCACCCAGACGCCCAGCGTGGTGTCGATGGCATCGACTTCCATGTGCGAGGCCCAGTTGTCGAACGTGTAGTGGACGGCGCCGGGCCTCGGCAGCTGGACGCGAAGCCGCCGCCCCGCGGCGATGCGTGTGATCTGGTGTCTGTGGGACCAGATGAACGGCGGTTCCTGCGCCTGTCCCTCGGTGTAACGGCGGCGCGCCGGCATGACGATGTCCGGAAACCCGGCGAGCGCGATCGTCACGAGGAGCTCGAGATACTCGGCGTGTGCCCAGCC
>DASPYE010000015.1:0-9054 GCA_035636935.1 Candidatus Dormiibacterota bacterium | reverse complement strand
TTCCCCCCACCCGGCGGCTTCGCCGCCGACCTCCCCAGCAAGTGGGGAGGTGAACTTCCCTTCTTTTGGCTAGAACCGCTTCAGAAGGTCACCGATGGTGACCGTGCCGTACTCCTTGGCCAGGACTTCCCTGGCCGTGGCCCACACGCCGCGCGCGGCCACGGGACCCCTGGATTCGAGATCAGCAAGTCGAAGGGCGTCGTAGACCTGGATGTCTGGCACCCGGCGCAGCTGATCCGCCAGCCACTTGGCCCACTGCGCGAGGTTGCCCTCGGTCGGTGCCGCCTTGGCGGCAGCCGCCACCTTCGGCGCGGTGACCGCAGCTGCCTTCTGGACGGCAGCGGCCGTCTGCTCCGCGGCGGCCTGGACCTTGGCGGCCGTGGCATCCACCTTGGCCTCGACTTCCTCGGCGGCGGCTTCCGTGGACGCGGCGGCGGCGGCCGCACGGGCCTTGAGGGTCGTCAATCCCTCACCCGCAATCTGGCTTATGCGGTCGGTCGCCGACTCGCGAGAAGCGTCCCCATTGCCCTCGCCCGTGCGCAGCCTCTCGCCGAAACCGCGACCCAGAGCGCCACCGACCAGGTTCGGCACGTCAAGTCCGGTCAAGCCTTTGATGGCGGTGGTCGATTCGATCATGGCTCGGGTTGCGTTCTTCACGATGTCGGATGCGCCGTCGGCGCTCATCACGGTCAGCGAGTCGATGTGGCCCATCGGCTCCGCGGCGGCACGGACGATGTCCGGAAGCGCGGCGAGCACAGTCTGGATGATGGCCGCCTCGTTGAACTGCTTGTAGGCGTCGGCGCGCATCGCAAGCGCTTTGGCCTCGGCTTCACCCTTGGTGAGCACGATCTGCGCCTCCGCCCCACCTTCCAGTCGCGTCGTCTCGGCATCCGCTTCGGCGGCCGCGATGCGCGCTCGCTTCTGGCCTTCCGCTCGTGCGATCACGGCCTGCGCCTCCGCCGCCGCAGGCTTGACGGTGGTGGAGAGCAGCTCCTTCTCTTTGCGGTCCGCCTCGAGCTGGGCGAGCTCGGTCTGCTTGCGCACGACCTCTTGCGTCGCCTCTGCCTGGGCGAGTGGGCCGGCCTGGTCGGCGCGCGCCTGGGCGGCCTGGACCTGAGTCCTTGTCTCGGCTTCGCGAAGTGAGACGTCGCGAGAGGCGTTGATCTTGACCTGCTGGGCCTGTGCCTCCCGGACCGCGGCCTCCTGGTCAGTCGAAGCCTTTGCCATGCGGGCGTCACGGGACACCGTGGCGACGCTCTGCTGGCCAAGCAGCTCGATGTAGTTCGACTCGTCGGAAAAGCTCTGGATGGTGAAGGCGTCGATCTGCAGCCCACTTGTAGCTAGGTCGCCCTTGGCCGCGTCCTGCACCTGCTGCAGGAGCTTCTGGCGGTCGCGGATGAGCTCTTCGATGGTCAGCGTGCCGACGATCGACCGCAGCGATCCCTCGAGGACGTTTTTCACGATCGAGTCGACCTGCTCCGGCTTGGCGTCGAGAAATCTCTCCGCCGCGTTGCGCAGCGACTCGACGTCGCGGCCGATCTTGAAGGTGGCCACGCCCTGCACCTGGACCTTGATGCCCTGGCTCGTCACGGCGTCGGCGAGCTGGACGCTGATCTGACGCGCCGTCAGCTTCAGCTTGCCGACGCGGTTGACGAGGGGCATCACAAGCGTTCCCCCTCCCACGACGACCTTGACGCCCTTGTCCCCCGGGGCCGAGACGGTCTGGCCTCTCTCGTCGCGCACCTTGGAGCCGCGCGAGCCGGCGACGATCAGCGCTTCGTTCGCACCCGCGACCTTGTAACGGCTGGCGACGAAGGCGACGAGCAGAAGGATGATGACGACTACGGCGACTCCAAGAAACGGGCTGGAAATCAGGAAATCAGGCATCGGAACGAGCTCCTTCAGTGATTACAGTTGACGTAGGCACTACGACAAGGTTGTTGCCAGCTATGGCGACCACCTTGACCATTCGACCGGACGGAATCTCCGAGTCTGCGGTGGCGGTCATGTTGTGCGACGCGCCGGCGAAGCTGATGAAGACGGTGCCAAACCGGTTCGCAGGAATGGCCACCGAGACGCGACCGGTTGCGCCGACCATATCGGCGAGGCTGAACGAGGCCGTCGACTCGGCCGAGGCCAGCACCTTGAAAGCGCCCAGGACGATCACCGCGCCAGCTGCTCCCGCACCCAGACCGATGAGTGTGGCACCGCCCGGTCCAAGGCCGAAAGTGTGCAGCCCGAAGAGGCCGCCGACGCCGAACATGGCCACGAAGCCCAGCAGAACCGGGGTCGGAGAGACCCCGGCAACATCAAATCCCAGGTGGATGGCATTGAGAATGCCTCCGAACAGGTCGTCGAAGATCAAAGTCAGGAGGAGAAGCCCGCCCCCGATCAGGAGGCAACCTCCGAATACGAGATCCGCCGTGGTCATTCCCCTTCCACCAGCGACTGCATCTTAGGACGAGGACCCGCAAAACCGCCTACAAACAGCCCAGCAGCGCCTCCACCAGGCTCTTGCTCCGAGGATCGACGCCGCCCGAGGGCAGCATCTGATTCACCACGTACGCCAACGCGATGCCCCGCTCCGGATCCGCAAAACCCACCGACCCGCCCATGCCGTAGTGGCCGAACGAGCCCTCGCCGGCCATCGGCCGGAACGGGAAGGAGAGCTGGAAGCCGGTGGCGTAGCGGGTCTCATAGCCCAGGACGAGGTCCTCCCCGGCGGACTGGACGCGCGTCGCGGCCTCGACCGTTTGGGGCTGAAGCAGCCTCACGCCATCCACCTCCCCGATGCAGGCGGCGTACATGCGCGCGAGGGAGCGGGCGTTCGTGATCCCGTTGGCGGCGGGGATCTCGGCGGCATGAAAGGCGCGCTGGTTGAAGGCCGTCGCCGGCAGCGGAGGGTTGACAAACGCCCTGTGGAGCAGGGTCGACGGGTCGAGCATCCGCGCCGTGAAGATGTCGACCGGGGTTCCGGGAGCGGGCGGGGGTGGGGCGAGCATCGGCGCCACCCGTGGCTCCATCGCTTCCGGAAGGCCGATCCACAGATCCAGTTGCAAGGGTTCTGCGATGCGGCCGGCGACGAACTCGCCGACCGAGACCCCGACGATCCGGCGGATCACCTCACCCGCCAGCCAGCCGTACGTGCCGACGTGGTAACCGTGCGCGGAGTCAGGCTCCCACAAGGGACGTTGTGCGGCGAGACCCTCGACCACCGGCGTCCAGGCGAAGACGTCCTCGATCGTGAGCTGGCGGTCGATGGCAGGAAGTCCCGCGCGGTGGCTGAAAAGCCAGCGCACCGGGATGTCCTTCTTGCCTTCGACTCCGAACTCGGGCCAGTACTCGACCACGGGCGCGTCGAAGTCGAGCTTGCCCTCTTCGCCCAGGATGTGCGCGGCGACGGCGACCACGCCCTTGGTCGATGACATGACCATCTGCAGGGTGTCCGTGCTGTAGGGATTCGTCCCCGCGGGCGTTGTGACGCCGCCCTGGAGGTCGACGACGACGCGGCCGTCTCGATAGATGCAGCAAGCCGCCCCGACCTCGCCGAAGCGCTCGAAGTTTCCGGCGAAGGCTTCGCTCACGGGCTCGAACCCAGGCTTGACGAAACCCTGGACGCGAGTCTCGATCACGCGCCTAACGTACTACTACTCGCCGACCGCCTTGCGCGTACGCGTCCGCGTCCGCACCCGACGCCGATCGGTTGCCCTGCGCATTGGCGTGTTTCCCTGGCGGTACACCGCGACCTCGATAGGGAGCACACCCATGTTGACGAGCGCAGCCCACAGGCCACCCGCCAGCAGGCCGATGAGCGATCCGAGGAGCCCGACCGCGAGCCCGACCCCGGGGATCACGAGAAACCAACGATCGGCGACGGATTCGAGCGACCGGACCTGGTCGCCGAGGGGAAGCAGCTGCTGGGTCACGCCGAGACTGAACCCAAGCTGCGCCTGCCAGTCGACGATCGCGCCTGCAAACCAGCTGATCAGCGCGCCCAGAGTCGCGCCGGCGAACAGGCCGAAAACAAAGCCGGTGATCGCGCCCGCGAACATCGCGCTGCGGATCGATAACCGGACCAGAAAATCGTTCACCATACGCGCCGCCTCACGCGGGAAAGAACAATGATCAAGACGACCAGGAAGGCTGCCGGCACGGCCAAACCGTAGGCGATGTACGGAACCAGACGCGCATGCCGCTCACTCGGCTCGAACGCAACCGCGACCCCTGTGGACCGGACGCCACCGGGCGGAGCGGATGGCGCGGTGAGCGCCCAGGTGCGGCTGGCGGCCATCCCGGTCTTGCGCATGTAGCCGCCTGGCGTGTACAGACCAAAAGTCTCCACGGTGATACCCGGTCGCTGCGTCCAATAGTCATCGAGCGTCCACCACACCGCGGCCCCGATGAATCCCTGCTCCTTGGTGTCGAAGGCCGGCGCCAGCTGCGCGTAGTAGGTGTTGAAGACCCGCAGCTGCTGGTTCTCGTCCGCCGGATTGTCGGCCCAGTGGCCGTACTCGAGCACCATGATCGGCTTGCGAGGGTAGGCGTTGTGCGCATCCATCAGCGCCTTTTGCACGGACACCCCTGACAGCCGCCCACCGTACAGCACCCCGTAGTAAATCGTGTATCCGGCGACGTCGAGGTTCGCGCTGGTCCGGTCGGTGGGTTCGGTGCCATAGGCCGCCTGGCCCGTGAGACGGGTCCCGTCGATCTTCCGATCGAGGGCATGCAGCGTATTCAGCGCGCTGGCTCTTTCCGACGAGCCGGTCGATTCGTTCGCGAAACCGTGAAAGAGGACGCTGGGTCGGTTGAAATCACGGAGGTCCATCTCGGCGAGCATCTGCTGCGGGATGCCACGATCCATTGCGATCGAAAACGTTTGCGGCGTGAAGTGGTAGAGCGGAATCTCCTCCCACAGGGCGATGCCCAGCCGATCGGCAAGCAGGGGCAGCATCTGGTTCGGCGGATGGTGGTCGACACGGATCAGGTCGGCGTGGACTTTGACCGCGCGCTGCAGGAGCGCCTCGATCGCGGCCGCCGACGTGAGCGGGCCGCCGGCCGGACGGCCTTTCGTGACGGGAACCTGCTTCTCCTCGTGCATCGCGACGCCGTTGAAGACTATGGGGACACCGTTGAGAAGGACGCGAGGGGCCGTGGAGTCGACGCGCACCTGGCGGAGGCCGAAGCTGGTGTAGAGGTCGTCGACAGGCTTGTCGTCGGCAAGCATGGTCACCTGCAGGACGTAGAGCGCGGGGAGGCCCGGGCTCCAGAGGTCCGCGGAGCGGATCGCGAAGGGTGAGGCGACACGAAACACGGATTCACCGCTCACCGCGCCGAGGTCGATCCGGTGGTCGAGCAACGCTTCCGCGTCCGACGGGATGAGGCCTTGTGCGTCGGGATTGAGCGCGTTGCCTGCGGTGACCTGGGCCGGCCACAAGCGCACTTCCACGGCGCCATCGAGATTCCCGTCGCCCCTGTGCTGGACGACGATCGATATATCCGCACCGTCGAGGTGGGGTGTCACGTCTGCTCGCACCACGCTGAACGCCGGCAGTGCTTCGAGCCAAACGTCGCCGACGATCCCGCCGTAGTTCCACCAGTCGGCCAGGCCCCACGGGACGATGTCGTCGCGGGTCCCCCATACCGGATTGTCGACACGGACCACGATGCTGTTGAATGCGCCCGGGACCACGGCGGCCGTGGCGTCGAGAGCGAACGGCGTGTCGCCGCCCTCGTGGTAGCCGAGGTATTTGCCGTTGAGCCACACGTCGGCCACGTATCGAACCGCACCGAACTTCAGGAGCGCGTACTTGCCGCTGAAGGCCGTCGGCAGGAAGAAATCATGCCGGTAGAAACCGCCCGTGATGCTGCTGTCGGGCGGCGGGTTGAACGTCCCGGGAACCTCAATCGCTGACCAGGATGTGTCGTCAAAGAGGAGACCGGCCCGCTGGCCCAGCTCCGCGGTGAGGTTGCTCAGAGAGCTCTTGCGGTCGGTGAGGCTGGCGGCGGTGTCGACCTTCTGCGGATCGAAGCGCCAGGCCCCATCGAGGTCCGTCACCAAGCGGGGTTGCCGATCGAAAGTGGGCACCGGCTGACCGGACTCGAAGGCGACGGCGCCCCCACGCTCGTCCTGCAAGGAGAGAGTCGGAGTGAGGTTGGCCTGTCCGGGCGTCGGAACCAGGCTGCACGCTGCGGCCGCCAGCGGAAGGACCAGGGCAACGGCGAGGACGATCGCTCGCCGGCATGTGGGCATCATCGCCTCCAAGGTACGAGGGCACGTTTGTTCGGGTGCCGACGCACCTCACTAGAGAGCGCCCGGGGAGGCGGATGTACCGGTCTTGTCCGTTTCTTTAACGGAGGTGCAATTTCATGCCGCCAACCAAACGCTGGTCACGCGATGTGACTCAGAAGAGCGACGCGCTTGACCTGGAGACGAAAGTCTTCACAAAAGACAGACCCCGCGACATAGCCCTTTCGCTGAAGCGTTCGGCGGAGCACAGCAAGAGACGGAAGAGTGACCGCTACCGCTCCGCTATGTCGATGCTGACCTTCTACATCAACCGCGCGGGCAAGAACCTACCGCAAGAGCGGCGGGAGCGACTCGAGAAGGCCAAGGACGAGCTGAGACACCTGTATCGAAAGGCCTGAGTTTCGTTAGCCGCACGCCGGCGCTGATGTGGATCTCTCCGTAGCGGAACGCATGGTTGCGCGAGATTTGAGTTGACACCTACTCATCCCAAACCGAACCTGACAACGGCTCTACCATCACTTTGGAGGTGGATGGAATGATGTTTGGCACCGTCGCGAGGTACCGGGTCAAGCCGGGACATGAAAAGCAACTGATGGATGAGATGGGATCCTTCGAGGGGGATCCGCCCGACGGATGGCTGTACCACACGGCGTTTCGCAGCACTGGCGATCCCAATGAGATCTGGCTCAGTGTGGTGTTTGAGAGCGAAGAGGCCTACCGGAAGAATGCCGACAGCCCTGACATGGATCGCGAGTACAGAAAGATGCTCGAGCATCTCGAAGGCGAGCCTGAGTGGCACGACGGGCATGTGATCCACGAAGCGATGAGGCAGCCGGCGAAGAGTTAAGCGGCGCGAGGTGCGGGTCCGCTGATCATCAGAGGGCAACGCTCGACGATGCCGTCGGTGGCGATCTGTGAACACCCAGCTTCGTCGTAATCCACAGCTCGCCCCGCAGAGCCGGGCCCATGCCCTCGCAATGCTGCTCAAATAGCACGTCCATCTCGGCGACTGTGCCTGTGGAAGTCCACGTCAGGGTCTTGATCGCGAATCGCCCAACGAGCGTGTTGCACCCGCGGCCATCACCGTTGATGTCCAGGCCGGGTGCCTTGCCTGTGACAAAAGGTGCTCTTTCCGCGTTGGTGAACTGGCCCGCACCCAACTGGCCGTTGCTCGGAGCGCGGAATTCCAGGTACCACCAATCGCCCTGTCCCGACACGCTCACGCGAATGTCGCGATTGCTGCCGCCGACGGAGAAGTCGGATTCCTTGAGCGTCCAGACCTGTTGCTTTCCGCCGCCGATGTAGTCCCCCGTGTCACTCTGGAAGTGCATCCAGGCGTCGATCGCCGCCTGGGGAGCCTGGGGCTCAGTCGAGGTCGGCTCCGACTGCGACCCCACAGGGCTCGCTCCTGGCGTCGCCCTCGCGGGAAGCGCTGGCAAAGCAACCGTCGCGATCTTGGTGTAGGTCATGGATCCGAGCACCGCGCCGGTGACGCCGATCAGCACAACGGACGTGCTGCTGATCGCGAGAATAAGGCGGCGATTGCCTGGAGCGTGAGCGATCGCATAACCACATGCGCCGGCTGCCAGAAGAAGCCCGACGGTGAACAGTCCGGCCGTCACGGCAAAGAGAAAGACCACGGCCGAAAACCGTAACGGTGGGCGGGCTTGATTTCTTGCCCCGCGGCATAGGCCGATTCGATCTTTTGAGATCGCAATGGTCGTGCGAGATTTGAACTCACGCTCTCTTCTGGTCCCAAACGCATCTGATGGGGCCAACCGAATTTGGGTTGATCGCAGCGCCGGACCCCGATCGGCCGCAAGTCTCTTAACGCGACACGCCAGCTCGACTCGTTGTTAGCGTTACGAGATCATGAGGCGCGGCCCATCCGTCGCTGTGGCTGCAATCCTTGTCCTCGAACTCGCCTACATCCTGCACACGACTGCTCCTGACTTGGGTCCGTCGCCCGGGTGCTATCCCGGCAGCGTGGACGTGTGCGTGAGCTTCCGCCCGTTCCCGTGGCTGTGGATTGGGATGGCGACGCTTCTCTTCCTGAACGCGGTCGCTCTTGTCCTTCGAAAGCGGATCGGCATCGCGCTCGGATTTCTAACGCAGGCGGTATTGCTTCTAGGGCTTGCGCGCAACGTGTCTCAGGAGATCGGCTGGAGCCTTTCCGAAGGTTCACTGTGGTCGGGCATTGCTTCGTGGTATCCAGACCTGCTGTTTTCAACTGTTTCGTTGTGTGTATCCGTAGGACCGGCGCTGACATTGCTGGCCATCATGGCCGCGACGCCTGCGGCACGCAACCCAAGGCCTGCTCGCGTCGCGGCGCTCCTCCTCGGCGCGCAGCTGGCGGGACTCATCGCGGCGGCATTGATCTCCTTTCCAGCAGCATTCCGCGGATGCGACTACACCGGGCCTGGAGCCATCGTCATCGCCGACTTTCCAGGAACCTGCCCTGATTTCGCCGATCTGGACTTTGGCCGATTATTCGCCATGGCCATACCGTCGGCGAGCATCCTTCTGGTGGTATGCATCGGGATCTGGTTCAGCCGGAATTGGGCCGTCTGGGCCGGATTCATCTGGCAGACCGCGTTGGCTGTGGCCCTGTTTGCGCTGGCGGCGACCCTTTGGGACCAAACAAGTCAGAACTACTGGTATGAGTCGTTTCCAGTTTGGCTATCGCCGCGATATTTGGCCGACCTGCTCATCCTAATAGGGCCGGTCCCAGCCTTGGCTGCACTTCTCGCGGTGCGACAGGCCACCCACCGCGGTGTGCAACAGCGAACTGCGTCGCCGGTGAGCAA
>DASPYE010000014.1:0-5962 GCA_035636935.1 Candidatus Dormiibacterota bacterium | reverse complement strand
TGCGCGACCAGGAGAAGCGCGGCCACATCGTCCTGCAGGAAGTCATGCTCGTGGTGGTCGTCTTCGGCGCGTACCTCGTCATAGTCACTTTGCACTTCAACCCGATCCTGCAGCTGCTGTGGATCTTCACGATCACGTTCCTCGCCTCGTACCGAAGCTTCCGGATCAACGGGGTGCCCATCACGCCGAGGCGAGCATTCACGTTCGCGCTTTTCGTCGGGCAGGTCGTCACGTTCCTGGCGTGGGCGATCACGGCGCTGTCTCTGTATCTGGTCGTTTACGAAGGCACATTCGCCGTGATGCTGCTCTTCGCCTGGTACATCAACCGCGGCCTGGTCCGCCATACCGTGGAGGACACGTTCTCGCGCAACGTCGTCCTCGAATATGGAGCCTTCGCCGTGGTCCTGATCTATCTCTTCGTAGCGAGCTACCAGCCCGGGCGTTAGACATGAGAGGGAACCCATATGGTTCCCTCTCATCGCCCGGTCGGCTTCGCCGACGGGGCTGCTCTCTTTCCGGTATACGGTTTGGATTTTTCTAAATCGCCGCTCGGGGCGACGTTTGGGAGGCAAGAGCGCATAGTCGCGGCCGGCGTGAAGCCGGCCGCCAAAGGGATGTCAGTAAAAAAACACGCGCCGTATCCGCGCCGGCCGCGGTCCGACTACATCCCCAGGTAGGCCTTCTGTACCTCTTCTGACGCGAGGAGATCCTTGCCCGAGCCTTGCTGGACCACTACCCCTGTTTCGAGCACGTATCCGCGATTGGCCACTTCCAGCGCCTTGTGGGCGTTCTGCTCGACCAGCAGCACGGTCGTGCCCTGGGAGTTGATCTCGCGGACGATTGTGAAGATCGTCTCGATGAGGATCGGCGCGAGTCCAAGGGATGGCTCGTCGAGCAACATGACTTTGGGCCTGGCCATGAGAGCACGCCCCATCGCGAGCATCTGCTGCTCACCGCCGGAAAGAGTGCCCGAGATCTGCGAGCGGCGCTCCTGGAGCCGTGGAAACAGCGTGAACACCCGCGCCATATCGGAGGCGATCCCGGCCTTGTCGTTGCGCGAGTAGGCCCCCATCAAAAGGTTGTCGCCGACGCTCATCCTGGCAAAAAGTCGCCGCCCTTCCGGCGACTGAGAGATTCCGAGCTCGACGATCCGCGACGGCCGGGTGCGGGTGATGTCCTGCCCGTCGAACGTGATCGTCCCCGAGTTCGGGTGCATCAGACCCGAGATGGTGCGCAGGGTCGTGGTCTTGCCCGCGCCGTTGGACCCAATGAGGGCGACGATCTCGCCCCTCTCGACCTTGATCGACACGCCCCGCAGCGCCTGGATGCGCCCGTAGAAGGCGTCGATGCCTTCGAGCTCGAGCAGGGCCATCAGCAGCTAAGCCGACTTGCCGAGATACGCTTCGATCACGCGGACGTCCTTGCGCACCTCCTCGGGAGGGCCCTCCGCGATCTTCTCGCCGTGGTCGAGAACCACGATCCGCTTCGAGATCCCCATCACGACCTTCATGTCGTGCTCGATCAGGAACACCGTGACGCCGCGGGCGAGAACCTTGTTCACAAGCTGCATGAGCTCAACTTTTTCCTGTGGCGTGAAGCCGGCGGCGGGCTCGTCGAGAAGGAGAAGCTTGGGTTCGGTGGCGAGGGCGCGCGCGATCTCGAGGCGGCGCTGCTGGCCGTAGGCCAGGTTGCGCGCGTACTGATTGGCATGCTTCGCGATGCCGACAAACCTGAGCAGCTCCATGGCTTCCTCGGTCACGCGCTCCTCTTCTTTGCGTTCCCTCGGCAGCTTGAAAAGCGAGTCCCATACCTTGGCCTTCATACGCACGTGGCGTCCGACGCGGACGTTGTCGAGGCAGCTCATATAGTCGAAGAGCCTGATGTTCTGGAATGTCCGGGCGATACCCCGGCGTGCTACCTGGTGGGGCTTGAATCCCGTGATATCCCGGCCGTCGAACACGACGCGTCCGCTGGTCGGCTGGAAGAGACCGGTGACATTGTTGAAGAGCGTCGTCTTGCCGGCTCCGTTCGGGCCGATGAGCGCGAAGACCTCTCCGCGTTTGATGCTCAGGCTCACGTTGTCGACCGCGACCAGGCCTCCGAAGCGTTTGGTCAGGTCGGTGAGCTCGAGTATGTTGTCGGCGGCCGGCTCGCTCACGATGCGTGCACCTGCTCGACGACGGTCTCTTCTTCCTGCACGGCGGCATGCTTGAGCTCTTGCTCCCGGACGCGGCTCGGCAGGATGCCCTGAGGGCGCAGCAGCATCATCGCGACCAGGATGACGCCGTAGATGATGAAGTTGAGCCGCTGCGTTTCCTCGGCGAGCCCTGGCCAATCGCCGTTGGGGGCAACGATTCCGCTCAATCCGACGTTGTTCGCCAGACTCACCGCATTTTCAGGCAAGCCCGGGATCAGATAAAAGATCACGGTGTACATCACGAGGGCACCGATGATGACGCCGGTGATATTGCCCATACCGCCGAGCACCACCATGACCAGCACCGTAATGGAGACGATGAAGAGGAAGGAATCGGGGCTAACCAGGCTGACGCTCGCGCCGTAGTAGGCGCCCGCGAAGCCGCTGAACGAAGCACCGATCCCGAAGGCGAGGAGCTTGGTGGTCACGGTGTTGATGCCCATCGCGGCGGCGGCGACCTCGTCTTCGCGGATCGCCATCCAGGCGCGACCCAGGCGAGAGCGATACAGGTTGCTGACCAGGACGACCGCGACCGCGATGAGGATGACGATCAAGACGTAATAGGCAACAGGGTCCCCGTTGAAGCTGAAGTTTTGCACCACGGTGAAAGGACCGTCTCCAGACCACGGTCCCTGGATCCAGACCGGCAGCTTGGGCTGATCGATCAGGCCCACCGCATTGATGCCACCCGTCCACTGGTCGAAGTTGTAGAACAGCTGCGGCACGATCTCCCCGAAGCCCAGGGTGACGATCGCGAGATAGTCGCCACGCAGGCGCAGGGTTGGGAATCCGAGGATCGCACCGGCGGCTCCGGCCGCAAGCAGTGCCACGAACATTAGGATCCAGAACGTGATGTGGAAAGCGTGGTGGGCAGGCGACGAGTCGAGCTGCGGCGACGCGAACAGAGCGTAGGAGTAGGCGCCGATCGCGAAGAAGGCCGCGTAACCGAGATCAAGCAAGCCCGCGTAACCGACCACGACGTTCAGCCCGATCGCCAGGAGCACGAAATACCCCGCACGGGTTGCATGCGAGACGAGGGCGGTGCCGTCAGTGGCGTAGATGGTCACCATCGGAAAGAGGAGCGCGACGATGATGAGGACGCCGTAGACGGCCGTGTCACGATCGCGGATACGCTCGCGAAGACGAAACCCCCCAGGGGATGCGCGCCGGCGTGCGGTGGCGGCCTGGCTCATTTCTCCGGCACCCGCATGCCGAGAAGGCCAGTCGGCCTGAAAACGAGGACGCCGATCAGGATGCCGAAGATCACGACCTGCGTCCACTTCGACCCGATGTAGGAGTCGCTGAATGCTGCGGTCAACCCGATCACGAGGCCGCCGATCGCTGCTCCGGGGATGTTGCCGATGCCGCCGAACACCGCGGCCGTGAACGCAATCAGGCCGCTGCGGAATCCGAGCTGGTAGTAGATCGTGTTGTAGTAGAGGCCCCAGATCATCCCTCCGGCCCCGGCGAGAAGGGCGCCGATGAAGAACGTGGCCGCGATGGTGCGGTTGATATCGATCCCCATCAGCTGCGCGGCGTCGCGATCCTGCGCGGTCGCGCGCATCGCCTTACCGAGCTTGGTGCGGTTGATGAAGATCGCGAGCAGAGTGACGAGTATCGCGGCCGACACCACGACAAACACGTCTTTGAATCCGAAGAAGACCCCGGCGACGGTGGCGGAGGCCTGGGGAAGGATGTCCGGGAAGTGCACGGTCGCCGGGCCCTTCCACAAGAACATGATCCCTTCCAGCAGGAACGACATCCCGATCGCGGTGATCAGCGGAGCGAGACGGGGCGCATTGCGGAGGGGCCGGTAGGCGACGCGCTCGATGGCGACGTTGATGCCGCCCATGATCACCATCACGAGCGGAAAGACGAGCAGGAGGGCGATCAGGTTCACGGTCGAGAATGAGCCCTCCGTGACCGAAAAGAAGCCCAGGATGGCGGTCCCGATGTACGCGCCGAGCGTGAACACGTCGCCATGCGCGAAGTTGATCAGCTCGATGATGCCGTAGACCATCGTGTAGCCGAGGGCGACGAGCGCATAGATCGCGCCCTGCGTGACGCCGAAGACCAGGATCTGGGCGAACTCGCCGGGGTGGAGCACCGCCTGCGCCGCCAGCAGGACGATGGCGGTGCCGCAGAGGATGTAAAAGCCGTAGTCGGGCAGGCTCATGCCCCCGAGCTGCAAGGACCGAAATCGCTTCAGAGCGGAAGCGCCGCTGCCTACCACGCCCGCATCCAGAGCTCCCCTCCTGAGTCAAGGGCGAGGAGGCCGCTCGGGGCCTCCTCGCTGGAATTTGGGGTAAAGGGTACTAGCTGGCCTGCGCGAAGTCGAATTGCGTCTTCCAGACGAAGCACGCGTTCTTGGCCTTCTTGCCGCAGACCCCGGTGGTCTTCGAGGGATCTGTCGCCTGCTGGACCACGTAGATGGACACGATCTTAAGGCTCGTGTCGCCATGCTCGTCGAAGTCGTACGTGCCGATCACGCCCTTGAAGCCCTTGATCTGCGCGAATGCGTCGCGGACCTGCTTCCGGGTCGGCGTGTTGCCTGAGTTTGACTTGATCGCGTTGCCTACCGCCAGCATCAATGCGTTGGTGGCGTCGTAGGCCTGCATCGTGTAACCGCCGAAGTCGTTCGCGCCGGGGAACGCCTTTCGGAAGTCGGCGATCGACTGCGCGGCGCCTGGAACCTGTGTGGCGTCAGCGCCGGCGGAGGTCGCGTAGATGTTGACCTCGTTGCCCGACGCCTGCTCGATGCAGTCCGTGGTCTCGATGCCGTCACCGCCGCCGAACGGTACGTCCCAGCCGATGTCCTTCATCTGCTTGCGCGGAATGCAGATGTTCTGGTCGTCCGTGCCGCCGACGTAGACGCCCAGAGCGCCCGCGTTCTTGAAACCGGAAAGGATCGCCTTGAAGTCGCTGGTCTGCTCTTTCTTGTATTCGGAGTGCTTGGCAACCGTTCCGCCCAGCTTCTTGAACTCCGCCTCGAACGAGCCGGCGATCCCAACACCGAAGACCGTGCTGTCGTCGAGGATGCCGACGTTCTTGATGTTGAGCTGCTTGTACATGTAGTCGGCCATCGCGGGGCCCTGGTAGTCGTCAGTCGTGACGACGCGCCAGTAGTTGTTCGGGTTGCCGGCGCGAAGGTCCTGCGGGTGATACGCGCAGCCCGCGATGTCCTTCGTCAGACACGGGTTCGTATTGGACGGGCTGACCATGACGAAGCTCTTCGGCGCCGCGATCGGGATCTCCGCCTTCGCGACCGCGGAGTTGTACGGCCCGATCATACCCAGGTATTTGTTGTCGTCCAGCATCTGCCGGACGTTGGCCACGCCGGCGTCGGCGTTATAGGCGCCCTGCCGGCAGTCGTCGAAGCTCTGGTAGGCGATGGTGAAGCCCTCGACACCGCCCGCGCTGTTCTTTTGGTTGATGGCAAACTTGACGCCGTTCGAGACCGCCTGGCCGCCAACCGTACATACAGGAAGGTCGGAGCCGATCTTGATGGTGCCTTTGTTGGTACCACCGCCACCTCCACCGCCTCCGCAGGCAAAGGCGACTAGAGTCGCCGCGGTGAGGACTATCAGTCCCCTAGCTCGAACCATATGGTTCCCCCTTGTGCTGGGTTGGGAGGGCAATGCGCAAACCACACCGAACGCCTCCCATCACTTGCCGCCCTCTTCCCAACCGCGGTCGGGGCGAGAGTGCGCCGGCGGCGAGTGCGGCCACATGGGATGGCCGAACTGCTACTCCGAGGCAAACTAT
>DASPYE010000013.1:0-3971 GCA_035636935.1 Candidatus Dormiibacterota bacterium | reverse complement strand
GGAGGAATCACCGTCAGCGACGCTGCTCCGCTCTTTCGAAGCGGCGGTCAAGCGAGGGGTCTCGGTGAGGCTGATCTTCAACGAAGATCACGCGCAGACGATTCCCGTGCCCCCTCCGCCCGAGATCGACTGGGCGTTCGTGGACCAGCTGAAATCAATCGGCGTTCTTGTGCGACCGGTGCCCGGTGTGCCGGATCTGATGCACCACAAGTACGTCGTCCGCGATGCGGCCTCGGTGTTGACGGGTTCGACAAACTGGACGAACGACTCCTGGAATCGCGAGGAGAACGTGATGTTCACCGTCGACTCGGGTGAGGTGGCGGTCGCGTACTCCTCGAATTTCAACGGACTGTGGGACAAGCCAATCGTGGCGGTCTCAGGCCGTTACTCGGTGCCATGGCTATCGCTGTCCGACGCGACGCGTGTGCGGCCGTACTTCTGTCCGGGCCGCAGCTTGAAGCTCGTGCATGCCATGTCACGCTCGATCGCCTCGGCCGAGAGGCGGGTCCGCGTGTGCTCGCCGGTGATCACTTCGGGCCCGATTCTCGGCACTCTGGCCGAGGCTTGCGAACAGGGCAAGGTCGACATCGCCGGTGTGTACGATGCGACGCAGATGGACGAGGTGCAGCGCCAGTGGTCGAGCCAGGGTGGCGCGGCCTGGAAGATCGGCGCGTTCCACACGGTCACCTCTTCTGCCCGCTTCGGAGCGAAGCGCTCGACACCATATGCCAAGGGGACCGTGCACGACTTCATGCACGCCAAGATCCTGGTGGCGGACGACTACGTGTACGCGGGGAGCTTCAACCTCTCGCACAGCGGCGAAAGCAACGCTGAGAACGTGATCCAGATCGAGAGCGCGGCGATCGCGCAGATGTGCGTCGCCTACATCGACCGGGTGGCGGTCAGGTACGGCAGCCCACCCGCGCACGTGACGCCCTGACCCGACCGAGGGTCCTCTGGATGGCGGCGGCCCTGGTGGCGGTGATAGCGGTCGTGGTTCTGTGGGCCGCGCCTCGTCTACAACCAACCACGGGCACGCTTGTCGTCGTTGCCGCGGGTCGCACGGCCACGACATTGCCCTCATCGACGCTCATGCTCCGCCAGGGCGACGGTTCATGGGTAACCGTCGGGACTGTCGCCGGCAGCGTGCCTGCCGCACCTGACCAGACCCAGCTGATCGCGAGCGCGCTTCCGGTCGGCGTCTACGACCATGTGCGCCTCGGCGACGATACGTACAGCGTCGCCGTCGAGATCAGCGCCGGCCACGTCGAGCCGCTGTTGCTTGGCATCGCCGAGGGCCGGCTCGTCGCCGGGGCGGTCTACGCCGGCAACGACGACGTGAACCTCGGTCTCGGCGAGCTCTCCGGCAAGTTCGTTGCGATGCCTGCGTTCGGTCTGGTCGACCAGGCCGGGGGCCCCTTCAACCTCGCGGCGATCGCCGGCAAAGACGTTGTCATTGCGGCCTTCCACACGACCTGTCACGAGACATGCCCGCTGTACACGGCGTTGTTCCTTCAGCTCGCCAAGCGCGCGCCTCCGACCGTGCAGCTGGTTGAAGTCACGACCGATCCAGCCACCGACACGCCGGCTGTGCTTTCTCAATACGCCAAGGCCGTGGGGGCTAGCTGGACATTTGCCACCGGCACGTCAGCCCAGCTGACTGCATTCTGGAAGCCATTCGCGGTGGAGCTCGCGACTGGGGACACACATGTCTCGACGCTGGCCCTCGTGGACCGTCACGGCTACGTCCGGCTCGTGTACCGCGGCGTCCCCAAAGTCGGCGGCGATATCCCCCCATCGCTGACGACCATGCTCAGTCCGCGAGGCCTGTCGCAACTGGCTTCGGGTGGCGACGGTTGGAGCGCGCCCGACGTCCTGCAGGCGCTCGCGACGATCGGTGGGCCCGAGCCTTCTCCCCCCGCCGCCGGCGGCAGGGCGCCGGCCTTCAGGCTGACCTCCACGGTCGGCGCGAACGTGAGCCTCGCCGACTTCGCCGGCAAGCCACTCGTGATCAACTTCTGGGCGACGTACTGCCCACCGTGCAAGGCCGAGATGCCGCTGCTCAAGACGGCCGTGCCACGCGCGGGGGCACGATTGCTGCTGATCAACGAGGGCGAAAGCAGCGCCACGGCAAGCGGTTTTCTCGCCCAGATCGGCGTCGACCAGCCTTCGCTGCTTGACACGAACCTCTCCGTTGGCCGTCAGTACGGGCTCTCCGCACTGCCCATGACGATCTTCATCAAGCCGGACGGCACGATCGACAGAAGGCAGATCGGCCAGCTCGGCGATCGGGTTCTGGAGGCGGAGTTGTCGATTCTGGTCACTCAGTAGACTGGCCAGCGGATGCTCTCGGCCGCCACTTTCCGACGCTTTGCTTTCCTGACCGCATCTTTCGCCTACCTCCAGATCGCGCTCGGCGGCGTCGTGCGTGTGACGGACTCAGGGCTCGGTTGCCCGGACTGGCCGCTGTGTCACGGGAGGCCTTATCCGGCCGCTGACATCCACTCGATCATCGAGTACTCGCATCGCACGGTCGGCGCGGTCACAGGCGTGCTGCTCATCGTGACCGTCATCACCGCTTGGCTGGTATTCCGGCGCACGCGGCCACTCGTCGCTTGGCTCGCAACCGCGTCGCTGCTCGCCATCGGGGCCGAGGGTGCGCTCGGAGGCGTGGTGGTCGTGAACGAGCTGGCGTCGTGGCTCGTGGTGGTGCACCTGGCGCTGGCCATGATGATTCTCGGCTTTCTGATCGCAACTGCGGTGATGTCCCTGCCCTCAACGTCCGCGGTGGCCGGCGTATCGTTCCGGCGCCTCGCGGCGCTCGCCGCGGCCGCGACCTACGTCCTGCTGCTGACCGGCTCGACCGTGGTGGCGAACTCAGCGGACGGGAGCTGTCGTGCGTGGCCGCTTTGCGGAAGCGGCTTGGCGTTCGACTTCGCCGGCGCCAACGCATTCACACTGCTGCATCGCGGGGCGGTGCTGGTCACCGGAATCCTTCTCGTTTACGTGTTGCGCGCGGCCGTTCGCCACCAGGCGACGCGGCGTGTCGCGGCTGCGACGGCGATCGTGTTCGCCCTTCAGGTCGCGGTGGGCGCAGGCAGCGCGTTGACGGACGCGGCGTTCTTCAATGGCCTGCACGTCGCGATCGCCACGCTGGTCTGGTCTGGGATGCTGTCGATCGCGCTCCTGACTCTTCCGCGAGGCGACCGCAGTCCTGCCCTGTCACGGCTCGCCGTGGACAAACACCCGGCATGAGCATGTTGCGCGACTACCTGAGCCTTCTCAAGCTGCGAGTTGTCTTGCTCCTCGATGCCACCGCGGTAGGAGTGATGTTCCCGGCGGCTCACGGCAATCCGAAGATAACCAGCGTGGTTGCGGTCTTCGTGGGCGGCACATTGGCCGCCGGCGGCGCCCACGCGATCAACTGCTGGTTCGACCGCGACATCGACGGCGAGATGTATCGCACCCGCCGCCGTCCTCTGCCGAACGGCCGCATCCCCGCCTGGCACGCCCTCGCGATCGGCGTCGCGCTGAACATCCTCGCTTTCGCCGTCCTGTGGGTGGGGGCGAACGTGCTCGCTGCGTCGCTCGCGCTGGCGGGCTCGCTGATCTACGTCTTTGTGTACACGATGTGGCTCAAGCGCTCCACACCACAGAACATCGTCATCGGTGGCGCCGCGGGCGCCGTCCCCCCGCTTGTCGGCTGGGCGGCGGCGACCGGTCGCCTTGACTTGACGGCGCTGGCGCTGTTCGGTGTGATCTTTTTCTGGACCCCGCCGCACTTCTGGGCGCTGGCACAAATGATCAAGGCCGATTACGCCCGCGCCAATGTGCCGATGCTGCCCGTCGTCGCGGGAGAGCAATCGGCCAAACGGCAGAGCATCGTCTATGCGGTCCTGACGGCCGCGGTCAGCGTGGTGCCGTTCTTCACCGGCTCCGCCGGTCCGGTCTACCTCGCGGGCGCGATCGTC
>DASPYE010000012.1:0-4667 GCA_035636935.1 Candidatus Dormiibacterota bacterium | reverse complement strand
CTGATCCCGGTTGAGGCCGCGGCCTGGACCCCGCCCAACGCGGCGCCGACGTTCGACACGCGCAAGGCCGTGCTTCAGATCACGCAGCACGTGATCGAAGAGGCGGCGCGCGGCGGCAACGTCGTGATCGTGGGCCGCGGCGGCGCGTACATCCTGGCCAAGCTCCCCGACGCGCTCCACGTCTTTCTGCGGGCGGCGGAGGCGGTCCGGGTCAAAGCGATCATGGCCCGCTACAGCATCAGCTCTGAGGACGGAGCCAGGCGCCGCCTGAAACAGACCGACGAGAACTGGACGTCCTACATCAAGCAGGTATACGGGCACGACCGCAACCACCCGGCGCACTACGACATGGTTCTCGACACCGGCCGGCTCGGCTACGAGGGAACGGTCGAGGCGGTTCTCGCCGCGCTGTCGAGCCGGCAGCCGATAACCTAGTCACCCTGATGATCCACTCGCTCGGCTCGGTCACGTCAGGCGTCGACGGCTCCAGCGAGGGCGGTCGCATCAACACCATCAACATTCCCGGGGCGATCGTGATCTACGGCGTCGCCTTGCTGCAGCGGCTCCAGCGGGCGAACCCGAAGACCAAGCTGAGCATCGCCCCCATTCAGCAGGGCGGCATCTGGGGCCTCGAGCTGAGCTACCAGGGCGACGAGCCGGCCGCCGTTCCGGAGACCTGGCACGGCCATCGCGTGATCCTCAGGAAAGTCGAACCCCCACCGCCGAGTGCCTGACTTCGGCCCCCAGAACAAGGTGCGCGAGGTGCTTGCCGCGCTCGGCGAGCGCGGCCGCGAGGCGCTCCGCCGGCACGGTTACGACGTCGGGGACGGGTTTGTCGACGTCCTGTCCCAGTACCAGACGCTGGAACACGCAGCTCGCACCGAGCGGCTGAGGGATCTCGAGGGGCTGCTGGGCGAGCTCAACGCCTCCGGCTGAAATTTACAGTCTGTTGACCTTCCAAATCGAAGGTCGCCGATGTACCATGCAACGAATTCGGTTTCAGGATCGTTATACAGGTCGAGGTTTACGTCAGTGCAAAAGTCAAAGCTGGAACCAGACAGAGGCAAGTGCGCTTGCGGCAGGCGTCTGACAGACGCAGCGATCTACACGTATCGCTCTCACACGGACCGCTTTATGTTTCACCGTTGTGCGTGCGGCACGGAGTGGACCGAGCATCGAACAGATGTCGACCCGACGGACCCGGTCTCCTCGGATGAGGTGATCGAGGTCCACAAGCAGCTGGCCAAGTTCGAAGGTTCGATCGCGGAGCTTCTACAGCCTCACTCCGCCTAGCGCCTCCGTTACCAGGGCCACCATGGCCATGGCCACGGAAGGTGGTGATACATCGTGGTGCAGCCATCAGGTCCGGCCGTCAACCCGTAGGCCTTCCCCGCCGGCACGAGCATCCAGTCTCCGGCCTTAAGCGTCATTCCGTTGTACTCGAGCGAGCCGTCGACGACGACCCGGAAAATGGCCTGCTTGTGCGCATGCTCTGGAACCAACGCCCCCGGCTCCATGCGGCCTGCAAAGCAAAGGATGTCCTCGCCCTCACCAAGCGCGATCGGAATCTGCCACTGCTCGACGCCCGGCGGCATCCCCGTGCGCTTGAGATCACTCTGCACCGCATCCATACCCCTGTCGCGCGAAGTGATCACTCGGTCCCCGAAACGAACCCCGTGCTTCCGAAGTGCCTCCTTGACCCTCCGGACCCCTTTTAGCTCGTCCTTCTCATCGCGCTCGTGCAACGAATCGTCCGGATGCCATTCAGAACCCACGAGTCCCCTCCCAACAAGTGCCAGCCGACAGCAGCAGGGATCCGGGTCAGACCTTACTCGTGGGTGGAGGGTTGTCAAGCGCGCGCGGATGCAGGCCGTGCTCGACGGCCCAGGTCGCCACTTCGGTGCGAGATCGAACACCGAGCTTGTTCCGGATGCGTTCCACGTGGCCCTCGGCGGTTCGCTCGGCGATGAACAGGCGCTGCGCGATCTGCTTGCTGGTCATGCCCGCCGCGACCATCGTGACCACTTCGCGTTCACGCCGGCTCAGCACTCCTCCGTCGGTGAGCGCTTCCGCGGCGGCGCTCTGTCCATCGAGGGCGTACTCGAGCGCCTCGGCGGTGGTCATGGCCTGGCCCGCTTTCCAGGCGGCTTCGCCCCTGCCCCTGGCGCCAAGCCGATCGCGCGCTTGCTGGCAAGCCGCCTCCAGCTGTTGGGCTCTGAACGACCATGTGGTCAACGAGTACTCGCGCGACAGCCGGTCCGCGGCGCCCGCGAGCCGCAACGTCCGGTCGTCCTGGCGCCGTGCCGCCGCGACCAGTGACAGACCGACGAGGCTCCAGATGATTCCGAACCAGTCGTTGACGACGCGGAAGATCGACAGCGACTCCATCCAGGATGCGGCAGCTTGATCCGCATCGCCCAGATCGAGCTGCGCCTGGGCGAGACTCTCGAGGTAGCGGGCGAGGTCGGGCGGATCGCCCTGCGACCTTGCGAAAGCAACGCACCGGCTGAGGATTTCGAGCGCTCGTTCCGCATCACCTTGCGCGAGTGCCAGCAGGCCCCGCCCGTTGCTGAAGTCGATCGCCAGTCGCTGGTAGGCCGGATCGCTCAAGAGCGAGATCGCCTCGTCGTACATCTGGCCCGCGAGCGCCAGCTCGCCGGCCGTTTCGTACACAAGTCCAGCACCGTTGAGGGCTCGCGCGAGGAGCTCTGCATCTCCGACCTTCCGCGCGGCCGCTACGGCGGATTCGGCAAGCGCTCTGCTTGCGGCGTGGTCGGCCTGGCGCCACGCCAGGCGTGCGGCCATCGTCATGGCGGTGACCCTCAGCGTCTCGTTTGGTTTTGATTGTGAGAGCAAGTCGAGAATGAGCTTCCCCGCCCGCGCCTGAGCGCTGAAATCAGAATCCGCGATCTCGAGGGCCAGCCTCAAACCACCGTCTTGCGCGTTATCGCGCCCCCAGCTGAGCGCGTGCCAGAAGTTGGCCGACTCGACGGGCTCCCACTTCCGCGAGCTGAAGTAGCGGTGGTGACTTTCCTGGATCGCATGCAGCTCACTCGATGTCCGCAGCTTGTCGCTTGCGAAGTCATGGTTGGATTCGAGCAAGCTGTACCGCGTCCCGCCGTCGCCCAACCTGTCCGCGACGACCATTGACTTCTGGACGAGCCCAGTGAGCACGGGCAGCGCTGTCACCGGATCGTCCGCGGCGCAAACTGCCTGCGCGGCCTCCATGGTGAAGCCGCCCTGAAAGACTGCCAGCCTGCGGAACAGCCGCGCCTCGTCCTCAGTGAGTAGGCGATAGCTCCAGTCGATGGTTGCGGTCATCGTCTGCTGCCGCTCAGGGGCCGTCCGCGCACCCGAGGTCAGGACGCGGAAGCGATCGTTGAGATTGGTCAGGAGCTCTCTCTCCGACATCATGTCGAGCCGCGCTGCGGCCATCTCGATGGCGAGAGGCAATCGATCCAGGCGCGTGCAGATCTGCGCGATCGTCGCGGAGTTTGGCGGCACCTCGAAGCCGGGTCGGACGAGACGCGCCCGAGCCTCGAACAGGCGAAGCGCGTCCCGCTCGGGAAGCGAGGGGACCGGCCAGCGAGCCTCTCCGGCCACCCCGAGGGGCCCCCGGCTGGTGGCCAGGATCGTCAGCTTGGAGCACTGCTCGAGCAGAGACTGAGACGCGGTCGCGCAAGCGGCGGCGATGTGCTCGCAGTTGTCCAGGATCAACAGCGCTTGCTTGGCAGCAAGCCATGACGCGACGACTTGCAGCGCGGGTCCGCGGCCCGGGAGCTCCAGAGTTGTAACCAGGGCGCCCGCCACGTCGCTGAGCGCCGCGAGCTCGACCCACCACACCCCATCGGGCCACATCTCGCCGCCCGCCCTGGCGACTTCGGCGGCGAGCCGACTTTTGCCCGCGCCGCCCGTGCCCGTCAGCGTCACCATCCGGGACGAGCGAAGCAGCTGCTTCAGAGAACGGAGCTCGGCCTCGCGACCGACAAACGTGGTCAGGTGATGAGGCAGCGCCGCGGAGGGAGTCGCCGCCTGGTGGCCATGACGTGCCACCTTGCTCATGAGGCCTATCTTCTCCAATCCCCCGTGCGTTTTGACGACGGCGCTTGGGCGCGCAAAGAGAGGAACCGAGATGGTTCCTCTCTTCATGTGGCCGTCGCATAGGGGTAAGTGCGACGGTTGGTTAGTACCGGTAGCCTTCGCGGAAGGTCGGGACGTCGCTCTGCGAGGGAAGCGCCCGCGTCAGGTCTGAGTCCGGCCCATGGGCGTCGGCCGCTTGCACCGAACCGTCGTCAGTGATCGACTGGCTGCCGCTGCTGCGTCCGGGGCGCGCCTGAATCGGCGCCGCCTGCGCTGCCGCCTGAGCTTCCGCGCCGCGGTCGATGAGAACTGATCCGGCCGGCGCGTCCTGCCGAAGGACGGTACCGGGCGCTGCGTGGACGGTGGAGCTCGTGGTCGCGCCGGAACCGGCGAGATCCTTGCTGACGACGGCTGCCCCAGCCGCCAGCGCGGCTGCCGCGCACATCGCGAGCACGACCACGAGGCCCTTGGGAACGGCGTTTCCTCTCAACGTCTGCCTGGCTTCCATGTCTTTCTCCTCTGGTTTTTGTTTTCGGTTGCTTGTGCAATCCGTTGAGGTGAGACTAGGAATCAGCAGGCATGTGCCA
>DASPYE010000011.1:0-1840 GCA_035636935.1 Candidatus Dormiibacterota bacterium | reverse complement strand
GGGTGGGCCAGCTTGACCTCCACGACCCCGCCCCGCTCCCGCACCTCCAGCAGCGGCTGGTCGAACGTCGCCGGCCCGCCGACCACCCTCCCATCCCCAAACCTGAACCTCGACCGATGCCACGGGCACTCGACCACCTCGCCCTCGAGCGTCCCCTCCTCCAGCGGCCCACCCGCATGCGAGCACATCGCCCCGATCGCATGCAGCAACCCGTCGCGCCGCAGGATCGCGACAGGCAAACCCTTCGCCTCGACGCGACGCATCTCGCCCTCGGGGAAATCACCCCGCGTCCCCACCTTCACGAACTCCGACGGCCCCTCGAAAGGAAAGGCATTGTGGTTGACCGCGCTTCCGAACCCAAACGTCAGGTGGCCGCCCACGTACGCCCCCGCCAGCGCGATCACCCACCCCGCAGACGCCAGCACGATCGCCGCCATCCGCAGCTCCGGCGCGCCCAGCCGCATCCAGAGCGAAACGCCATCGACCACCAGGACGAGCGTCATCGTCATGCCGTGCACGATCGCCGTCCTCCGCTCATGCCCCTCCGTCTCATGAAAATCGGTGAGGCCCGTCAGCGCTGCGAAGATCGCCCCCGCGACACCGACCGCCAGAGCAAGGTCCGCGGCCACCGCGGGCACACGTCCCGTCGCGACAAACAGCCAGTCGGCAAGCACCCCCGCCGTCCACGCGCCGATCGGCACGTCGCTCAGGGCCGGGTGCATGGGATGGCCGAGCACCGTGGTGCCGTGCATCACGTTCTTGATCGAGCGTCCCGGGCTTCCCAGCGCGTCATAGAAGGCGCCGACTGCCTTCTGCACCGCTTCCGCGACGGGGTCGAGCCACGGCTGACCGCGGATCGTGCGGTTCAGCAGCCGCTCCTGGCTGCGGCCCTTCTCGATCAAACGGCGGATGCGTCGGCGGTCGATTTCCACGCTTCGTCCTCGGGCTGCGCCCCAATCCGGAAACGCGACCGCCCGAAAAGCTACTCGCGATTGCCGCCCGAGTAAATTGGGTGAATGCCCGAGAAGGAGATGGGGGTCGTGGGCCTCGCGACCATGGGCATGAACCTCGCGCGCAACCTCGCCTCGCATGGCGTGCGCGTTGCCGTCTACAACCGGACCCGCCAGCGCACCGACGAGTTCATGAGCTCGTTCGGCAAGGACGGCGACTTTCACGCCGCGTACGCGTTCGAAGACCTCACACGCATCCTCAAACCGCCGCGGGCGGTACTCGTCATGGTCAAGGCAGGTGCACCCGTCGACGAATCGATCGACTCGCTGACGAAGGTCCTGGAAAAGGGAGACACCATCATCGACGGCGGCAACTCCTTCTTCCAGGACACGCAGCGTCGCGCCGCTGCGGTCGAGAAGCTCGGCCTGGGTTATATCGGCAGCGGCGTCTCGGGCGGCGAGGAGGGTGCGCTCCACGGGCCGAGCATCATGCCCGGTGGGACGCACCAGTCCTACGCGCGCGTCGAGGACATGCTCACGGCGATCGCGGCCAAGGTCGATGACGTTCCCTGCTGCACGTACATCGGCCCCGATGGTGCCGGCCACTTCGTGAAGATGGTCCACAACGGGATCGAGTACGCGGACATCCAACTGATCGCCGAGACGTACGACCTGCTGCACAACGCACTCGGCCTGTCCGCCGACGAGCTCGCGTCGGTGTTTCGCGAGTGGAACAACGGACGCCTGCAGTCCTACCTGATCGAGATCACCTCGTACGTCCTCGCGAAGCACGACGACGGCGCCAAGAGCTCACTGGTCGATGCCATTGAAGATGAGGCCGAGCAGAAAGGCACCGGCCGCTGGACGAGCCAGTCCGCGCTCGAGCTCGG
>DASPYE010000010.1:0-12056 GCA_035636935.1 Candidatus Dormiibacterota bacterium | reverse complement strand
AAGATCGAGCTGGGCGCCATCGAAGCGCTCTCCGCTGTCCGCTTTGCGGGCCGCTCCGTGCACCTGCTGCAGGAGAGATGGGCCGAGCAGCACGGGCTCAGCGAGGGCCGGCTCGGCGTCCTGTTCCGGCTCTACCGCTGCGGCGATATGCCGTTGGGCGATCTCGCGAACGACCTCGACTCCACCCCTCGCAACATCACCGGCCTCGTCGACCACCTCGAGAAAGACGGGCTGGTCGAGCGCGTTCCCGACGCCACAGACAGGCGGTCCATCCACGCCCGCCTGACCGCGGCCGGCCGTGAGCGCATCGAATCGATCTGGCGCGCAGGCCTCGAGAGGCAGGTCGAGATGGTGGAAGGAATGAGCAAAGACGACCTGGCGCAGCTTCGACACCTGTGCCTGTTGCTGGTGGAGAACGCCAGGAAGGAGCTGGGCAAGTGATTTCTCAAGGACTCTCACGCCGGCGCGTGATTCTCGCGACGGCCGGCACCATGCTGGCCCTGCTGCTGGCGGCGCTCGACCAGACGATCGTCGGTACCGCGATCCCGCGGATCGTGGCCGACCTCAACGGCCTCGACCGCCTGGCCTGGGTGACGACGGCTTACCTGGTCACCTCGACGACCATGACCCCGATCGCCGGCAAGCTCGGCGACCTGTTCGGCCGCAAGCCGTTCCTGCTCGCCGGGATGATCGGTTTCGTCATCGCCTCCGCGTTTTGCGGCCTGGCCCAGGACATGAACCAGCTCATCGTGTTCCGGGGCATCCAGGGCTTGTTCGGCGGGGTGCTGTTCGCGACCGTCTTCACGGTCATCGGCGATCTCTTCCCGCCCGACCAGCGGGGCCGCACCGCCGGACTCTTCGGTGGTGTTTTCGGACTGTCCTCGATCGTCGGCCCAACCACCGGTGGATTCATCACCGACCACTTCAGCTGGCGCTGGGTGTTTGAGGTGAACATCCCGGTCGGCATCATCGCTGTGCTGGTCGTACTGGCCGGTCTGCCCTACGTCCGCTCCAAGGCTTCGTGGCGCGACATCGACTTCTGGGGCGCGGCGACGCTGGCCGCCGGCATCGTTCCACTATTGATCGCGCTCTCCATCACGCGCGACCACGCTTGGACCTCACCGCAGGTCACCGGCTTGCTCGCGATCGCTGCGGCGATGCTGGCGGCATTCGTGTTCGTCGAGTCGCGGGCGGAGCACCCGATCGTGCCGCTGCATCTGTTCAAGAACCCGACCTTCAGCGTCAGCATGATCGTGGGATTCATCACCGCGTTCGGGATGTTCGGCTCCATCCTCTTCACGCCGCTCGTCTTTCAGGGCGTGCTCGGCATCAGCGCCACCAACTCGGGCGCGTTGATCACCCCGATGATGTTTGGCCTGCTCGGGGCGAGCACCGCGACCGGCTTCATCATGCGGCGGATCAAGTACTACCGATTCCTGGGCACGATCGGCGTCGTGGTCATGATCGCCGGCATGTGGATGCTTTCCCAGGTCACACCGTCCGTGCCAGAGTGGCGGGTCGTTGTCGACCTGATCGTGGTCGGCTCGGGGATCGGCATCACCTTCCCGCTGTACCTGACCGCGGTCCAGACGGCCCTGCCGCGCGAGTTTCTGGGGGTGGCCTCAAGCCAGATCCAGTTCTGGCGCAACCTCGGCGGCACCGTCGGCAGCGCGATCCTCGGCGCCGTGCTTGCGAACCGGCTGCCCGACTACCTCAGCACACGGCTGGCGGACCTGCACCTTCCGCCACTCGCGGGTGGCCTGCCTTCAGGCGGCGCCAACGCGATCCTCGACCCGACCCTGCTCGCCAAGCTGCCGCCGGCAGTCGTGGGGGCCATCCGCTTTGCCCTCTCCGACACGCTCCACGACATCTACCTCTTCGCCGGCGGAATCCTCGTGCTGGCCCTGGTCGCCACCTTCTTCATGAGGGAGGTACCCCTGACGGGGGCACGTCGCGAGCTGGGCTTCGAGGCGCCTCCGGTCGAGCTCGATGAGGAAGAGAGGGAGCGGGCGGCCGTGCGCGCGTAAAGGCTTGTAAGGTTATGCCTCCAAATGTTCGCCAGGCGAGTTAGAATCGCCACCGCACGCCGAGGGTAGTCCGGCCGCCATCTGTCCGGGGGGCCTCAGCGCGAATTTAAGGGGAGGCCAGTTCGGTGACGGTGAGCTTCGTGGATAGGACGTTGACGTGTCGCGACTGTGGGCGGGAGTTCCTTTTTACGTCGGGGGAGCAGGAGTTCTACCAATCACGCGGGCTCCAGAACGAGCCGCGGCGCTGCCCGGAGTGCCGGGCCGCAAGGCGCCAGGCGGACGGCAACGGCGGCGGCCGCGCGAGGGTCATGCATGACGTGGTCTGCTCGAACTGCGGCAAGCCGACGCAGGTGCCGTTCGTGCCGACGGGGGCACGGCCCGTGTACTGCCTGGACTGTTTCCAGACCGTGGGTAGGCGCTAAGCGGGCCTCATCCGCGGCGGCTCCGGCGGCCCCATGCCCCGGCTCCCCTTGAATGGAGAGGACTTGGGTTACTGGCCCGTGAGCGGGGAATTGTTGGGCGATCCCAGGACGACCGCCATCTCGCCAAATGTCCTGTAGGCCGACTCGAACTGCGCCTTTGGGTGCCAGGCGCGTCCGAACCACGGATCGTTGACCAGCACTGCATCGCGTCTGACGCCGATGATCGTCACCGCATGCTCGGTCAGCGTGTAGCGGACTGTCGCCCCGTCATACGCGACATACCGCGCCAGATCGACCTGGCGGTAGGTGTTGCTGATCCAGGCCACGACCGGGTGGCCGTCGAGGACCGCCTGGTAGACGTGCGCGGGCGAGACCGGAGCGCCGTAAAGGCCTGAACCCGCCTCGACCACATTGGCTCCGGCCAGCATCGCGGCCAGCGCAAGCGGCTGGTAGTAGACGCCGTAGCCCGTGTAGCGCTCGATGCGGCCATCGGGGCTGCCTACGAACCCGGCAGCCGGGTCTCCCCACAGCGTGGGGTGCCCGGCGGCGTCAAGTCTCGCCGGACGCGGATCGCGACTCATGTAATCGATCAGCTTCAGCTCGTCGACCGAGATGCCGTAATAGGACAGTGCCATCCTCAGCGCTGCCGCCTCGCACGACAGGTTGTGCACCTGGTGCGCCCACGGGACGTTGAGGACGCGCTCGGTCGGGACCGGCGCCGGCGCGGCTATCAGGAAGGTGGCCAGAATCGCGAACAGGCTCACTACGCCCACGCTTTTAGAACGACAAGCCCCGTCCCGCGGCTACGCCGGGCTCAGCGCCTTGCTTCGCCTACCTCGATGAGGTGGCCGTCGGGGTCGCGAATGTACGCCCTGATCTCGCGGCCATGATCTTTCGGCGCGGTCAGGAATTGCGCTCCCTTCGCCGACCAATCCTCATAGCTCCGCGCGATGTCTGCGACCCGGATGTTGAGAAACGCGCTGGTGCGATTCGGGTCGGGCGGTGTGGTGAGCGTGACGGTGGGCTTGTCGTCCGTCGGCCCCCCGCCGTTGTTGAGGATCAGCCAGGTGTTGGCCATCTTCACGATTACCGGGTCGCGCTCCAGCACCACCTTGGCGCCGAACACGTTCTTGTAGAACTCGCGGGATCGATCCTGATCCGACACCACCAGAAAGTGCGTAACGACGAAACCATCGGCCGGCGCGGGAAAGTCAGATTGCTCCATGACCATCCAATCTAGCTGCTAGGCGATCGCGATCGGCCGGACCGGCGAGCCTGTCGCCCCGCGCATCTTCAGCGGCAGGCAGACGAACACGAACTCATAGATCTTCGCCGCGGCGAGCTCCTCCAGGTTCAGGTTCTCGATGATCGGTATCCCGGCGCGGACGAGCAGGAGGATGTGCGCGGGCAGTGTGACCTTCAACTCGGGATCGGCCGGCCCCATGACGTCGAACGCCATGTTGTCGGCCCCCACCGCGGCCACCTTTTTTGCGGCGAGCCACTTCGATCCCGCCGCGCTCACGCCGGCGGCGTGGAGATACTCCTCCGGGTTGGACCAAAGCGAGCCATAGCCGGTCCGCACCAGAACCACGTCCCCAGGGCGAACCTCCGCCCGCGCGGCCTGCTCCAGCTCCGCGGGCGTGATCGCGTGCTCAGGGTCCAGCCGCCGCCCGCCCGCGACGTCGAGCAACACACCGCGCGCAACCAAGGGCGCCATCGTCTCGATGCCGAGCTTCCGGAACCCGACCGACGTCTGCACCCCTTCGTCGACATGGATGCCTCCGTGGAGTGTGAGGTTCTCGGCCTGATGGGCAAGTGCATCGATGTGAGTGCCCGAGTGCTCGGGCATGATGACGATGCCCGACGCGCCGGTACGCGCTTCAGGCGCACCGCGTGCGTGATGACGATGTAGGAAGTAGTTGAAGCCCGGCTGATGCGCGGGGTGCGACGGCGCGCCCGCGTAGCGAAGCTGCTCGAGGTCGAAGACGCGGCCCTTCTCGATCGATTCGAGGAGCTCGGCGATCAATCCCTGTAGCGGTAGACGATGCGACCGCGGGTGAGGTCGTACGGTGAGAGCTCGACGCGGATGCGATCGCCAGGGGTGATGCGGATGAAGTAGCGGCGCATGCGGCCGGCCGCATACGCGATCAGCTTGTGGCCGCCCTCGACCTCCACCTCGAACATAGCGTTCGGCAGCGCGAGCGAAACTACCGCGTCCATGACGACGGCTTGCTCTTTCGGATCGCCGTCGTCCCGGTCAGGCTTGCGTGCTTTCGTCGGACGCCGCGGGGCGCGACGGCCTTTGTTCTTACCCAAGACCAGTGAAGTCTAAGGACGTGGTGCGGACGCCGTGAGACGCTCCTCGATGTTGCTCGCGACGTCGGCGGGGAGACGGTCCGACGCGACCAGGCGACTGATCGTCTCGATCCAGCGGCGGTCCTTCTTCACCGCCCGCATCATGAGCTCGCATCCCGCATCGAGCTTGCCCTGCTGGGCCATGCCGAGTCCGCCCCAGAACGCGATCTCGACCATCTCGGGCGCGAGCGACAGCGCTTCTTGGAGCTTGGCGGCCGCGCTGGCTTGATCGCTGCCGTCGGCGCCGCGGTCGGCATCGTTGAGAGCCATGTAGGCGCGCTTCACCCGCAGCAGGCGGCGCAGCTCCGCGAGCGGGTCAGGCGCGTCTTCGACCCGGATCTCGATGACGCGGTCTTCCCACGAGCGGCCGGTAGGTTTGCCCGATACGACGAGCATCGCCGCCGACTGCTTGCCGCGGATGTCGCCACCCTCGGCCTCGGCCGCATCGAGCGCGGCCATCATGCGCTCGGCGAGCGGCTCCTTGCTGTTCGTGTAGGCCCCGAACATCGCGTCCCACACGGTGTCCTTCTCCATCAGGTTGGCCTGAACACTGAAACCTTCGCCGAGGCGATGCCCCGCGGCGGGGATGCACTTGCTGCCTGTATGAGTCGCGACGTTGCCCTGGGCGTCGACGAGTGCGACCTGCCGCGACTGCGGCTCGGAATCGCCGGCGAGCAGCGCTTTCAGCGCCTGCTCCGCGGTGTAACCGGCTCGCATGTAATCGATCCCCAGCGGACCGAAGCTGACGTTGACCATCGACTGCGTCGCCACAGCGCCCACGCCGGCGAGCGCCCAGGGGACCGTCGGGCCGACCTGGAAGTAGTGCGACTGGACGGCGACGCCGAACTCTCCGGTCTCTTTGTCGCGGGCGACGATCGAGTAGGTCAATGCGTGGTTATCGTAGTTGGCGTGAAGCAGGAGCACTACCAGCGACCCGATTGGTTCACCAAGCACGTCTTCAATCGCGTCGTCGCGACCCTCACGCGAATGGGCGTCAGCGTGTGGGGTTCGCGCGTGCTCCGGGTGCGAGGTCGCAAGTCCGGCGAGTGGCGCAGCTCGCCCGTGAACCTGTTAACGCATGAGGGCAGGCAATATCTCGTCGCGCCGCGCGGCCACACGCAGTGGGTGCGAAACATCCGCGTCTCGGGGACTGGGCAGCTGATGCTGGGGAGCAGGGCGCAGCCTTTCCACGCCACCGAAATCCCTGACGACCAAAAGGTTCCGTTGCTGCGCGACTACCTGAAGCGGTGGAAGTTCGAGGTTGGGATGTTCTTCGGCGGGGTAAGTGCGGAATCATCGGACGCCGAGCTCCGCCGGATCGCGCCTGACCATCCGGTCTTTCGAGTCGACCCGCCCGGTTGACGTTTCGCGACCGGTGATGTGGCGGGCGACGTATGCGGCGTCGCGGCCGATCCCCGGCAGCACGTCTGAGGTGAACGCGTACTGGAACTCCTGCCCCACGAAGTAGAGGCCCGGTTGGGAGGCGACCACGCCTCGGTACTGGATCGGCGCGCCCGAGGCTGCGAACGCGTCTGGAAGATTGATCCAGGAGAAGTCGGTCCGGAAACCCGTGCACCAGATCACGTTCGCGACATCGAGCGTCCGGCCGTCCGCGAGCAGAGGCAGCCCATTCCGAATGCCGGTCACCCTCGCAACCCTTTCGACTCCTGCCGCCTCGAGGTGTTTGACCTTCGTCCGGATCAATGGCGCCGCTTGGCCCTGCATCGTGGGAAGCACCTTCCGGCCGACCGGCGTGTCGAGCGTCAGGAGGTGGCTGGCGAGAAACAGGAAGACCGGCAGCACGAACGCCGCGGTCATGGCGCCGTGGGGCCCGGGCATCTCCCCGGACGGTGAGCCGGAAAGATATGCCTTGCGGCTGCGGCAGACCTCGTTTGCGATCTCGGCGCCCGAGTTGCCCAGCCCCACGACCAGGACCGCACCATCGTGAAGTTGTCCCGGGTTCTTGTAGAAGCTCGAGTGCATCTGGGTGACATCGGACGACAGCTCGGAGGCAAACGCCGGCACCTTTGGGGCCTGACTCGCCCCCGTCGCCACGACCATATTTGCCGCGCAAAAGGTTCCCGCGTTAGTAGTCACCTCGAACTCGTCTCCGATCCGCACGACGCGATCGACGGAAACCCCGGTGCGAACCGGCAGGTTGAACCTCGACGCGTAGGCAGCCATGTAGTCCGCGACCTGATCCTTGGTTGGAAACGAAAGCCGCGGCGCCGGAAAGCGCATCCCGGGAAGGCCGTCGTACTTGGCGGGTGTGAAGACGCGCAGTGAGTCCCAGCGCGTGCGCCACGCATCTCCGATACGAGGGTGCCTGTCGAGGATGACGAATGACCGGCCCTGCTTTGCCAGGTGGTAGCCGGTCGCCAGGCCTGACTGCCCGCCGCCGATAACGATCGTGTCGAATCTCGTTTCCATCGCTCGCCTCCTTGCTTGGTGGCGACGAACGTATGCCTCGACGAGGGCGCGACACATCGACCGAAATGTCCAATTTGTTGGTCGGGCGGAGTGGGTAGTTCTACGTACGCCCGGCTTGCAGCCCGTGCTCGTACGCGTAGGCGGTGGCGGCGGCCCGGGTCGAAACGCGGAGCTTCGTGAAGATGTTGCTCACGTGCCGCGCCACGGTCTTCTCACTGATGAAAAGCTCGGCGGCGATGGTGCGGTTCGACTTGCCAGCGGCGAGAAGGCGAATCACCTCGACCTCTCGCACTGAGAGCCCACCCGGAGTGGCAACGGGCGCTGTGGGGGCGCCAAGGCGGGCGAGGATCTTACGTGCCGAGTCGAGCTCCAGAGCTGCGGCGTCGCGGTCGCCAAGCGAATCGCAGGCTTGTCCGATCAACGCCTGCGTCCGCGCGACCTCGTAAGGGACGTCGAGCTCCCGCCACGTGGCAAGCGCCGAGCGAAGAGACCTGATGGCTTCACGGGGAGCGCCTTCGGCAAGCAGGACAGAACCCTCCGCCTGTTTCGCGCGAGCGCGCAGATACGGCGTACCGATCCTCTCAGCGACGGCGGAGAGCTCGGTTACCGCCTCACGCGCCGCACCCATGTCGCGCGCCGCCACCATCACCTCGATGAACGCGGGCAGCACAGCCCACCTGGCGGCAGGAACTCCCGCCTCGTCGAGCGCGCGCCGCACGGCGGTGGCGGCTGCCTCTGTCTTGCCCTTCGCGAGCCTGACCAGGGCCAGGCCGGGCTGGGGCGAACGACCCGACTCGTGGGCCTGGCGGTAAGCCACCTCAGCACTTACGAGGTCTCCGCGAAGGCGGTGCAGCTCTCCCAGCTGGTAGAACGCCTCGCCCGCCGCCGGTTGAACGTCAGGCGTCGTGAGCCGGTCGCGAGCCTTCTCGGCCTCGGCCATGGCGGAGGACCAATCTCCGTGCAGCTGTTTGATCTCCGACCGATAGACAAGGCAGTTGCCGCGAAACGGGACCATCCCGTGCTGTGACTCGCACCACTGGTCGAGCGCGGATGTCCATTCATGTGCGCGCTTCAGGTCGTAGATCTCGCGGCAGCTGTCGATGAGCGCGCAGTAGACGACCCCGGCGACTATTGGCGACAGCTCGCCCGACGTGACCGCCACCATGTTCTCGTCGAGCAGCGCGAGGCCGGCGGCGACCTCCCCCAAACCGATCAGCGACGATCCGCGCCCGAGACGTCCAAACGCCTGGAGGTCGGGGTCACCAAAACGAAATGCAATGTCGAGCACCTGCTGGAACATCTCGCTCGAGCGCTCAACCTCGCCCTGCATCAGCGTCCCCAGTGCAGCGGGCACGATCAGGTAACCCACCTCAACGCAATCGCGCTTTCCGTCATCGAGGAGCCGCCGGCAGCGCGCGAGCCAGCCTCCAGCCTGAGCATGGTCGCCGCGCTGCATGAGATTCATGACCAGGTTGCCCGCGCTGCGAACGGCCGGCAGGATCTCTCCACGTTTGAGATATGCGTTGTGAGCGCGTTGAAGAAGGTCCCCGGCTTCCTCATCTTTGCCCACGAGCTGGGCGGCGACGGCGAGCCGGTCGAGGTCCTCCGGCTCGTTCGCGCCCTGCAGGTGCTCGTACGCCTCCGACCAGTCGTTCCGGTCGTACGCGCGCCGCCCTGCCTCTAGATCAGCCGGCATCTCCGTATCTCAGGTGGCGTGGCTTGGAAGCGCGCCACCGTTCGATCCAGGTGCCCTGGATTTCGGGCTGCCGGTCTTCGGCCGCGAGCGTGCGCACAGCCTTCTCGACGCGGGCGGTGAACTCGCGTGTGCCCTCCTGCTTCTGCGGCGCCATCGGTTTGCCGATGCGGACCCTGACGGGTCCGGGCAGCGGTAGCTTCTGGCCGCGCGGCATCACGTTGTAGGCGCCGCGGATGTGCATCGGCACGACCGGCGTGCCGGTCTCTTTGGCGAGAAATCCCACGCCGGGCTTGAACTCCTGGATCCGGCCGTCCGGCGTGCGGCTGCCTTCCGGAAACAGCACGAGGTTCCAACCCGACTTGAGCAGCTGGCTCGAGCTGTGCAACTGGCCCTGCGCGCCACCCGTCCGGGAGAAGGGAAACGTGTTCAGGAACAGACTGACGATGTTGCCAAGGATCGGGTGCTTGAACCAGTAATCGGCGGCGGCGGCGACGACGGTGCGGTCACGGGCGGAGTCGGTGAGCGAGTGGAGGATGAGCGAAGTGTCGGCGTGGCTCGAGTGATTCGCCGCAAAGATCACCGGCCGCTCGAGCTCGCGTACCCACTCCCTGCCCTCGACCTTCGGGTGCACCATCGCCTGGGTGAACGGGAGGAGCAATGCGTGCTGGATGAGGTAGCGGATCGAACGCACCGGCTCTGCGCGCGCCCAGCCCAGATCGCTCGCCGGCGCCGGCACGACGGCGCCTTGCTCGGGCCACGTGTGCGGGCGAGGGGCGTTCCAGTGCCACGCGCGTCGCACGCGTGCCACGTCGCCGACCGCGCCGCCCGCCAACGCCGCGATCCGAGTCAGCGGCCCGTCGGAATACCAGGCCACTCAGCGAATCCGGCCGTTGATGTTCTTGCTCGTCGTCTGGCTGTCGTCGGATGGCGTGTTGGTCGCAATGACGGCGACCTCGTAGCGCTTGTTCTGCCAGAAGCCCACGAAGATCGACTCGCCTGCAAACGACACATATGCCTCGAGCGAGTTGTCGCCTAACCCCGTCGCGCTGCCCTGGGTCACGGTGCCGCCTGCGGCTTTGACGTCCGCCAGGTCGGAATCGCTGACGTGGAAGTCCTTGGCGGAGGTCTTGTAGCTCGCCTCGGCTGACGGCTGGTCCTTGAAGCGGACGACGAAGACGTACGTGACCTTGCCCTTCGGCGGCGTATCCGCGCTGAAGATCGCGCACTCCGACGAGTTCTGGGCGTAGGCCGCCACGTAGCCATCGTCGGCACCTGCCGCCTTCATCTGGTCCCAGTCCTTCTTGTCGGTCTCATACGTGGTGGGGTCGCTCTGCTGCTCAGCCTTGAGGTAGTCGTCCCACGAGCCGCTCTCCGGGCACCTGGTCATGCCAGAGAAATCCGAATCGTTGCCGGCGATGCTCTGGGCGGATGGAGATGCTGGCTGGGCCGTTCCCGGGGCCGCGCACGCAGCGAGGATGAAAACCGACGCGAGCAAGAGGACCCGTGTCACCTAGTCGACCTCGCAAAGCATTATCGGCGGCATTCGGAGGTGTGTCACCGTCGGGTAACGGCCGACGGTTTGCTCGGCCATCTCGAACGCGTCCTCCAGCGTGGTGGCGCACTTGAAGCCGAGGCGATGGACGACGTCGCGGTCCGCTCCGACGAAGATGACATCGCCCGCGTGGTCCATCGCGTGGGCTGCCCAAATCCAGGCATAGTGAGGATGGATGCCGTGGTAGGCGTGTGACTTGCGGTAGAGCTGCCGAAACCATGGGTCCTCGGCGAACCGCATCTCGTACTTTTTCTCGATCTCGATCGGGTCGGTGGTGTCGGCCAGGACCTCGTCGTAGTAGTCGATGTAGCTCGGGTGCTGGACCGCGTCGAACTCGTAGCGGCACGGATGGGTGAGGATCAGCACGCCGCCCTTTCGCAGTACGGGCTTGTTGCGGTAAAAGTTGAAGAGATACCCGAGGCCCATGCACACGACGAGGATCGGATTCATCGCCGAGTTGACGTTGTAGGGCCCGAGGTACGGCACGCCAAGGGTCACGATGTCGGTCTGACCCTCGACGTTGACCGTCAGCTGCTTGCGCACCGCGTCGAGCGTCTTGTCATGCACGGCGTCGACCTGCCCGGCCTGCACGGAGGTGAGCCCGTAAGGGGCACGCATTGCGTGGAAAACGTTGCGCTTGAAAGCGACCGGCGCGAGATCCGTCATCTGCTTGGTGGCGAGGAACATCGCCTGGTCCTGCGGGGTCCAATCTGTCTCGCGCTTCTGCATGAAGTTCGCGATCGCGGGAAACGCGTGGTTGTTCACGGTCGTCTCGATGTGGAAGACCCGTACGGTGTCTTCGATGATCTGACCCTGGCGGATGCACGAATGATGCAGCGCCGAATCGGGCGGGTTCATATACGAGCGCGACGCGAGCAGCGTCTTGGCGTTGTGATGCGCGCGGATGCTGCGGAACGAGGCGAGTCCGGTCGACATCGACTTGTGCCCGCCGTCCATCGGCACCAGGGTCAGGTTGATGTAAACGACCAGGTCTGACTCCGCAGCGCGGCGGTTGAGCGTGACCTCCTCAGCTTCCGCGGTCTTGCCGATGTAGACGTTGTTCTCGGTGTCCTCCCCGTCGTGCTGATAGAGGCGATCGGGGTGGAATGTGCTGAAGATGCGTTCACCGACGATGTGGCGCAGCTCGTCCTCCGTCATCCGCCGGTGCAGACCAAGCGCGGCGATGATGTGCAGATCATCGATGCCGGCCTCCGCCGCCATGTCGATGACCTCCTCCATCACCAATTGGCGCACGTCAGGCGCCGCCATCGGAGGCAAAGGCAGCGAGAGGTCGTCGAATGCGATCGTGAGCTTCATTCCGCGCCGCAGGAGTGACTTCAGCGGGTCGTCCTCGAGAGGTTTGGCCAGCGCGCGCTTGATCGCGCGCTCGGGGTGGGCGATCGGCTCGAACGGGTCGGGCGGATAGACGATGCGCGACCCGAACGGCATCTTTTCCAGCCGGATTCCCTCGCCGAAGTGAAAGAGCACCGGCGGCGTGTTGCGGTCGACTTCGATGACTGCGCCAGGACGGGGCATCTAGGCCCTCAATCGTCGCAGATCAAACGCGACCTTCA
>DASPYE010000009.1:0-3519 GCA_035636935.1 Candidatus Dormiibacterota bacterium | reverse complement strand
CCTAGCGGCAATTCACTTCTGACCCCTTCCTCTCGTGGGGCCGGGCCGCAAGGTTCGGCTCCTATCTTTTGATGTGCTGTCCAGCCGCGGTGTCCAGCACCTTGACGCCAAGCGCCGCCAGCTCTTCACGCAGCTGATCCGACCTCGCGAAGTCCTTCGCGGCCCGTGCTTTCTCTCGCGCCTCGAGCAGCTCCGCGGCGCCGTCGGGCAGCCGCCCCTCCGGCGTCGGGCGATCGAGGTCGAGGCCGAGGACTGCGTCCCACCGCGTGAGGAGTGATGCCTTCGCGGGCCCCGGCGTAGACGACCGCATGACCTCCGCGACGAGGGCCATCGCCGCCGGCATGTCGAGGTCGTTACTGATGGCGGCTCGGAACCGCGACTCCCATTCCTCACCGGGTGCGCTCACCTCGGGAACTGATTGGCCCGACCATGCAGCAACCCGCTCTCTCACTTGTGTGAGCGCACGATCGGCGCCCGCAAGCCTCTCGGTGCTGAAGTTGAGGGGCGCCCTGTACTTCGCCTGCAGCGCGAGGTAGCGAAACGCGAGCGGGTCGAACCCCTGGTCTTCCAGCTCGGTGATGCGGAAGAAGTTGCCGGCCGACTTGGCCATCCGCGCGCCCGAGAGCATGAGCAATCCTCCGTGCATCCACAGTCCGACGACGCGATGGCCCGTCACAGCCTCGGACTGCGCAATCTCTGCCTCGTGGTGGGGGAAGACGTTGTCGGCGCCTCCGGTGTGGATGTCGAAGTGGTCGCCGAGCAGTGACAGCGACATGGCGGAGCACTCGATGTGCCAGCCCGGAAATCCTTCGCCCCAAGGGCTTGGCCACACCTGCTGCCGGTGCTCGCCGGCTGCCTTCCAGAGCGTGAAGTCACCAGGATGCTTCTTGCGCGGATCGGGGTCGCCGCGCACTCCGGTGAGCAGCTTGTCAGTCGTGTTGCGCGACAGCCGGCCGTAGGCGGGAAATGTCGCTATGTCGTAATAAACGGTGCCGCCGATCTCGTAGGCGTGGCCCTGAACGATCAGCTTTTTGATCAGCTCGACCATCTGCGGGATGTACTGCGTGGCGCGGGGATACCCGAGCGCAGGTCGGATGTTCACCTTGCGGATGTCGCTCATGAACGCGTCGGTGTAGTAGGCGGCGATCTCGTCGGTCGACTTGTTCTCCAACCGGGCGGAGACGAGCATCTTGTCCTCGCCTCGGTCGAACGTGTCATCGGTGAGGTGGCCGACATCTGTGATGTTCATGACCTGATGGGTTTGATAGCCGAGGTAGGTCAGGCTGCGGCAAAGGAGGTCCGGCAGCATGAACGTCCGCAGGTTGCCGACGTGCACGTAGCGATAGACGGTGGGCCCGCACGAGTAGATCCGCACCACGCCGTCGCTGATCGGCCTGAGCTCCTGCCTCGAGCGGGTGAAGGTGTTGTACAGCCGGACCGGGGGCCGACTCATTCGAATCTATCCTCTCAATTACATGAAGGCGATCCGCCTCAACGGGAAGGCCGCGACCGAGGCCGACATTAAAGGACGCGTACTCGTCCACGACCTCGGGCCAGAGCTTCGCAAGGGAAGCATCCTCCGGGCGGCAGACCTGGCGCGTGTCCGGCAGGCCGGCGAGATCCACGTCATCGAGCTGCAGCCTGGTGATGTTCATGAGGATGAGGCTGCCGCCCGCCTTGCTGCCGCGCTGACAGTCCCCGGACTCGAAGCCAAGCCACCGGTGCAGAGCCAGTCCCGCCTCATCGCCCGGCGCCGTGGACTGGTCCGCGTTCGCGGGGAGGTGGTCGACGCGATCAACAGGCTCGGATACATGTCCTTGTTCAC
The DNA here is from genome assembly GCA_035636935.1 of Candidatus Dormiibacterota bacterium. Lineage (GTDB taxonomy): Bacteria > Chloroflexota > Dormibacteria > Dormibacterales > Dormibacteraceae > 40CM-4-65-16. Next base: position 1,694 of record DASPYE010000009.1, on the reverse strand, counting down.
CCTGATGGACGGTCAGGCCGTCGCCGAGGGCGAAGAGGTGGCCGGCTGCAAGGTGACACCGGTGGCGGTTCCGGGGGCTTTGATCGAGCAGGCCGAGCGCCTGTGCCGGGAAAACGGACCGGTGGTCGAGCTGCTGCCGTTCCGGCCACTGAAAACCTTTGTCGTGGCCACCGAGCGCCTGAAGCCCAAAGCTCGCGACCTGTTTCGGTCCGCCGTAACGGCCAAGCTCGGCTGGTACGGCGCCGAGCTGGTCGCCGTACGTGAGGTCGCTCGGACGGGCGAGGCCGTGGCGGCCGCATATCAGGAAGCGACCACTAGCGGCGCGGAGCTCGTCCTGTTCGCCGGAGCGTCCGCGATCGATCCGCTCGATCCCGCCTATGCGGAGCTGACACACGCGGGAGGAGAGCTCCTCCAGCTCGGTGCGCCGATGCACCCTGGCAGCATGCTTTGGCTCGGACGCTTACGCCAGGCCGCGGTGGTGGGCGTCGCGTCATGTGCCGGGTTTGGGCGCAACAGCTCGCTCGATCTGCTCCTGCCGTTCGTGTTCGCCTACGGTCGGGCCGACGCCGGCGATCTCCTTCGCCTCGGTCACGGAGGTCTGATCGAGACCGCGGCCGGGAGGCGGTTTCCGCCCTACTCCTGATTAGGGGGGTCGTCCCCCCTGTCGCCCGGCGCGGGCAAAGCCCGCGCAGTCGGGCTACCGCCCCCGACGGATGGCCGGCATCTTCAGCTCCGGCCACGCCCGCCCTGACATCGCCTCGAGGTAGTCCTCGACGGATCGGACGAGAGGTTCCAGGATCAGTCCGTGGTGGCGTGGGAGATACGGCTTCAGGTAATCCGCCCCGCTCCGCCACTTGTTGACCGCGCCCCGCCTGTTGTGGCGTGTGTAGTGCAGACAGCCGGCGGCCACCTGGATCAGGCCCTTGTAGAAGCCACTGTCCGGACCTTTCCGGTCGGGCGTCCATTCGCGTTCCCAGGCTTCGTGCGCGTCCCAGTAGCGGCCGTTGTTAAAGAGCTCGACACCTTCCGCCAACAGCTCGGTCAAGGGCGGGCGATCCACCAATGACCGGTCACGGCAATAATCGCTTCGTGGACGAAGCTCGTTCCGAGTATTCGCGCGTCAATCTCTCCAGCGATCCCATCTACCGATACCTTCGCATCACGAAGGGCGGGCCCGGTGGGGTCGCCGGCCGGGCTGCCGAGCAGGACCTCGTCGACCACGCGTGGCTGCAGCGCCTGCGGCGGATCCACCAGCTCCAGAGTGCGTGGTGGGTCTTCGCGACCGCTGAGCATTCACGGTTTCAGCACGCTCTCGGCGCGATGCATCTCGCCGGCGAGTGGGCGCGTCATCTCTACACGTCGCTGAAGGCGTCGTGCGGGGACGTGCCCTCGCCACAGCTCATCGAAGAGACGATGCGAATCGCCGGTCTGCTTCATGACGTCGGACACGGACCGTTCGGCCACTTCTTCGACGAGAACTATCTCGACACATGGGGCATCGACCACGAGGTCGTCGGACGAGCTCTGATCACGGGGCCGCTCGCCGGCCCCATCGGCGAGCTGGGCGCGTCGCCATCCGCTGATTTCGAATCGGGGGAACGGATCGATCCGCGCTGGGTCGCCTACCTCATCTCCTCGACCGCGCTCCAAGGCTTCGAGCCGCCGCCCTGGCTGGCCGTGCTGCGTCCCGCGCT
>DASPYE010000008.1:0-17258 GCA_035636935.1 Candidatus Dormiibacterota bacterium | reverse complement strand
GGACGATGGCCGCATCGCGAGCGTCAGGCATCTGTGTCGTCCACACGGACTCGAAGCCGAGCCGGTCGGCGGTCTTGGCCCGCGCCACCGATTCGTCGAGCGTCCTCACCGCGGGGTTGAACACGGCGACTCGATCCATTGCGTGAAAATCTAGCCCGTGAGCCTGGCCCAGGTGCTGTTCATGGGCCTGCTGCAGGGCGCCAGCGAGCTCTTCCCCGTCTCCTCACTCGGCCACGCGGTCATCGTGCCCACCCTCCTGCACTGGAGCTTCAAGCAGTCCGACCCGTCATTCGTGCCTTTCCTCGTGCTGCTCCACCTGGGCACCGCGACTGCTCTTCTTGTTCTGTATCGCACACAGTGGGTGGCCATCATCCGCGGGTTCTTCACGGCAGCGATCCGCGGCCAGATGCAGACCGACACCGAGCGCCTCGCGATGCTTCTCCTTGTCGGCACCATCCCTGCGGCGGTGCTCGGCGTCTTTCTCGAGAGCCGCATCAAGTCGCTGTTCGCGAGCCCTTACGTGGCTGCCGGATTCCTGGTCGCGAACGGATTCCTGATGCTTGGATTCGAGGTACTCCGCCGTCGGGCGGAGCGCCGCGCCGCGCCGGCCGCCGAGTCGCGCCATGACCAGGAAGCGCATTTCGGGAGCGCCGAACGCATCAGCTTTCTCGCCGCGGCTATCGTCGGCGCGTGCCAGGCGTTTGCGTTCCTGCCAGGCATCTCGCGGTCTGGCGTCACGATTGGCGGCGGCTTGCTGGCGGGGTTGCGCCACGAAGAAGCGGCGCGGTTCTCCTTCCTTCTGGCCACCCCCGTCATCCTCGGTGCCGGCCTGGTTGAGGTGCCGGGATTGTTCCAGGGCGGCGTCCCCGTCGGCGAGTACCTCGCTGCCGCTCTACTGGCCGGCATCGCCGCCTACGCCAGCGCCCGCTTCCTGCTTCGCTACTTCCGCTCCGGACGCCTCGATCCGTACGGCTGGTACTGCATCGCCGCCGGGCTCGCCAGCCTCGCTTTGTTACATTTCGGCCTGTGACACGGTCCAGTTCGCTGGCTGTCGCGTTGGGTGTGCTCGGGGTCGTCTTCATCGTCATCGCCGCGCTGTACGCGGTCGGGGTGCTGCAGATCGCCACCTCATCCGCAACGGGGCCCCACTACAAGCACGCGATTCTTTTCGCGGTGCTTGCGGTGACGAGCTTCGTGGGCGCCAACTTCGCCCGTCCGAAGGCCGCTACCTAAGCCCTACGCCGGCACGCGCTCCGGAACCTGACGGCCGGTGACATCGCTCTCACCGACCCGGATGTCCTCGTGGTACACGGCATCCGCGTTGACCTTCCAAGGGTCGAGCAGCGACCCGGTCGCGATCTGTCGCGCCACGAGCAGCGCAGTCATCATCGAGTGGTCCTGGTTGTTGTACTTGTGCATGCCGTTGCGGCCGGCCAGGTGGAGATTGGGAAGCGCCTGGTGAAGATAGTCGCGCACGACAGCGACATTGGAATGGTAGTTGTCGTCGTACACGGGATACGCCTTCTGCTGCCGCACCACGACGCCGTCGAACACATCGGCCGGTGAGCAGATGTCCAGCTGTCCCAGCTCGCTCTTCGCCAGCTCGATCAGGTCGTGGTCTGGCATCGTCCACAGCCCGTCGCCTTCGAAGCAGAAGTACTCGAGGCCGAGGCATGTCTTGCCCTGGTCCGGCACCATGTCCGGGCTCCAGTTCTTGAAGTTCTGGATCCGGCCGACACGCACGCCTGGGTCGTGGATGTAGATCCAGTTGTCGGGAAACACGTCTGGACGGTCGATCATCAATGCGATGCTGATGAAGTCCCTATAGCCGAGCCTGTTCGCGGCGCCGCGCACTTTTTCGGGGGCCGGAGGATCGAGCTTCGCGACCAGCTCGCGGATGGGGATGCTCGAGATGAAGTCGGTGCCGGCATGTGTGTGCGCGCGGCCGTCGGCGTCGATCGTGACGACTTCGGTCACCGCCCCGTCTGAGTGGTTGACGCTCGCCACCGATTGTCCGAGGACCACCGGATGTCCTTTCGATGCGCTGATCTCCGCGACGCGCTCCCACACCTGACCCGGACCCAGGCGCGGATAGCGGAACTTGTCGATCAGCGTGGTTACGATCTCGCCTCGCTTCCGGGGGCGGCGGCGCGGCAGCAGGGCGCTCCGGATCACGACCCACAGGTCCAGACTCTTGATCCGCTGGGCGGCCCAGTCGGCCGACAGCTCCTTGGTGCTGATCCCCCACACCTTCTCGGTGTAGGTCTTGAAGAAGATGTTGAAGAGCCTCCTGCCGAACTGGTTGCGCACCCATTGTTCGAGTGTTTTCGGGTTCCTGATCGGTCGCAGGCGCGCGTGCGTGTAGCTGGCCAGGCACAACACAGCCTCGAGGGGGCCGAGGTTCCATAGCGCGTTGACGGCCCGGATCGGATAGGCAAAGAAGCGGCCACGGTAGTAGATGCGCGAGAGCCGACCTCGATTCAGCATCTGGGGGCCGAGGATCTCGGTCCACAGCGCCTCGACCTCATCGTTCTTGGAGAAGAACCTGTGGCCGCCGATGTCGAAGCGATAGCCGTTGTGCTCGACCGTCCTGGCGAGGCCGCCGACCTGCTTTGCGTCCTTCTCGACCACCGTGACGGGGACATCGCGCTTCAGCAGCTCATAGGCGGCGGTAAGGCCCGCCGGCCCCGCGCCCATGATGACCACGTGCTTGCGCTGGCCTTCCGCGATCAAAGTTGCCACAGTATCAACGGGACTAACCGAATCCGAGGTCGCTTACTGCGAATTCGGGCCTAGTTCAGAGGTCCTTTGCCGCGGATCTCGTCGACCTTGACGAGCGCGTCGCGGAGACCCTTGATCCAGTCGGCCTGGTGCATGCCGACCAGGCGCACGCACCAGGCGAGCGCCTCGCTCCGACTGCGCGCCACGCCGCCGGCGACGAGCGTGTCCAGGATCGTCCGCTCGTTCATGCGCAGGCGCGTCATCACCGGCACGCTCAAGGTGGTGAAGATCTTGGAGACGTCCCCGCACCGCGCCCCCCAGGCCACCTTGCGCCGGAACTGGCGCTCGGCGTCCCGGGCGATCCGGATCCGGTCCTCCCGCGTCTCCTCCCGGAAGCGCTCGATACGCGCGGCTCGGGCAGCTGAGCGGCCGTCGCTCGAGGTGCCGCCTGCCAGCTCCACGTCGGGGAGGGTGCCCACGACGAGGATCTCGTCGCCGTCCGCGGTGACCTCCGGCGGCGCTGCAAACCAGTCCTTGGGGACGCGAGCGGCGAACCAGGCGCGGACGTCCTCGGGCATGACGATTACAAGATTACGCCCGAGGACCACGCCGCCCTTCGATCCCTGCTACGCGGCCGCCTCCTCGGGCCTCTTGCCGATCGCCTGCAGCTCGTCAACCACGACCTCGGTGCGGTAGCGCTTCTGGCCGGCCGCGTCTTCCCACGACCGCGTCTGGAGCCGGCCCTCCACGTACAGGGTCCGGCCCTTGCGCAGGTACTGCCCGGCGAACTCCGCCGCGTGGCCGAAGGCAACGAGGTGGTGGAACTCGGCGTGCTTCTTGGCGTTGCCGGCCTCGTCCTTGCCGGCGTACGTGTTAGTGGCCAGGCGCAAGTTCGCGATGTATGTGCCCTTGGGAGTCGCCTTGACGTCCGGGTCAGCCGTCAGGTTGCCGAGCAGATGAACTTTGTTGACCATCGCATCACCTCCGAGAAATTGAGGTCAGCCTAGGCAAGGCCAAACAGGATTCCAATCCAGCCTGTTAAGGGCCTGACAGGAACCACGCAGGATCGACGGGCACACGGTCGATGTCGACCTGCAGATGGACGTGCGGGCCGGTCGCCAGGCCAGTGGCGCCGACCAGTCCGATCAGGCGCCCCGGCGCCACCAGGTCTCCGGACGCGACACGAAACGCGGAGAGGTGGCCGTACAGGACCCAGATATGGGCGTCGAGCACGACCTTGACGTAGTCACCCGCACCGTCAGGGTCGTGGCCCGCGATCACCCGGCCGGAGGTCGCCGAGTAGACCGCCGACCCAAGTGGCGCCGCAAGGTCGATGCCGGTATGGCTGTGATGGGTCGGGCAGTCACGGTCGAAGGGTTCGAGCAGCAGGCTCGTGCAGCCGAACGGCTGGGTCACCCTCGCGCCGAGGACCACCGCCGAGACCGGGAGCCGGAGATGGCTCGGGACCTGGGTCGCTGCGACCAGCATCAGCACGACACCGCCCGCGAACATGGCGAGTGGCCGCATCACGCCTTCACCAGCGCGTGGCCGATCTGCTTGAAGGCGGTGAAGACAGTCGACTCGAGCTTGTGTGCCGCCTTCTCGGTCCCACCGATCGCGCCTGGAATCTTGAAGACGATCAGGAGCGAGGCAAGGGCGAAGAGGTGGTGGACCGGGGTGATGCCGTCGTGCTCGAGAGCCAGCCCGACCGACAGCACGAAGAGCTGCATCGGCTGCATGAAGAGGTTGGTCGTGAAATGCGAGCTCCACGCCTTGGCGAGGTGCTGGGTCTCGGGCAGCATGAGCAGCAGTCCCGCAAGTGGGGCGGTGACCGCCAGCACGACGAGCACGGCGTAGCGCACGAGGTACGCAATCGCGAGGACTCCGTAGCCGCCGGCAAGGGCGGCGGTCGTGATGATCTCCCACGTGCCCGCGTTCGGGTTGTGGTTATAGCTGGCGGCGAAAGTTGCCAGGTCATCGTGCGTGCTGAACGTCTGCACGGTGGCGCAGATCGCGTTGCTTGCCGTGACCGCCATCTGTAACAACGGCATCGCGAAGTTGATGAGGACCGCGGCCATCAACAGCCGTGGCAGGAGGATGCGTGCGCTGTACTGGCTCGTGACACCGTGGCCCCACATGATTCGGTACGACGCCCACAGCGCTACGAGCACCATCGCAGCGTTGGCGACCAGCTGCAGCTTGGGTTCGAAGCGCTGGATCGTCGAGTTGTTGATGAAATCGCCTCCGCTCTCGAAATCGGTCGTGCTGAGGATGAACTTGAACCACACATTCAGGAGCAGGCCGACGCTGTCCTCGAGCAGGTGGGCGAGGATGAGGTTCGGGTGGACGAGCGTGTACAGGTAGCCTTCGATGCGGCCGAGCTCGTCGTAGAGCGCCTTCAGAATCGCGAGATCCACGGCTCAGTGCGTCGGGACTGAGCTTGTGAGGATTCCGACGAGCGAGCTCGCGACCTCGACGCCAATCGTGCCGACGACGATGCGCGAGATCCACTGCTTGGCGGCGAGGGCGGACTTGGATTCGACGGCGGTGATTTTCCAGATGAATGCCCCGATGAACGCCAACGCGCCGATCGAACCGACGAGCGCCTGGCCGATGTGGATCCACGTGGTGATCAAATCCGTGATCGGTGTGATGTTTGGGACCGAGTCGAGAAAGAGCATGCGAACCTCCAGGCGTTTTGAGTCGGGAGGCTAGGAGACGGGCTGCAGGACTGGAACCCCGGTTGTTAAGACTGCGCAGGGCGGCAGCCATGGCCGAGACTAGGCGCGAGATGTCGCGCGAACTCTCGAAATCACGCCCGAACCTGTATCACCGGCTTCGCGGTTCTCTGAGCAAAGGCTTGGTCGGTGCGCGAGTAGGGCGATTGGAGGCTTTGCAGGAAGCAACCCTCGACCTTCTCGCCCAGGCTCTTGAGGCCCGTGACCAGCTGATCGCGAGCCACAGTGCGCGTGTGGCAGACCTCGCTGCACGGCTGGCGCAGCAGGTCGATCCGGGCCTCAGAAATGTCGAACTTGTCCGCATGGCAGGCATGCTTCACGATCTCGGGGTGATCGGCGTCCGAGACGACATCCTCAACAAACCCGGACCGTTACGTGAGGACGAGTGGAAACTCATGCGACGTCACCCCGACATCGGAGCTGACCTGATTCGATGGCACCCAGCCCTGGCCGCCGCTACGCCGCTTGTGCGCCATCACCACGAGCGCTGGGATGGCAGCGGCTATCCAGCCGGACTGAGAGGCGATGTAATACCAATGGGCGCGCGCATAGTCGCGGCGGCCGAGTCGTTCGATCTCATCACGCATGATTGGCCGTATCGCGCCAATCCGCTGGCCCCCCTGGATGCGATACGGGATATCACCGAGCACTCCGGGTCGTGGTACGACCCAACCGTCGTCGACGCGCTTCGCGCTCTCTACCGGTAGGCACGGATCCCTATCGCTGCTTTTGCGTTCAGCGCGACGTAGGTGAGATTCGCTCCACCAAAGACGCCGATTACGGTGTCGGATCGAGCGCACAGGCCAGAAGTCGGCAGCTCAGGCTTTCGGGGGCCTCGCCCGTTCCGACGAGTCGGTCCACGCCTTATGCAGCTTGTCGGAGGCCACATAGCGCACCGACCTGCCTCCTCCCTGCTGGTCGAGCCAACCATCGCGTCGAACGCGCTGCAGGTCCTGGACGGCCGTTGGGCTTGCGATGTCCGCCGCGCGCCGGTAATCGGCATTTGTCACCGGTAAGCCGAGCAGCGCCTGGTCCAGGGCGACGACAAATCGCTCCGGGTACCCGTGCTCGGTGGCAAGCCTGGTGCAGAAGTCGTGCCGTGCATACGCAATCCGCACCCATTGCTCGCGATCGGCCGCCTCTGAGACGTGGGCATCGATGCAGAACTCGACCCAGCTGGACACATCCCGCCTCGGATCGAACGCCGCGCCCTGGACCTCTTCAAGGACCGCGTAGTACTCGCGGGTATGGCTTCCGAGGTAGGGCTCGATAGATACGAACTCGGGGCGCAGGAGCCCCTCTTTCGCGAGCACAAGGGACTGGACGACTCGCGCCAGGCGTCCGTTCCCGTCGCGAAACGGATGAATCGAGACCAGATTCAGGTGCGCCATGGCGGCGCGCACCACGGGATGGCGTGACACGTCGCCCGATTCCAGCCACGTGGCCAGCTCGGTGACCAGGTCGGGGACCGCGGCGGACTCGGGTGGGCGGTATGGTTCACGGCCAGGCCCGCGAGTGACGAACACGGACCCGTCGCGGAGCCGCCCCGGCCTTGCCTCGGGCTGCGGATGGCAGATGAGGAAGTGGAGCTCCAGAATCGTCTGTCGCGACCAACGGAAGTGCGGGTCGTCGGCCAGCGCGCCAACGCGGTCCATCGCCTGACCGTAGGCGGCGATGATCCGCTGGGTTTCTTCAGACGCCTGAGGTGGGTGCCCGCCCGCAAGGATCTCGAACGCCGCCTCGACGCTCGTGCCGTAACCCTCGATCGACGTCGAACCAACAGTTGCTTCTGCTGCCGCGAGCCGGCGGAGAGCACCCGTCCATGGCTGGGCTGACTCGCCGAGGTGGCGCGCCAGGTAGCGGCGAAGCTCGTCCAGCTTGGTCAGCCGGCTCTCGAGCTCGCGCGACTTGGGAGGTATCGAAAAGATCGCCACGCCAGCAGCTTAGCTGAATAAACGATTATTCGTCTATCTGCCTCGAAGCCGGGCCTCCACCCCGTCGAGGAGGATCTCGAGGGCTGAGGCCGGCTTCCCGACCGGCTCGGGTGCGGCCGGGGCGGCACCGGGCCTCTGGATTTTTGGCGTGTATGTATCGAGCCTCAGGTCGACGGCGCCGCTGCTGACGTCGAGGTCAAACCTGTCTTGCGCCTCCAATGCCCCATCGCTCTGCCAGTGCACGTCGGAGATCACGACCTTGGTCGAAAAGTCGTCCAGCTTCAGCTTCACCGCGCCCGTATGGGCGACCGCGACCACAGCAGCGGCGCGTGGCCGATGCAGGGAAACGTTGACGACGCCGCTGGAGATGTGTATCGGCACCAGACCTGTTGGCTGCGGCAGGAAGCATTCGAGGTTGGCGGCCCCGCTGTCGACGTGGATCTCTCGGACGTCCAGGCCGCCAACATCGAGGACCGTGTTCCAGGTCGGCGCCTGGACTTTGAATTTCCACGGCCGGCGCGGGTTCAGCTCGATCTCTCCCCGACCGACGCCACGGAGACGGCGCACCACCACCTGCTCGCCGCGTACGATGGCCGGCGCGGCACCGCTCTGATCGGACGGAACGCGGAACAACGCCTGCATGTCCGGAGGGCCAGCCCGCAGGATGACGCCGCGCGAGCCGGAGTCGATCGCGATGGATGCCGGAACGCTGCTGTCGCGGGCGGGCCGCTCGGCCGGAGCCCGGATCGAGAGGGCGCTGGTCATCACCATCACCGCCACCTCGCCCGCCTCGTCCGCTCTCAGTCCGGCCGTCACGAGCTGCGCCCGGATGTCGACGAACACAGCGCTCTGCTCGAGCGCGTCGGGAACCTCCAGCAACACACGGGTTGCATCCTGCTGAGCCGAGGCACGGCGGCGCAGCGACTCGGCGCTCGCCAGGACCGTCTGCCGCCAGCCCGCACCGCGCCGCCCGCGCGGAGTGCTCCCGAGGATCGATTCCGCCAGCAGCTCCAGCAGCTCCCGACGGTCGCGCACGTGCCAGTACAGGGAAGCCGCCTTCACCTGGAGACGATTGGCTAGCGACCGCATCGACAGGGCGTCCAGACCGTCTTCGTTGATCAGCTCCAGCGCCGCCGCGACCAGCCTGTCGCGGGTCAGCCCGTGCTTGTCTTCGTCAGGGCTCAATTTCGTGATTCTCCTCTAAGTCTGATAGGTGCACTTGCAATCCTAACACCGTTAGGGGTATTCTACCCGGTGGCTAGCCTAACACCGTTAGATGAAAGGAGCAATCATATGACCGAAGTTGAATCGAAGGACCGCTATCGGTGGGGCCTCACGCAGCGCTGGAGCAGCTGGGATTCCCCGGTTGGGCTCGGCCTGTTCTTCGTCCTCATCGCCACGGCGGTCGACCTGGTCCGCCTGGCCTTCAAGTAATTCCCACATACCACGCATAAGGAGATCTGCCGATGAACCGCATCCGCAACCATCCGATGGCCGCGCTGGGCGTGCTCGTGCTCGGCCTCTTCATGACGCTGCTCGACCTCACCATCGTCAACGTCGCGATCCCGTCGATCCTCGATGGATTGCACGCAAGCCTCGACGAGGTGCTGTGGGTGCTGAACGCCTACAGCCTGCTGTATGCCGTCCTGTTGATCACCTCGGCGAGGCTCGGTGACATCTACGGCCCGCGCAAGCTGTTCGCCGCCGGCATCGTCATCTTCACGGTCGCCTCCGCATTCAGCGGGCTGGCCCAGGATCCGACTCAGCTGATCCTGGCGCGCGCGCTGCAAGGCCTCGGCTCGGCGGTGCTGGCTCCGCAGGGACTGCCCTTGATGATGTCCCTGTTTCCCGTTGAGAAGCGCGGCGGGGTCTTCGCCATCTACGGCGTGATGGCCGGCCTCGCCGTCATCGCCGGTCCGACGGTCGGCGGATATCTCGTCACCCACTTCGGTTGGCGGTCCATCTTCACAGTGAACATCCCCATCGGCCTCATCACCTTCGCGCTCGCCCTGCTGCTCATCCCCGACCTGCGACCTGGACGTAAGCACCGGCTCGACATTCTCGGCGTCACGATCGCGACCGCGGGCCTGCTCGGCGTGATCTACGGCCTGATCGAAGGGCAGCGCTACGACTGGGGAGTCGTGACCGGCTTCATCACCATTCCCGAGATCATCGGCGCGGGCGTCGTCCTGCTCGCCTTATTCCTCTTCTACCAGGCGCGCCGGCAAGACGGCGAGCCCCTGCTTCCGTTCGAGGTCTTCAAGGACCGCAACTTCACGCTCATGACGCTGGTCATGGCCGCGATGGGGTTTGCGATCCTCGGCATCTACCTGCCCCTGACCATCTACATGCAGTCAGTGCTCGGGTTGAGCGCCATCGACGCCGGCCTCACGCTGGCGATTCAGCCGGTGGCGATGTTCTTCTCATCAGGAATCGCCAGCGGCCTAGTCCAGAAGGTGAACGGCAAATACCTGCTCATCCCGGGTCTGCTCGCCCTGGCGGCCGGCACCGGCTACATCGACTGGGCGGCGCAGGCCAACTCCGGCCGCTGGGATTTCACCCCGGGTCTTATCGCGAGCGGCCTCGGCATGGGCTTCATCTGGACTCCCGTGTTCACCATCGCTACCCGTGACCTGCCGGCGCACCTCGGCGGCGTGGCCTCGGGGGTCATCAACACGATCCAGGAGATGGGAGGCGTGTTCGCCAGCGCCGTGGTCGGCGCGCTGCTCCAGAACCGCCTGGCTCTCGCGCTCCACGAGCGGGCGGTGGCGGCTTCGAGCCAGCTGCCAGGGCAGTACCAGCAGTCATTCGTCGATGGCTTCAGCAACGCGGCGCACACAGGCTTCGAGGTCGGCGCCGGACAGTCCGGTACGACGCTGCAGCTGCCGGCGCAGGTCCAGGCAATCGCGCATTTCGTCTTCACCCACGCCTTCGTCGACGCGATGCACCCGACCATGGTCCTGCCCATCGTCGTCCTCGTGCTCGCCGGGGCGGCTGCGGTTTTCGTCCGCGGTCGCAAGCCTGTTGCGTTGGCGGTTCACGAAGAGGAAGCGGCCGTGGCCTAGTCTTTTGTTGTGGCGAAGAAGCTCGCCGAATACGAAGCCAAGCGCGATTTCAAACGCACGCCCGAACCCGGCGCCAAGGTCCCCCGCAAGGAGACCAAGGCGCCGCGGTTTGTGGTCCAGGAACATCACGCGCGCCGGCTGCACTGGGACCTTCGGCTGGAGAAAGACGGCGTTGGCGTCTCGTGGGCGGTTCCCAAGGGCATTCCACCCGATCCCAAGAAGAACCATCTCGCCGTCCATGTCGAGGACCATCCGCTCGAATACTTCAAGTTCGCGGGCCAGATCCCCGCGGGCGAGTACGGTGCAGGCAAGGTCGAGATCTGGGACGAAGGCACCTACGAGCCCGTCAAGTGGAGCGACCGTGAGGTCATGGTCGACTTCCACGGCAAGCGCCTTCAGGGACGCTACGTGCTGTTTCAGACTCGCGGCAAGGACTGGATGATCCACCGCATGGATCCGCCGCAGGATCCCGACCGCAAGGCGATGCCGGACAAGATCGTGCCGATGATGGCCAAGCTAGACGACAAGGTTCCGCGGCCGGATGACGCCTGGGGGTTCGAGTTCAAGTGGGACGGCATCCGGTCGCTCGCCTATGTCGAGGGCGGGCGTGTGCGGCTGCAGAGCCGCACCGGCGACGACATCACGCCGCGTTATCCGGAGATCCATCCGATGGGACGCGCGCTGGGCTCCGCCGAGGTCATCCTCGACGGTGAGATTGTCGCCCTCGACGACGAAGGCCGGCCCAGCTTCGAGGAAATCCAGCAGCGGATGGGACTGTCCGCGGAGACCGAGATCCGGCGGAAGATGAAGGAGGTCCCGGTCACGTACATGATCTTCGACCTCCTCTGGCAGGAGGGCCATTCGCGGATGGAGGACCGCTACACGGACCGCCGCGTGGCGCTGCAGCGCCTCAAGCTCGCCGGGCCGTCCTGGCAGACGCCTCCTTTCGAGAAGGGAGCCGGCCAGACGATGCTCGAGGCGAGCGCCAAGGCGGGCCTCGAGGGCATCATGGCCAAGCGGCTGGACTCGAAGTACGAGCCGGGACGCCGCAGCGGCGCCTGGGTCAAGGTCAAGAATCGCAACCGCCAGGAGCTGGTGATCGGCGGTTGGCTCGACGGCGAGGGCAAGCGCCGGGGCTATCCGGGCGCGCTATTGGTCGGCTACTACAAGGCCGGAAAGCTCGTCTACGCGGGAAAAGTAGGCACAGGTTTCACCGACAAGATCCTGGACGAGCTCAACACGAGGCTGAAACCCCTTGCCCTGGACAAGAATCCCTTCGAGGCAGGGGCCGCCCCTCCCCGCGCGGCGCACTTCGTGAAGCCGAAAGTCGTGGCCGAGTTCGAGTTCGTGGAGTGGACGCGCGGCGGACAGCTCCGCGCGCCGGCGTTCAAAGGGTTCCGCTTCGACAAACCTGCCCAAGAGGTAATTCGAGAAGGTGGCTAAAGAAACATCGGTCGAGGTCAAGATCGAGGGTCGCAACCTCAAGCTCACCAACCTCGAAAAGGTGCTTTACCCGGAGGTCGGGTTCACCAAGGCGCAGGTCATCGACTACTACACGCGCATCGCGCCGGTCCTCCTTGCCCACACACGCGACCACCCTCTGACGCTGAAGCGATATCCCAACGGCGTCGACGGCGAATTCTTCTACGAGAAGAACTGCCCCAAGCACCGGCCGGACTGGGTGCAGACCGCGACGGTATGGAGTGGTGGGAACAACCGCGACATGTACTACTGCCTCGCGCAGGACCTGCCCACGCTGGTATGGCTGGCCAACCTCGCCACGCTCGAGATGCACACCTCGCTCTCGCTCTGCAGCAAGCTCCCCGAGCCGCGCAGCCTGGTCTTCGACCTCGATCCGGGTCCGCCCGCGACGATCGTCGAGTGCTGCCGGATCGGGCTGATGCTGCGCGATGTATTCGCGGAGCACGGCCTCGACTGCTGCGCCAAGACCTCGGGATCCAAAGGTCTGCAGCTATACGTCCCGCTCAACACGAAGGTCACCTACGTCGAGACGAAGGTCGTCTCGAAAGGCCTCGCGCAGTACTTCGAGGAAAAGCATCCCGACCTTGCCGTCCACAAGCAGCTGAAGGAGCTGCGCACGGGACGGGTGCTGATCGACTGGAGCCAGAACGACGAGTACAAGACGACGGTCAACGTTTATTCGCTGCGGGCGCGCGCGCGTCCCACCGTATCGACACCGGTTTCGTGGGACGAGGTCGAGAAGTGCCTGAAGGCGAAAGATCCGAGCCTGCTTGTCTTTGATTCCGAGCAGGTCCTCAAGCGCGTCGAGAAGCTCGGCGACCTGTTCGAGCCGGTGGTCAAGAAGAAGCAGAAGCTGCCGGCCTCCCTGATCAAGGCCATGGGCGGCTCCTCGGCAATCGAGAAGATGGCCAACCGGAGGCGCGGCGGAGGAAGGCGCTACCCGCCGCAATGAACAGACCCCGCGTCGTCATCGCGGGAGCGGGATTCGGCGGGCTGACATGCGCGCGGGCGCTCAATCACGCGCCGGTCGAAGTCCTGCTCGTCGATCGGAACAACTACCACCTGTTCACTCCGCTGCTGTACCAGGTGGCCTCGGCGTTGCTGGATCCGGGTGAGATCGCGCGCCCGGTCCGACAGTTGATCCGCCCGCTGCACAACGCCGACTTCCTGCAGGCGACAATCACCGGTGTCGACTTCGAGGACCGCCGTCTGCTCACGGACCACGGACCACTCCAGTACGACTACCTCGTCCTGGCGACGGGCGCGAGGACCGACTACTTTGGAAATGCGTCTATCGCCGCGCACACGCTGGGTCTGAAAGAGCTCGACGAAGGACTGGCGATTCGCAACCACATCCTCAGCCAGTTCGAAGCCTCTCGCTGGGCGACTGATGCGTCGGAGCGGCGGCGCCTGCTGACGTTCGTGGTCGCCGGAGCGGGCCCGACGGGCGTGGAGATGGCAGGCGCGATCTCGGAGTTGATCCGCCTGGTGCTGCGGAGGGATTATCGAGATCTCGACACAAATGAGGTTCGGGTGGTGCTTATAGAGGCGGCGCCACATGTGCTTGTCCAATTTGTGCCGTCCCTCCGCCAGGCGGCGCTTCGCTCGCTCGAGCGCAAGGGCGTCGAGGTGATGCTGCAGACCAAGGTCGATGCGGTCACGGAGGAATCCGTCAACCTTGCAGGAGGTCAGGAGATCCCTGCCGCAACCGTGATCTGGACGGCGGGCGTCAAGGCGTCGGAGATCGGCGGAACCACCGGTGCGCCACTGGTGCGGCAGGAGCGAATCAACGTCTCCGGCACCTTGCAGATGCCAGGCCATCCCGTCGTGTTCGTGATCGGGGACCTGGCCGGGGCGCAGCACGGTGGCGCGCCACTTCCGATGCTCATTCCCGTCGCGATGCAGGCCGGGCGGCATGTGGGGGAATCGATCGCGGACATGGTGAACGGCGGCGGCGCCAAGGCCTTCCGTTACAGGGATCCAGGGATCATGGCCACGATTGGTCGCAACTCGGCCGTCGCCCAGCTCAGCTGGCTGCACCTCTCGGGATTTCCCGGCTGGCTCTTTTGGCTCGGCGTCCATCTCGTCAACGTGATCAGCTTTCGCAGCCGGCTCGTGGTCCTGGTCAACTGGGCGTGGGAGTACCTGTTCTACGACCGGCCGGTCCGGCTCATCGTGCGGGCCCGGCAATGATCCGAGTTGTCGCGGTTGTCGCCGCCGCGCTGATCGTGGCTTGCAGTGGAACGCCCAACGTCAACGCTGCCAAGGTGCTTCGAGACGGCGGAGCCGCGATGGAACAGCTGAAGACGGTAGCCGCGACACTGAAGGTCACGAAGGGAGCGATCACAATCCAGGGTTTCACCCTGGTCAGCGCGAAGACGTCGGTCCGGTTGCCCGCTGACAGCGACACCACCTACACGGTCAAGGAACAAGACGTGTCGATCGGCCTCGAGGTGGTCATCACGTCCGGCCATGTTTACCTGCACGTCCCGTTCTCGTCGTTCCAGGAGGTGACCGGCGACCAGGCGACAGCATTCCCCGACATGGCCAAGCTGTTCGACCCAGCGACCGGCCTGCCAGCCGTGATCCCGCAGGGCACGGATCCCAAATATGTATCCACGAACCAGGTCGGCGGCCAGGATACCCATGAGATCGCCACGTCGTACACCGCCGACCAGGTGAGAAGCTTGCTCAGCGAGCTGAGCTCCGACGGCCCCGTCGCAGCCCATGTGTGGGTCGGAACGTCGGATCACCTGATTCGCAAAGCGACGCTTGACGGAGCATTCGGAGACGGTGGCAAGGAAGCGGCGGTCGAGGTCGCGATCAGCAACTTCAACGGCACGGTGAGCATCACCTCTCCGACCCCTTGAGCCGCCGACCCCTCCTGCTGGGCCTGGCGGGGGCTGCGCTCTTCGTCGCTGCGCTCGACGCGTACCTCGTCGTCACGTTGCTGCCCGCGATGGTGGGCGATGTCGGCATAACCATCGAACGGTTCGAGCAAGCGACGCCGATCGTGACGGGATTTCTTGCCGGCTACGTGGTCGCCATGCCTCTCCTCGGCGCGTACTCAGACGCGCGCGGAAGGATCCCGGTGTTCCTCGCTTGCCTGGCCGCGTTCGCTCTGGGTTCGGCGATCACCGCAACGTCGGGGCTATTTGGATTTGCCGGGCTGCCCTGGCTCGTCGGCGGGCGCTTCATCCAGGGGCTGGGAGGAGGTGGGCTGGTTCCGCTGGCCCTCGCCCTGGCGGCTGACCTGTATCGCGATCGTTCGCGCACGGTGGCGCTGGGTTCGGTGGCTGGGCTGCAGGAGGCGGGGAGCGTGTTGGGTCCCATCTACGGCGCTACGCTCGCCGCCGGCGCAGCAAACGCCGGCGGCTGGCGGTTTGTGTTCTGGATCAACCTCCCGCTTGCCGCTCTCTGCGCCGCGGGCCTCTTGATCGCCAGGAGCGGCGGTACGACGGCGCCGGCGGGAAAACCCACGATCGACTGGATCAGCGCGCTTCTCCTCGGGGCGGGCCTGGGGACGCTTGTCCTCGCCCTCTACCCCGACGACCCAGACCATCGCGCGCTCAACGCGTTGGTCGTTCCCGCGGGCCTCGCCGCCGTGCTTCTTCTCGGAGCGTACGGATGGCGGCAAGTTCGGCAGCTTGAGCCGTTGATCCCGCGCGATCTCCTGCGCAGCCGGAGCTTTCGCGGCGCGGCGGCGGCGAACGTCCTGCTCGGAGCAGCGCTCATGGTGGCCCTCGTCGACGTACCAATCCTTGGCCGCCTCGTCTTCAGTCTCGACGCGCTGGACTCGGGATTGCTCCTGACTCAGTTCCTTCTTGGCGTGCCCATCGGAGCAGTCGCTGGTGGATTTCTGGCCGCGCGCTCGGGAAACCGCATCACCGCCGCGGCGGGCCTTGTGCTTTCGGCGTTCGCGTTCATGCAGATGTCGAGGTGGAGCGCCAACGAGCTCTCGGTTCATCTCGGACCGATCCGGGAGGCCGACATCGCGCTGGCGGTCTGCGGCTTAGGCTTCGGACTGGTCATCGCACCGCTCACCGCCGGCGTGCTCGTCCTGACGCGTGGCGAGAGCCACGGCCTGGCGACAAGCCTGGTCGTGATCGCACGCACGATGGGCATGCTGGTCGGGTTGTCCGCTCTGACCGCATTCGGGCTCTACCGCTTCCATCAGCTCCTCGGCACGCCGGTCCTGACCGACCCCGACGTCCGCGAGCGCGTGAAGCACCTCGAGCGGTTGGTCGCCGCGGCCTTCCTTCAGGAGTACCGCGAGATCTTCGTCATCGCGGCGGCGCTCTGCGCGCTCGCGGCACTGGTTATTGCTTGGTCGCTACCGCCAGCACGTACGAGTGGTGGTACCTGAAAGCGTCGTCGGGGTCGCCGAGACTCGCCATCGCCGCCTCGACCTCCGCCTCCAGCTCGTCCCTGTAACGCGGGCCAAGGGAGCGGATGAGCGTGTAGGGCAGCGGCCCAGCGCCGGCCATCAGCTCGGTCCAGTCGCGGGCGTCCTTGGCCCGCCCGCCCGTGACCATCTCGGTGACCCGTGTGACGTCAAAGCCCGCGGCGCCCAGGAGCTGGGGCAGAACGTCGGGTTCCCCAAACCGCGAACGATCAGAGCTGTAGCGGGGCAGGCTGAGGTAGTGCCGGCGCGCGAGCGGCGCGAGGCCCTGGAAGAAGAGGTCCTGCGCGCGCGTGCTCAGGCTGCGCCGCTGACACGAAACGGCCAGGCGCCCCCCTGGCCGCAGTACACGATTCGCCTCCGCGAGCGCCGTCGTCGGGTCCGCGAAGTAGGCGAGCGCCTCCCCCATCGTGACCAGGTCGAATGTCGCCGGGCGGAAGACTAGGTGCTCGGCGGCCATGCCGACAAACTGTGCATTTTTCGTCTTGTGTGCACGCGCGACCGACAGCATGTTTTCCGACAGGTCGATCCCCATGACGAGGCCGGGGCTGACGCGCGGCGCCACGAGGTGGGCGACCAGGCCGGTGCCTGTGCCCACGTCGAGCACAAGCTCGTGCTTGATCGGGGCCGCCAGGTCGACCAAGCGCCCAGCCACCCTCGCGTGCTGGCCACCGGCCCACGTGTCGTAGACGGGGGCAATGCGATCGAAGAAGTCGACCAAGTGGTCGACCATCTCATCGGAAGAATGGGGGTTCATCAAGGCCACGGTTTTGATGCTTAACCTTGGTCGACGTCTACGGGCACGGCTGTTACGATGCTAGCTCCCTGAAATCCGGGTTCCCTGAATTGGGGATCACAGTATGGAAAAAGCATCGGAGGAATCCATGACTCAAGCAGAAAAAACCGCGGTTCAGGC
>DASPYE010000007.1:0-6898 GCA_035636935.1 Candidatus Dormiibacterota bacterium | reverse complement strand
ATAGGGACCGGCGGCAAACGCCCCTCACCCCGACCCTCTCCCCGCGCGGAGAGGAGAACCGGCTACTTGTTCGTGATGTTTCGCAGGGGCTTGCGCGGGCCGAATCGGGGAGCACCGATTCCCGCCGCGATGATCAAGCGGATGACTCGAGCGCGGTGACCGCGGTACGGCTCCAGGAGCTCGAGCATGCGCTCGTCCGTCGAACGCGGCGTGCCTTCGAGCGCGAAGCCGATCGAATGCGGCAGATGGTAGTCGCCAACCGGGACCGCGTCGGCGTCGCCCAGCGCCACCATCGCGACCTTGGCGGCGGTCCACACCCCGATGCCGGGAAACGCCCGCATCCTGCGATACGCGCTGGGCATGTCCATCTGCGTGACCTGCTCGAGCCGTTTGGCGCTCCGGGCGGCGCGGATGATCACGTCGGCCCGGCGCCGCTCGATGCCGAAGCGATGCAAGCTCCAGTAGGGTATCCGCGCCAAAACCTGTGGCGACGGCGGCAACCTCAGCGGAAACGGGCCGGGCGCCTGCTCGCCGAGCGCATTCACCAGATGTCGATACGAGTCGCGCGCCTCCACGCTCGTGACCTGCTGGCCGAGCACAGTCGGCACAAGGGTTTCGAACACCGCAAGGGTGCGCGGCATGCGAACGCCGCGGATCTCGTGGTGCAGGCGGGCCAACAGTGGATGCGCGGGCATGAATTCGCTGTCGTCATCGCCCTCACCGCATGACGCGGGCGCGTTGGCGGCCGCCCATTCGGCACCGGGACCCCAGGCGCGGACGTCGACGGAGCCGTTGGTGCGCTCGAGCCTGACGGTCGCAGGGCCGGCGGGGGTCCGCGTGGCCCGCCAGATCGCGCCGCCTTCGTGGCGCAACCACGGACCGCTGCCGAGCGGCCCCAGAGTCAGATGGAGGTCGAGCGGGCGGCGCGGCTCAAACCGCGCCTGGGCATCCGGGGTCACGATCCGGACTTTACTTGCTGATGGGCACCATGAATCTGAACGTGCTTCCCTCTCCCAGCGTTGAAGTGACAGTCAGGTCGCCGTCGTGCATGCGCGCGATCTCACGCGAAAGCCACAAACCCAGCCCGGTTCCCTGCACGTGGACCGAGCTCTCGATGCGCCCGAATCGCGAGAACAGCTGCTCCTGGTCACTTTCGGCGATGCCCACTCCACGGTCGGTAACAGAGACCAGCGCCTGGCTGTCAATGCACCGGACGTCGACGCTGATGTCTGTTCCTGCCGGCGAGTACTTGGCCGCGTTGCTCAGGAGGTTGCGAACCACGATCTGGAATCGGTCGGGGTCGACCTCCGCCTCGATCGCTTCGACCGGTACGTCGACCTTCAGGTCGTGGTCG
Organism: Candidatus Dormiibacterota bacterium; assembly: GCA_035636935.1. GTDB lineage: Bacteria > Chloroflexota > Dormibacteria > Dormibacterales > Dormibacteraceae > 40CM-4-65-16. The sequence goes on along the minus strand of DASPYE010000007.1, from coordinate 5,544 downwards.
CTGAGCAGCATCCTGACGCCGTCGATCGCCGAATCCGTGAGCTCGACGATGTCGACATGTTGCCGGTTCAACGCCAGGCGTCCTTCCTCGAGACGCGCCGCTTCGATCATCTGCTCGACCATCCAGTTCACCTCGTCGGATTTGGAGATCAGCAGCGGAAGGACCGAGCGCGCTTTCGGCGAGAGGTCGCCGAGTGCTCCCGCTTCGAGCATCGTCAGGTAACCCTTGATCACCGTCATCGGGCCGCGGAGCTCGTGCGAGGCGATGTTCAAGAAGTCGGTCTTGGCGCGCTCCAGCGCGGCGATCTTCGAGCTGAGGGTCACCCGGTCGATGCCGGCCGTGATGCTCGCCGCGTACTGGCGCAGGCGGGCCAGCTCGTCGTCGCCGAACAAGGCGGTCAGGCGTCCGGAGACGATGACCATCGCTCCGCGACCCTGACGCAGCTCCAGCGGGACCACAAGGCTTCGGCCCGCGCGCCATGGCCCGTGGCCGTCGCCCTTCGCGTCGACAGTGAGATAGGAGAATCGTTTGCTCAGCGATGAGGCATCGTCAGTGCCGATGCCACGTGCCGCCAGCACCGATCCGTCTGAGTCGAGCACGAAGGCAGCTTCGCCGCCGACGAGGCGCTCCGCCCAGACGATCGCGCGATCGGCGAGCGTGGCCCGGTCCGGGCTGTACAGGAGCAGGTCATGCATTGCGTTGCGGAACTGGTCTTCTTCCGGCTGTCTCCAGATGCGGCGCAGCCAGACGGGAGGGAAGAAGGCGACATAGAGAACCGGCACCGTGGCCAGGGCAAACAGGTCGATCACCACGGAGAACGCGTCGTTGGCGGTTCCGGCGACGGTCCCGATGAGGATGACGAGCAGCAGACCTGCGTAGCCGGCCGAGATGGCACGAAGACGAGCCTTTTCGACCGCGGGGCGGCCGCGTGAGGCGATCCAGAAGGTGACGATCGGCTCGAGGATGCAGAATGCCCACACTCCGACCGTCGCGACAAGAGCGAGCGATTGCAAGGCGTTGTGCGGACCCTCAGGATTCGCCGGCAGCTGGACGGCGATGTCGAGCACCCCCACCGCGACGATCAGGAGCGTGACGAGACGGGTCTTGGCGACGCCGAACGGAACAAACGAATCCCGGAACATCAGCAGGCCGTAGCCGGACACGAGAAAGACGACCGCCGCGAGATCGGTGAGCAGCTGGACGGTGGCGCCGGTGCCGGTCAGGCTCGGCGCCAGCAGCATCACGATTGCCAGCGAGCCGATCGCGATCGCGAGGTTTCCGTGGCGGCGGTCGGGCTGGTGGATCCAGGCCGCCACCGTCCTGATCGCCAGGACGGCGAACGCGATTTCGAGGGCAAGCAGAAGCACCAGGAGGACCTCAGCCATTGCGGCAGAATAGACTACCTGAGGATTTTTCAAGGACAACAAGCACGTTTTGCTCGCTCGGTTGGCGACAAAACGACGGCGGACCCTGGGGAAAACTAAAGCGGCGGTGGCGCCAGCAGGATCCCGTTGGGATCGGTCTGCTCCGCCTCGAGGCGGCGGATCTCAAAACTCCGAAGCCCGCTGACCTCCGGCGCCACGGGCGCGGCGCCGCGCCCCTCCAGCAGGTTGATCCCGAGGTGGTGGTGGTAGCCCTCCCAGCTCATGAAGCGCATGATCCCGCCTGCCTCGGCCATGACCTCCATCCCGAGCGATTCGTAGAAGGCCTGGCTCGCGTCGAGGTCGCTGACGTTCAGGTGCATGTGGCCGAGCACCGTGCCGGCCGAGAACTTGGGCTGCGGTGGCGCGGCGATCTTCAGCAGACGCTCGAAGTCGAGATGCTCGATGCCGATGCTCAGCCGCCCGTTGGGATACCGCCACTCACTGCGCGGCCGATCGGCGTAGACCTCGATCCCGCTGCCCTCGGGGTCATCGAAGTAGAGGGCCTGGCTTACCAGGTGGTCGGACGTACCGGTAAGCGGAAGCTTGTCTTCCAGGGCGCGGCGTAGAAAACCGCCCAGCTCCTGTTCCGACGGAAGGAGGATCGCGAAGTGGTAGAGGCCGGCGGTGGGCCTCGGCCGCGGACGGCCTTCCTTCAGCGCGGTCAGGCGCAGAAGTGGGGCGTCGCCCGCTCCCAGGACCGCGTGGGCCGCATCACCGGCCATGCGGGTCAGCCCGAAACGTTCGTAGAACTCGGCCTCGCGTTGGAGGTCGAGGACCTTGAGCTCGAGCGCGCCAAGAGGCCAGTCAGGCTTACCCATGGGCCAGCGCGTCCTGCAACGCGACAATGCCGAGGATCACCACGAGGATCACCGCAAGCTCCACTGCAAGCAGGATCCACGGGTGATACAACAACCGGGGCATCGAACCGGGGAACTCCTCCGCCAGGTCGAACATCGTGACGCGTCTCGTGCGGCCGTCGCCGCCCAATATTGCGTGGAGACGCCCGACGTCAGCCGGGTCCCAGATCACACGGTTCATCTTGAACAGAGACCGCTTCTGCTTGTCATAGACCACCACATACTCCGTCGGCCTAGGAACAGGAAAAAAGTCGACGTCGCGGCGCGCCAATCCGCCTATCACGTCCAGTGCGTATCGCGTGGGGATGCCCAGCAGGTTTCGGCGCGTCAGGACACCATCGGCGATGACCAGCTCCTCGCGCGTGAACACCAGGAGCACCACGAGGGCGGCGACGACGATCGCCGCCGCATAGATGGCGGTTTCGATATCGCGCGTGATCGGGCCTGCACCATTCCAATCGCGCCAAAGTCTCAGCGCGGTCACTAGGCCGACTATGACGAGAGCGCTGATAAACCGATTGCGCCACGTGCGAAACGACGGGCGGATGACGAGGTCCTTCCGCTTCAGTACCAGTAGTTGGGTCCTTCCGACCGCGACCCACCGGGCGGCGGGTCGACCGCGATGCCTTTTGGCCCCGCCAGCCCTCTGACGGACCGCTCCACACGCGCGATGAAGGAGTCGTAGTCGTCGTCCTCGCCCGCGGACAGAGGCGATCCGAAGGTGATGGTTACGTGGCCTCGCTTTGGCACGCGCCGGAATCGGGGCATCACCTCGTACATGCCGTCAACATATGCCGGCACAATCGGCACGCCGGCGTCCATGGCCAGGACCGCCGCGCCTTTGCGGAACTCTCCGATCGCGCCGGTCGCGGTCAAGCGGCCTTCCGGAAAGATGATCACCGACCACTTCTTGCCCAGAAGCTCTTTCAGGTATTCGAGGTGAGCCCTGGCTCCGCCGCCTCGCGGAATCGGGAAGGCGTCGACTGTGACCTGGGCAAGACGCGCCTCCCACTTCCTTTTGAAGATCGAGTCGGCGGCGGCTACCACGACCGACCGATGGCGATACCGCGGCGGCAATGCCTCCGCCATGACGACGGCGTCCAGGGCGCTGACATGGTTGGCGACAAACACCGCTGGACCGTCAAGGCTTCGCAGCAGCTCGCGATCGCGCACGGTCAGGCGGCAGAAGGTCGAGAGCGCGGGAAACAAAAGGCTCGACTGCAGCGCGGCGCGCATCCTGCGCATACCACGAGTGCGAGTCCATTCCGCCGGGTCGACCATGTGTGTCTCCACCCGCGATGAGTTTATGCGCGCGGGTGTTGAATGCCTAGGCTGGAGACCCGGCCCGCCGGAACCGGGTCTGTGGGTGCGTCAGGTCACTTCCTCATCCCAGCAGCGTGCACAGGCTGCGCTGGTTTCCAGACGCTGAAACGAGGACACCTGGACTGAGCGGATCAGGAGCGACGACCACGACTCGTCCCGAGCTGAGGATCATGTCGTTACCGAGGAATACGAGGCCATTGCCAAGAAAGACGATGGTTTGCGATCCATCGGCGTTGAAGGTCGTCTTCCCTGGGCCTGAAATGTTGAGGGTCATGTGGTGCGCTGGGTTGCTCGCGTTGGTGAAGGTGATGACGAGGCGCCCCTGCGTAAACCCGCGAAGCGGGTGCCCGGCGCTGTCGAACCAGGTGATCGTGTACTCGGTGTTGACGACTATCGCGTAGTCGACGTCAAAAGTGCACAACCCGCCAAAAGTGCCCGTCGGCGGAATGTCGAGCTTTTCTCGCACCGGGCCCGCCGCAAGAACAGGCAAAGCGGCCATCGCCTGCAGCAGCACAACAGCCGAAAGTCCAAGCAGGAAGCGTCTGACAAAAGGCATCGGAGTCATGGGCCACCCCTTTCCACATCCGAGATGCGGGTACGGGGCGGAGTATGCGCCCGCTCAGGCGAATTTGGGAACGGGCCGAGGCTGGCTGGGGAGGAAGGATTCGAACCTTCAACCTTCTGATCCAGAGTCAGCTGCGCTACCGTTGCGCCACTCCCCAAGTCCCTCGAGCGAGCGCTCGGGCCGGGCGAATCATTCTAAGGACGTTACCCGGATAGTCCGGACGAAGCGGGGCGACCTCCGAGACAAACCCTGGATAGTCCGGACTATCCGGGGTGGCGAGGTCGGGCAGCTAGTCCCTCCGGCCGGCTTCGGATCGCGCGCTCATCCGGATCGACAGCGACTCCTTCGTTCCCATCATCTGTCGGAAAGCCTCCTCCATGAGCGTTTTCGCTCTATGGAGGTTCACCGCCCATCCGACACCGAACACCCGGTCGTTGAAGAGACGATCGGATTCAGGGTTCCAGTAAGCGTTGCGGATGCGCCGCCAGGTTGGCGGCCTGAAGTCATAAGGCACAATGTCGAACACTTTGCCGTGCCATGTGCGTTCGGGCGCCGGCTTGGAGAGCTCGGTCGCGATAGCCGCAGCGATGAGTCCAAATGCAACAACCCGAACAAAACGACGGATTCCGCGTAAAGTCCCCATACTTCAGTTGAAGCGTAGTACCAGAGTAACCTTGCACGTTTTCCATTCGTTGCTGCAGGCCGGGTAGATGGCCAGAAAGCTTCCTTCTTCCGCGAGTTGGCTTCGCTGGCTCACGCCCGGGTTGCAGATCAAACGATGGCTCCTCCTGCTCATGGTGTCCGAGTTGGTCCTCGTGCTCGGCGTGGCGTACGCCCTGAAGGAGATCTACCAGACCGCCCACCTACCGCAGAGCTTTTACTACATCACGCTGCAGTTCCTGCCGTACTGGGCGCGCGCGATCGTGTTCAGCATCTTCGGCGTCGGACTTCTCGTGGTCAGTTACTTGAAGCTCACGCAATCCGTCCTCGGCCCATTCCTCCCCGGGACGAACACGGGCAGCGTGGTCGAGGTGATACACGCCTTCCGGCTGCGCGGCCGCGGGCCCCGCATCGTCGCGATCGGCGGCGGCACCGGATTGAGCTCTCTGCTGCGAGGTCTCAAGACCTACACGTCCAATCTGTCGGCGATCGTGACCGTCGCCGACGACGGCGGCTCATCGGGCCGGCTGCGCGACGAATACCGAATTCTTCCACCGGGTGACTTCCGCCAGTGCCTGATCGCCCTCGCGGACGCCGAGCCTCTGATGAAGCAGCTCTTCGACCATCGTTTCAAAGAAGGCTCGCTCGACGGCCACGCCTTCGGAAACCTCTTCATCATGGCGATGGCGGACGTCACCGGGAACTTCGAGCAGGC
>DASPYE010000006.1:0-2762 GCA_035636935.1 Candidatus Dormiibacterota bacterium | reverse complement strand
TTGTCGGCGCCCGCGGCAAGAAAGCGCTCGCGGTCGCTGGACATCGAGTGCGCGCTGGCGATCACGATCGGCATCGCGGGGATCTCCGCCTTGATCCGGCGCATCGCTTCGAGGCCGTCGATGCCAGGCATCGCGACATCCATGAGGATCATCGCGGGCCGCTGGTGGAGCGCGATGTCGACCGCCTGGAGCCCGTCTCCCGCGATCAAGACCGGGTACCCCGCTTTCTCGAGCACGCGCTTGCAGAGCCGCTGCGCGACCTCGTTGTCGTCGGCGACCAGGACCGAGGGCGGACTTGTCGTGCCGGCTTCATCGGTCTCAGGCATGCCGGAGCTGCAGTGCGTTCGCGCTTTCCGGCGCGAGCGGGATCGTGAAGTGGAAGGACGAGCCGTGACCGACGGCGCTTTCCACCCAGATCTTGCCCCCGTGCATCTCCACGATCTGCTTAACGATCGTGAGGCCGAGGCCAGTCCCGGGAATCGATTGCGCGGCGCCGCTGCGTACCCGACGGAAGCGTTCGAAGACGTGCCCAATCTCGTCCTGCGGGATGCCGATGCCCGTGTCGGTGACGCTGATCAGGACGTAGCGTCCGTCGGCGCGGCTGGACAGGGTGACGGTCCCGCCCTCGGGCGAGTATTTCACCGCGTTGTTGACGATGTTGCTGACAACCTGGATCAACCGGTCGCGGTCGCCGGCCACGATCGGCAGGCGAGGGTCGAGGTCGGACTTGAACTCCAAGGTGACCGCGCCCGGCGTCGCCCTCGAGATCGCCTCCATGAGCACATCGTTGATATCGACCTCTGAGGTTCGCATGGACATCCGGCCTGATTCCATGCGGTCCAGGTCGAGCATGTCGCTGATGAGGCGGTTGACGCGGTCCGCGTCATTGAATATGTAGCCACCGTAAGCGCGCACCTCATCCACCTCGAGGCCGCCGTCACGAATCAGCTCGCTGAAGCCCTGGATCCCTGTCAACGCGGTCCGAAACTCGTGGCTGACGATGCTCAGGAACTCGCTCTTGGTGCGGTCGATCTTTTCGAGATTGGCGTTCGCGTCGCGCTGCGCCTCGAGCGACTCTCTCAGGCGATCGGACGTCTCGCGCACGGCGGTGACGTCTTCGATCATCACCAGAACATGCTCGGGCGCGCCACTCGAGTCAGGGATCGATGTGGCGGTCAGCTGCAGCCACAGCCAGTTGCCCGCACCAGTCGCCGCACGCACCTGCAGGCTGCTTCCGTCGGTGATGCCGGCGAGGAAGGGCGCCTTTTGCGAGCGAGAGGCGGCCTGGTCGTACGCGCGGAGCATGTCCGGCCACGCGCTCGTGCGCATGGTGTCGACGTCGTACTCGAGCATCTGAAGCAAGGCCGGGTTCGCCTCCAGCAGCTCACCACCACTGCTGATCCGGGCGATTCCGATCGGAGAGCGCTCGAACATCGTGCGATGGTCGGCCTCGCTCCGTCGCAACGCCTGGGCGGTCTCCGCGCGGCTGATGAACTGCCCGATCTCGACGCCCGCTGTGGCCAGCATGGTCACGAGGTCGTCATCAGGTGTTCGTCGAACATCCGACACGAGCTCGATCACGCCGGCGACCTCGCCACCCGCGACGACTGGAAGGGCGACCGCAGAGCGCAGCGCGGCCGCGCGCGCCGCCTGGAGGAGCGGGTAGTCGGCGGCCTGTTCCAGGTCGACTTCGGCAGTCACTGTTCCCGCCTGCCAGGCTCGGCCCACTACGCCTGATACCTGCGCCAGCGTGACGCCGCGACCCGCCAACAGGAATCCGTCGGCCGTCCCGCCCGAAGCGTTCCACGCGTACCGCACATGCATCGACTTGCCGTCGGCGTCCAGGGCCCAGTGCTGCGCCGCGGTCCACTCCAGATGCGAGCACAGGATGCTCAGCAGCGCAGGCATCGCGGAATCGACGCCTGACGAGTTGACGATGATCTGACGGACTGCGGCGACGCAGTCCTGGAGCGCATCGGCGCGGCGGCGGGCGGTGATGTCTGTTTCCTGGACGAGCACCACGGGGTCGCCAGTCGCCGTGTCGGGCAGCCGGGCGACGAACACAGCCACCGGAATCGTCGAGCCGTCACCCTTCGACTGACTGATCTCGGCCTCCCACCTCGTCACGTCGCCGTCCCGCAGCATCGCCAGGCCTTCCTCGAGGCCGGCTCGGTCGGCCGGAGAGGCGAAGTCGACGAGCCTGTCCCCCACGACCTCATCGCGGGCGCGTCCGAGCAGCGCAGCCATCCGCTCGTTGACCTGGATCAGCGTCCCGTCAAGCTCCGACAGCCCCAGTCCGACCTCCGCCGATTCGAGAGCAGCCCTCAGGCGGCGGTCGCTCGCCGTCAGCTCGTCGAGGTGGCGCTCGGTCGCGTTCGCCGCCGCACGCGCGTGCCTCGTCAGCTCTCCTATGGCGAAGGCGACACCCAGCAGGACCGCGGCCAGGAGCGCCGACGACGCGATCTCGGCCGCATCCCGGTGCGCCGCCAGCGGCCGGATCACCACCGCCACCGCCGCGACGGCGGCGACCGTAAGCGACTGCACGCGGTCGGGCTGCAGCGCCACGAGCAGGACGATGGTCAGATATAGAGGAAAGGCGACGACGGGCTCCGCCTGGGCCAGGGCCTGAACGGCGAACACCGCCGCCACGGCGGCGAACGGCGTGGCTCGGCGAGCCAGGACCCGGGTTCTTGACGAACCCCGCGCCGGCTGGCGCGTTTCGGTCCCCGGCCCTACCCCAGATGCCTCGCCCCCCCTGGCGG
>DASPYE010000005.1:0-15757 GCA_035636935.1 Candidatus Dormiibacterota bacterium | reverse complement strand
GCTGGGCTCACCGAGGTCGGCGTCGAGAAAGACCACCTGAGCCTGCACGCCGCGGAGGTGATCACGTCTCGAGCCGGCGTGAGCGAGCTCGTCGACGTGGGGCCAGAGATCAGGCGCCTCCGACTGATCAAGAACGACGACGAGATCGCAAAGCTGCAACGTGCCGCCGCGATCACCGATCAGGCATTTGAGGTCGTGATCTCCAAGATGCGACCCGGTCAGACCGAGGTCGATGTCGCTCTGCTGATCGCCTCGGCGATCGGCGACCTGGGCGGAACGCTGTCCTTCCCGACGCTGATCCAGTCGGGACCGAACTCGAGCTTGCCGCACCTCGAGCCGTCGAGCCGGCGCTTCTCGGCGGGCGACTTCGTACTGCTCGACTTCGGCGCGGCGTTCGGAGGCTACAAGGCGGACACGACGCGGATGGCGGTCATCGGAGAACCGACGGCGAAGCAGCGCGATATCCACGAGCTGGTCCTCGCCGGACATGACGCCGCGATTGCCGCGGTGCGCGCCGGTATCAGAACGGGGGATGTCGACGCCGCTGCGCGGGGCGTGATCGAGCGCGGCGGTTACGGCAAGGAGTTCTTCCACAGGGTCGGCCACGGCCTCGGTCTCGAGGCGCATGAGGACCCGAGTCTCGATCCGGGTTCGGACACGGTGCTCGAGGATGGCATGGTGTTCACGATCGAACCGGGCATCTACATCCCCGGTTGGGGCGGCGTCCGGATCGAGGACGACGTTGTCGTGCAGGAAAGCGGTTGTCGCGTGCTCACGCAAGCCGACCGTTCGCTGCGCGTCATTCCTTCCAAGTAGTGCTCGCGCCCGGCATGCGGCGCACCGCGCAGCGGACGATGGTCTATGACACGATCGTGCGCCTCGGCGGCCACTGCACCGCCGAAGAGCTCACCGAAGAGCTCCACAAGACAAAGCCAGGTTTTCCGCGAAGCACCGTCTACCGAGCGCTCGAGGCTCTGACCGCGTCAGGCTCTGTGTACGCGGCACACCTCGGCGAGGGTCCAACGCACTATGAGCTCGCGAGCGGCGACCACCATCACGCCGTCTGCCAGGTGTGCGGGGGCGTCATGCACATCCAGGAAGAGCTGGTGAAAGAGCTCGAGGCGCACCTCGAAGAAGGTCATGGATTCAAGCCCGTGCGGACCGAGGTCCTGGTCGTCGGGGTCTGCGACGATTGCTCGCGTAACCCGGCCCCTCACCCGTCGCGCCGCCGCGTGATCGACCCTCACCACAGACACTAAGGAGCGGTCTATGGAATCCAAGATCGTCGGCACCGTGATGCCGGTTCTGGAGCTGAGCATGCAGCCCAACGACAAGGTATTTGCGGAATCTGGTGAGCTGTCGTGGATGTCGATGGCGATCCAGATGCAGACAGGGACCTCGGTCGGCGGTCAGCAAGGCGGCTTCATCGGCGCGCTGGGCCGGGCGATGGCGGGAGGAACCCTGTTCATGACCGAGTACACGGCGGTCGGCGGGCCTGGATTGCTCGCCTTTGCGGCCAAGCTGCCGGGCCAGATCGTGCCGCTCGACATCGCACCCGGCCACGGCTACATGGTTCATCGGCACGGCTTTATGTGCGCGAACATCGGAGTCCAGTTCTCGATTGGATTTCAGCAGCGCCTCGGCGCCGGCGTCTTTGGAGGCACGGGCTTTCGGATGCAGAAGCTGACCGGTCAGGGAACGGCGTGGGTCGAGCTGCATGGCGAGGTCGTGGTGTACGACCTGCAACCGGGCAACACGCTGCGCGTGCATCCCGGCCAGGTCGGGATGTTCCAGGAGTCGGTGCAGTTCAACATCGTGACTGTGCCCGGCATCCAGAACATGTTCTTTGGAGGCTCGGGCCTCTTCCTGGCCGCGCTTACGGGGCCGGGGAGGGTGTGGCTCCAGTCAATGAGCATGCAGCACCTTGCGCATGCGATCGCGGGGTACCTGCCGAAGGCGGGCTAGTTAAAGGAGAGAAGCAAATGGCGAGATTTCTGTTTCAGGCGTCGTACTCGGCGGAGGGGATCAAGGGTGTGCTCAAAGACGGCGGCACGGGGCGCCGCACCGCGGTGGAGGCGGCGGTGAAGTCGCTGGGCGGGAAGCTCGAGGGCTTCTACTACGCGTTTGGCGAGACGGACGTCTACGTGATCGTCGATGGGATCGACAACGCCACCGCAGCAGCATTTTCGATGGGAGTGGGCTCAACGGGATCGCTGAGCAACCTCAAGACCACCGTTTTGATGACTCCAGAGGAAATCGACCAGGCCGCCAAGAAGACAATGTCTTATCGCGCGCCTGGCCGCTAGCCGCGTCGATGGCGGACCGGTGGCTCACGTTCGATTGCTTTGGCACTCTCATCGACTGGCGCCACGGCATCCGCACCACCGGCGAGCTCCTGTTCCCAGGTCATGGTCCGGCGTTTCTCGACTCCTACATCGCGCTCGAGGCTGAGGTCGAGAGCGAAGGCTCGTTCAAGCGCTACCGCGCGGTGCTCACCGACACGACGCGCCGCGCGGCCAAGCAACTGGCTCTCGACCTCAAGCCGGATGACGCGACGGCGCTCGTCTCGACGATTCCCTACTGGCCGCCCTTCGCCGATGTCGGGGCGGCCCTCACGGAGCTGCGCCGGGAGGGTTGGAAGTTCGCGCTGCTGACGAACTGCGACCGCGACATCATCGCCCTGACTCAGCGGCGGCTCCCAGCGAACTTCGATGCGGTTGTCACGGCTGAAGACGTGTCGGCATACAAACCGAGCCCGGCGCACTTTCGATTGTTCCAATCGACCTTCGCATCCTCAGCCGGCGCGTGGATCCACGTCGCGCAAAGCTACTTCCACGACATCCAGCCGACGCACGAGCTGGGCATCACACGCATCTGGGTGAACCGGCAGGGCGAGAAATCGGATCCCTCGCTTGCCGACGCCGTGATCGGTGGACTGGACAATCTGCCTGAGGCGGTGTCCCGCTTAAGCAAAGTCCGCTAGGTCGACTCGCGCGCGGTAGACGCGGCGTGCCGGCCCCGATTGAACGAGGCTGCCGCCGGAGTTGCGCCGCACCGCCAGGTCGCCTCCAGGCATCTGCACGGTGACGCTGTCGTCGACCAGGCCGCGCCGCATGCATGCCGCTGCGACCGCGCTGGCGCTGGTGCCCGAGGCCAGCGTGTACCCGGCGCCTCGCTCCCAGATCTCCGCGCGCACGCGCGCGCGATCCACCACCTCGCACAGCTGGACGTTGGTCCGCTCGGGAAATGCGGGATGCCGCTCGAGCAAAGGTCCAAGCTCCACGCACCGGTCCCGTGTCACCGGTTGACCGAAGACCACGCAGTGAGGATTGCCCACCGAGACGAGGACCGCCTCGACGCGGCCGGCGCCGGTCTCAAGGTCGACCTGGTCGGGCTCGCCGTCGAACTTCGCAGGCAGGTCCGCGGCGCGGAAAGAAGGGCGGCCGATGTCGAGCTCGCTGACGATCTCGGCACCGGTCCTGGCCAGCAGCCGCACGGCGTTCGAGCGGTCGAGCGTCCGCAGGTCGAACCGTCCCGGCGCGCCGTGTTCGAGCACAGCGTGGGCGGCGGCGATGCGCAGCCCGTTGCCGCTCTTTTGGGCCTCGGAGCCGTCTGGGTTGAAGATCCGCACGCTCATGGCCTGAGGGTCGAAGGCCAGCAGGCCGTCCGAGCCGAGGCCGAGGTGGCGGTCGCAGAGCGCGGGCAGGATGGCCACCATCTCGTCGAGCGGCCCGGGCAGGTCCAGGACGAGGTAGTCGTTGCCCAGCGCCTGGTACTTGATCAGGTCTACTTGCGACACTGTCGCAAATTGTGAGGAATTCGCCACGTTGCCCAGGGGTTACCTAGAATTGATCATCTAATGCGGGACCTCATCTGGCCTGCGCAGCGACTGACACACATTCCGGCCTGCTTCTGTAGCTAGCCCGGTCGTCTGCTCGCGCTCCAACTGAGCGCGCCCATTCGACCGCTTCGGTTTTCTCAACCGTTCGTTCGGTATTGCATTTCTGGAGGATTTGGAATTTGAGCTCTCAGACACAGACCAAGGCTTTGGTCACCACAAACTGGATCGCCGACCATGCGAAGGACTCGGGCCTTCGGCTGGTCGAAGTCGATGTCGACCCGACCGTCTACGAGAAGGGTCACATCGAGGGCGCGGTCGGCTGGAACTGGAAGCGCGACCTGCAGGACCAGCTGGCGCGCGATATCGCGCCGAAAGAATCGCTCGCCGACCTGCTCGGACGCAGCGGCATCACGCCCGACACCACGATCGTTCTATACGGCGACAACAACAACTGGTTCGCCGCGTACGCCTACTGGGCGCTGAAGTACTACGGGCACGACAAAGTCCAGCTGGTCGACGGCGGGCGCGTCAAGTGGGAGAAGGAAAGCAGGCCGTATTCGACCGACGAACCGTCATACCCCGGGACGAGTTACCACTTCAAGACTTCGCCGAACGAGAAGATCCGCGCCTACCGCGAGCAGGTCCTGGACAAGCTCGGCAAGGTCGCCCTGGTCGACGTTCGCTCGCCGAAGGAATACTCGGGTGAGCTGCTCGCACCGGAGAACCTGCCCCAGGAAGGCGCGCAGCGCGGCGGTCACATTCCGACCGCGGCGAGCATTCCGTGGGCCACGGCCGTCAACACCGAAGACGGCACCTTCAAGAGCACCGACGAGCTGAAGGAGATTTACGGCGGCAAGGGCGTCGCCTCCGACAAAGAGGTGATTGCGTACTGCCGCATCGGCGAGCGCTCCGCGCACACGTGGTTCGTGCTGCACGAGCTGCTCGGCTACCCCAACGTGAAGAACTACGACGGCTCATGGACCGAGTGGGGCAGCTCGATCCGGGTGCCCATCGAGAAGTGAGCAACGCGACAACTCTCCAGGAGACGCCGCGAAATCCAGGCGACCCCTCCGATTTCGTGGGGATCGTCGTCGACCACTCCGCGCTGAAGGTGAACCAAACCGGGATCGTGGCGACCGTGCTCGTCGCGTTCGCGGGGAGCGCGCTCTATCAACCGCTGCTCGTGTTGATTCCGCTGCTCGCGATCGTGCTTCTGCTGGGCACCTTCGCGCCGCAGCTCGCGCTTTTCAAGCAGTTCTACTTCAAGGTCCTCAAGCCGCGCGGCATTGTCAAGCCGCGGCCCGTGCAGGACCGACCCCAACCGCACAACTTTGCACAGGGCATGGGGGGAGTCGTGCTTGCGATCGCGTCCATCTTTTTGATCCCAGTGCCTGTGGTCGGGCTGGCGCTGGCCTTGCTGGTCGCCGTTCTCGCGTTTGTCAACGTGGCGTTCGGCTACTGCCTCGGCTGCCAGATCTTCTATCAGCTCGAGCGCAGAGGAGTGTTGAAGCCGTCGTGAGTCTGCAACTCTGGGCCTTGGCGGTGGCGGGCGCTGTGGTGCTTGCCGCCGCCGGCCTGGAGACCCTGCGCTCGCGCCGGGCTAGGAGATTGGCCGTGGGCGCGACCGCCACCCCCGCCGCCGATGCCTACATCCTTTATTTCACTGGCGAGAGCTGCACGGTCTGTCACACCCACCAGGAGCCGGCGCTCGCGAGGCTCGGCGACGTGCGCATCGACAAGGTCGATGCGGTCGCGGAACGTGGACTAGCCGACCGATTCCACGTGTACACGCTGCCGACGACGGTCGTGATGGCGGCCGACGGCCGTGCCCTGCACGTGAACTACGGCTACGCGCCCGCGCCCAAGCTCGAGCGCCAGCTGGCCGAGGCTCGCGGAACCGCGCTGACGGCGACGGCCTAGCAAGCTCGATATTCTGGCGACGTGGTACGTCGCATCGGGCTCGCCGCACTTGTCTTGTTGTTGGCTGCCGCGTGCGCGCAGAACGACACATCGTCCACGCATCAGCTTGTCCTTGGCGCGATCTATCCGCTGACCGGTCCGCAGGGGCCGGGCGGCCGCTCCGAGCTCGCAGGCGTCCAGGCCGCGCTTCGCCTCTCCGGCGGGGACGTCAAGTTGCAGGTGATCGACGCCACCACACCGGACACGGCGGCGGCTGCCGTGGACGCGCTGGTCCAGCAGTACCACGTCCCGGCGATCCTCGGCACCTACGGGAGCACGCTTTCCGCCGCGGCGAGCGCTCGCGCCGAGGAGCTGAAGACTGTCTACTGGGAGACGGGAGCGGTCGCCGACCCGATCACCGCGCAGCGCCACTACGTTTTTCGCACGGTGGCCACGGGCGGATCGTTGGGCCGCATGGCCGTGACTTTCACTCACGACGTCTTGCTGCCCCGCTACCAGCTCGGGCAGCCCCACGCGGTGATCGTGCGCGTCAACGACATTTACGGCCGCTCGGTCGGGGGCGGTGAGGAGCAGCTCGCCCAGGCCATGGGCATCGATGTTGTCGACGTGATCGAGTACAACCCCAACGCCTATGACCCCGATGTGATCGCGGCGCGGCTCGCCCAGGACCGCGCCGATTTCCTCTGGGACGTGAGCTACCTGGATGACGGCGTGGCCATATGGAAGGCGGCGCTCGATCACCACATCACCTTCAAGGGAGCGATCGGCACCAGCTCGGCATTCTGCATGCCGGCCTTCAGCGAGCGGCTGGGTCGTGCGTCGATCGGCGTGTACGCCGCGGACAAACCCGACGGCGACACCAGCTCGGCCGCGCTTTCGGCTTCAGGCCGTGAGCTGCTTGCGCGCGCGAGAGCCGCCTACTCCGGCGGATCGATGGATATCCCGGCGGTAGCAGGATTCGTGGGCGGTTGGACGCTGTTTCACGACGTGCTGCCGAAGGTGGACGGCCCCGTGAACGCAGAAACCATCCGCCTGGCGGCGCTGGGGGTGGACGTGCCGGTGGGCGACAGCATCAACGGTGGGGGCGTGAGGTTCGCCGGCGCGGGAGCGCTTGATGAGGGCCAGAACACGCGCGCCGCCGCCGTGGTCGGGCAGTGGCGGGCCGTCGGCCTGATGAAGGTGGTCTACCCGCCGGCTTACGCCGACTAGCTTTCCAGCTCCTTCTGGACCAGCGTGATATCCATCCAGCGATCGAACTTGTGCGCGGCGTTTCGGATCGTGCCGACGACCTCGAATCCCTGCTTCGTGAAAAGTGCCAGACCGGCCCGGTTGTCCTTGGCGACACTCGCAACGATCGTCCGGTAGCCGAGCCCGCGCGCCTCACTGGTCAGCTCTTTCAGCAGCGCGTCCCCGATTCCCCGGCCGTGGTGCACCGGGTCCACATACACCAGGCACTCCACAACGTCGAAGCCCCGCTGCTTCCATGGCAGCAGGCGGGCCCAGCCAACGACGCCCGTGTCATCGGTCGCGACGAGTAAGAACGACCGCTTGCCGTGCATCTCCCACCACGCCTGCGCCTCCTCGCCCGAAAGGGGCTCGGAGTCGATGGTCGCAAAGGTCTGGTTCACGGCCCAGTTGTAGATGCCGACGATAGGCTTCAGGTCGTCGAGCGTCGCCGGGCGGACCGAGTAGCCCTTCGCGGCTTTCAACGTCTTCGCCTTGGTCATTGCGACCATTATGCTTGCCGCCCGTGAAGCCTGAGCTGAAGACCTCGCTGCCCGGTCCCAAGGCGGCCGAGCTCATCGCGCGGGACGCCAAGGCGATGTCGCCAAGCTTCACCCGCTCGTATCCGTTCGTGATGGAGCGTGGCCAGGGCTGCTGGGTCACCGACGTCGACGGCAACCGGTTCCTCGATTTCACCGCCGGCATCGCGGTCGTCACGACCGGTCACTCGCATCCGAAGGTGGTGGCCGCGATCAAAGAGCAGGCCGAGCGATTCATCCACATGTCGGGCACCGACTTCTACTACCAGCCGGAGATCGAGCTCGCCGAACGGCTCGAAGACAAGATCCTTCCGGGCACGCCGGCAAAGGTCTTCTTCACCAACTCCGGGGCCGAGGCGATCGAGGGCGCGATGAAGCTCGCACGGTACACGACCAATCGTCAGAGCTACATCGCCTTCATCGGCGCATTCCACGGACGGACCTTTGGCGCCCTGTCGCTGACCGCATCCAAGGCGAGCCAGCGCCGGCGCTTCGCTCCGCTCCTCTCGCAGGTGTTCCACGCACCGTTCCCGACGCCGGCGCGGAACGTGACCACGGATCAGACGATCGAGCGGATCGAGGAGCTGTTTGCCACGGTCGCGCCGCCCGAGAGCGTGGCGGCCGTTTTCGTCGAGCCGATTCAGGGCGAGGGTGGTTACCTTGTGCCCCCTGACGATTTCCTGCCTCGATTGCGCGAGCTGACGGCCAAACACGGAATCCTTCTTGTCGCGGACGAGGTGCAGTCGGGCATGGGGCGCACCGGACACCTGCTCGCGGTCGAGCACTGGGGCGTGGAGCCGGACATCGTCTGCCTCGCCAAGGGCATCGCCTCCGGACTTCCGCTGGGCGCGTTCATCGCACGGGCGGAGCAGATGAGCTGGCCGCCCGGGTCGCATGGCAGCACGTTTGGCGGCAACCCCATCGCATGCGCCGCGGGGCTTGTCACGATGGACCTGCTCGAAGCCGGATTGATGGACAACGCGGCGCGCGTCGGGGCCCAGCTGCAGGACGGCCTCCGCGAGATCGCATTGAGCCACAAGAGCGTCACCGATGTGCGAGGCCTCGGCCTGATGCTCGCGCTCGAGCTGAAGACGCCCGAGCATGCCGCGAAGCTGGTTCAGGCGGCGTTCGAGCGGGGACTGCTCTTGCTGACGGCCGGGACCCGCGCCGTCCGGATCAGCCCGCCGCTCGTGCTCAACCCTGACGAGGCCGCGACCGGCCTGGAGATCATCGCCTCAGCCCTGGATTGAGTCGCCAATCGGCTGGATCGATGTTGCGGCGGCTCGATCGTCGTTTGCCATGGCGGTTGCGTCTTTCGCACGCTGGTCGTCGATGACCTTGAGAATGGCGTTGATGTGGTCGAAGACGTGAGTCTTGGAGACGTGAGCCAGCGACGCGAACTCGTTGACAAATTTCTGTGTGAGATCGGGCTTGGCGCGCGCGTCACCGGCCGCGTAGGTGAACAGTGCGCTGTGCTCGTTCGTCCACTGCGCGACCAGAGGAGCCGAAAGGCCGCCCGTCGACGACGCGAACAGCGCCGAAACGGCGGCAGCCCTGTCCGCGAGCATGGACTGGGCGACATTCTTCTCGGCGGTGCGCCCCGCGATGGCGGCCGAGGTGGCCATCGTCGTGAGGTAAGAATGCTCCTGCAGCATCAGGTTGGCCTGCAGTCGCACGAACACCGCATGACTGGACGGGTCACCTGGAAACTTGTCCGGGAACCTGCTCGCGATCTCGACCGCCAGGGCGTCGCCTAGACGCGAGCTCTGCCCGTAAGCACGGTGCAGATCGGCGTAGAAGGTCGGCACCTTGTTTGCGAAGTAGTCGTCGATGAAGGCCTTGTCCTCGAGCACCTGCTGGCTCTCGAGCTGTGTGACGGGATCGAGCGGTAGGTGGCTTGCGTCGCTGAGAAGCTGCGAGAACTGCGGGACGAATTTCGTCGTGAGGTTGGTCATCGCGGTCTTCGACCGGGCGTCGTCGTGAGTGACGACGCCAATCGCGTAGTCGATCAGGTCGCTGTTCTGGGTGCTCCACGCCTCCGACATCTTCGTCGCCGTGGTGTTGCCGAATGCGCGTCGCATGAGCTGGGTGAGATCAGCGGCGTTGGCCGTCAGCAGCCCCGTGTACGCCGCGTACTCGTCTGAGTGATTGACGGCCGCGATGGTCTCTTTGGCCACGATCATCACCTGCTCGCCGAGGATCAGGTCGAGGTGCGTGCGCAGGTCGCCGGCTTGCGTCAGACCCAGATTCGCGGCCGGCGTCGGGTGCGCCGAGGCCGATGGGGCTGGAGCGGGGGTCGGATCGCAACCCGCGAGCAGCAGCAGACTGACCATCCCCAGCGCGACGGCAACCTTCAAACCGCCGCCATTGTGGGCGAACTAGCATGGTCAGGTCTTGCCCGAATGGCTCCTGGTCGACGGCTCGAGCATGTTCTTCCGAGCCTTTTACGCCATCCCGCAAACCATGCGCGGACCCGGTGGCCACATGGTCAACGCGGTGCGCGGGACGCTGGACACGCTCGCGCGATACGTCACCGATCGGCGTCCGCGCCACCTGGCATTCACCACCGATGAAGACTGGCGGCCGGACTGGCGCGTCGAGCTGATCCCGGGTTACAAGGAGCACCGCACAGCCGAGCCGATTCCGCCGGCCTTGATCCCTCAGGTCCCGATCATCCTCGCGTCACTCGAAGCGGTCGGGATCGACGTGGTCGGCCTGGAGGGGTACGAAGCCGAGGACATAGTCGCCTCTCTGGCGGCGAAGGTAAAACGTCCGATCGAGATCGCGAGCGGTGACCGTGACCTCTTCAGCCAGGTTCAAGGCACCGACGTGATCGTGCTCTACCCCCAAAAGGGAGGGGTCGCCGTCGTCGACGAAGCCGAGGTGGCACGCCGGTACGCGATTCCGGGCCGGGCGTACGCCGACTACGCGATCCTGCGCGGCGATCCGTCGGACGGGCTTCCGGGGATCGCCGGAGTGGGCGACAAGAAGGCCGCGGAGCTGGTGACGAGGTATGGGTCGGTGGCGGCGATGCTCGAGGCGGGCGTGTTCCGCAACGCCAACGCCCAGTATCTCGAGAGAGCCCTCAAGGTCGTGCCCCCGGTGCGCGACCTGGCAATCAAAGTGCCGCGAGGCCGGCGCGACGAATACCCCGAAGATGCGAAGAAGGTCGAGGAGCTTGCGAAGAAATACGGGATCGCGAACAACTTTGAGCGCCTGGTAAAGGCGCTCAACTCGCAGCGCCTCCGCCAGGCTTCGCCTGCCGGCTCCCCATAAGTGGGGAGGATGCAGGTCGGCCTGTGCGAGACCTGCAGGCACTCGCGGACCGTGAAGGGCGCGCGCAGCATCTTCTGGATGTGCGGCCGCTCCGCCACCGATCCCTCGTTTCCGCAGTATCCGCGGCTGCCCGTGCTGAGCTGCCGCGGATACGAGGCCGACCCCGCTAGGAAGCCGCTACCCGCATGAGGGCGACCGGCTGACCGCCGCTGAGATCGAAGGTCGCGCCTACGGTGGCCGAGCCCATCGAGATCTCGGCGACCTTGCCGCCGTCGCTCATCGCGTAGAGGTTTCGGCCGTCCGGGCTCAAGCCCACGCTCCCGATGCGCCAGTCGGTGAGCGCACGATGCCGGACCGCGAGCGCCTGAGTATCGATCCAGACCAGGCCTGACCCGCCGGCCACGACGAGGGTGTTGCCGTCGAGG
Source organism: Candidatus Dormiibacterota bacterium (assembly GCA_035636935.1). GTDB lineage: Bacteria > Chloroflexota > Dormibacteria > Dormibacterales > Dormibacteraceae > 40CM-4-65-16. The sequence goes on along the minus strand of DASPYE010000005.1, from coordinate 4,532 downwards.
CTGACCACGGCGGCATTGCCGCCCAACTCCTTCGCCTCCACGTTTTTGATCAGGCCGCCCGTCGATGTCGTCAGCGCGATGTGTGCTTTGTGCACGATCTGGGGCGCGCCCCCGGCGATGCCCACGGTCGCGACCTCTCCGCTCGCCAGGTTGGCGGCGTAGACGGTCGAGCCGCCAGGGCTCAGGGCGAGCGACCACTGCATGGCGGATCCGTCCTCCGCGTATCCGGAGCCCGGCAGGTCGAGGCAGAACGCAATGGGCGCGTCGAGGCTCAGAGCGTGGATGAATGGTCCCGCGTGGTCGCGCACGTACATGCTGTACAGCCATCCGCCGTTGGCCGATGCGACTCCGGACAAGCGCAGGCCGCTCATGGCGTTCGCTCCGTCGTTCTTGTCGAAGACGACATCAGGATCGAGGCGGCCAATGGCGAGGTCGTACCACCGCACGTAGTACGCCTTGCCGCTGACGAACTGGACCAGGTAGAGGCGACGACCGTCGTTGCTCACGGCATCGAAGTTGAAGAATCCCGCGAGGTCGATCCTGCTCTTGATCTTCAGCCCGGGGGTCTCGATCAGAAGGAAGTGAGACGCGGACGGCAGATCCTCGCCGGTGACGTCGTACCGCTCGACGACGAGCCACTTTCCGTTTGGCGAGAGTCCGCCTGGAACGCTGGTGGATGTGGCGTCGGGCAGCCGGTACGCGTGCCCGAGCGCAAGCGTTGACAGGGTCGCGCCCGTCTGGGGGTCGGTGTCGACCAGAGACGTGGAGACGATCGAGTAGAGGTGCTTCCAGTCGCTCGAGGGAACGCCCATCGGAAGGCGACGCTCCACCTTGTGGGATCGGGAGTCGATCACCTGGACGAACTGGGAGTTGGTGGTGGAGACGGCCGCGTAAAGCTTGTCTCCGCCACCCGCCTGCGTTTGCGTGGTGCCGCAAGCCGTGACCAGGATTCCCAGACAGATCAAGGCGCCCGAAACTCGCATGCTCATCACCTCGTCTTCACCTACACCGCAGTGGGCCGCTCGGTTCGCCTACAAAGACGCTCCAAGCTGGATCGCCTGGTCCCTGGTCAGGTCACCCTCGATCCGGACGAGGGTCCCGTTGTCGTCGAAGAGCAGGGTGTTGCCGGCGAGCCGCAGGGTGTCGAAGTAGCGCTGGCCGTCGGCGGCGGTGAAGAAGAAGTCGTGCGGCTCGCCGGTGATCCAGTAACCGACGTGCCCGCCGACATTCACCTCCTCGATCGTCCCACTTGTCCCCATCGTCTTCTGGAAGAAGATCTCGTCGAACTGGCCGCGCGCCTCCATGACGACGACCGAAACGCCTGTGAAACGCGAAGCGGGAATGTCCGGGCGGCTCGTATAGATGAGGGTCACCTCGTCCTGGCTCGGGCCGGTCGGCGGCTCCTTGAGGTACACCTCGTCCGGCCGGGCGAGCGTTGATGGGACGGCGATTTTCCAAGAGACTCTTTGCTGGGCGGCCTCCAGGGTGGTCGGTGTACCGAGATGGAGCCGCTCGCCGGTCGACCCTGACGGCAAAGGTGAGGGTGTGGGCGGGTTGGGGACCCGCTGGATGGTCGTGTGCAGGTTGACCCAGCGGGCGATGGCGTCGCGGGAAGGCGGATACGCGGCCAGGGCGATCGCCACGATCAGGAGGGCGGTGGCGGCCACGGCCAGCGGGCGGCGCCAACGGGGGGACAGCCCAAGTGGGAGCCTCCACCCTTTCCCTCCCAACCAGTAACGCGCCCTGCGCGCGCCCGGCAGGTGAACGGGGAGGGGCATGGAGGCACGCAACCTCGGGGTCGGAGGCCAGTCGAGCTCCGCGGCGAGTGCCGTCAGCTTCTGCTCGAGGTCAGGCACTGGCGGCCTCCTCCACGCGAGCCTTGAGGCGAGCCAGGGCGCGGGAAAGCCTCGACTTGACGGTGCCCTCGGGAATGCCCAGCGCGGCTGCCGTCTCCTCGCCGCTCAAGTCGAGGAAGTAGCGGCTGGCGATGACCAGCCGGTCGTCCTCGCTGAGCGCGTTGATCGTCTCGAGCAGCCGGCGGCGCTCGTCCGCCGCCACGGCCACCGCCTCGGGAGATGGGGCCGCATCCCCCGGGCGGAAGCCTTCGGTCAGGCGAAGCTCGAGCTGGTGGCGGCGGCCAGACGAACGCACCCGGTTGCGGGCCTCGTTGGCGACGATCCGCAGCAGCCAGGGCCGGAGGTCGGCCCCTTCGCGGAATCGGTCAAGCGCCCGGAAAGCCTTCACAAAGCCCTCCTGCGCGGCGTCTTCGGCGTCCGCGGCCGAGCCCGTGACGACATAAGCGGTGCGAAACGCGATCTGCTGGTAGCGCTGCACGATCTCCTCGTAGGCGGCCGCGTCGCCGCGCTGGGCGCGTGTGATCAGGTCTGGATCGTCCGCTGGCCGGCCCTCCATCGGATCGCATCATGTACACCAGGGGCCGCATCATGGTTCCCCTGCAACCGTCTCGCCGTTTGGTGTGTTGAGGAGTCAGATGGAGGTTACGGAGCGAGTCTTCGAGCGCCTGGTCCGGGACAACCAGGACCGCATCTACGCGGTGAGCCTGGCCATGACCGGCAACAGGCACGACGCCGAAGAGGTTGCGCAGGACACATTTCTGCGGGCTTACCGGGCATTGATGACGTACCCACCCGACCGCGTGCGCGAGCTGAAGCAGAAGGCGTGGCTGCATAGGATCGCGGTCAACGTCTTCCGCAACCGCGTGCGAGGGACTCGGCCGCGGCTGGTCGAGTTGAACGGCAACGAGCCCGACCGTGGAGTGGGCCCGGAGGCGGATGTCATCCGGCGGGCCGAGATCGACGCGCTGGCGGCGCGCGTCGCCTGCCTGCCGGTGCGCTATCGGGAAGCGGTCGTGCTCCGTCACGTCCACGAGCTGTCCTACGCCGAGGCCGCCGAGGCGCTGGGCCAACCCGTCGGTACGGTGAAGGCCAACGTGCATCGCGGATTGAAAATCCTGAGAGGAGATGACCATGTCGACGGCGATCTATGAGGTGAAGCGCCTGGCCGACGTCAAGGCGCCTGCGGGCTTTGCGGAGCGTGTGCTGGCCCAGGTGGGCGCGGCCGATTCATACGCGGTTTTCGATACGGTGCTTGGGCCTGTCTATGTCGCGTGGAGCCGGTTCGGCGTGTCGGCCGCGATGCGCAGCAAGTCGGCGGCCGAGTTCGAGGAGTGGTTCCGCAAGGACGTCGGGCGCCAGCTCGTCCGCCGCGATCCCCCCGAGGACCTGGCGGCGAAGATCGAGGATCAGCTCGAGGGCAAGCGGCGCCTGAAGTTCGACCTGCGTGGCCTGACACCGTTCACGCAGGCGGTGCTGATGAAGACGCAGGAGATCCGGCGCGGCGAGGTCCGGCCGTATGGATGGATCGCGCGCGAGATCGGACATCCGGCGGCCGTGCGCGCGGTCGGGACGGCGCTCGCCAACAACCCCATCCCTTATTTCATCCCGTGCCATCGGGTGGTTTGCACCGATGGGATGATTGGCAACTACGGCGGCGGTGGACCCGAGGCGAAACGCTCGATTCTCACGCTGGAGGGCGTTCAGCTCAAGCGGTTGGAGAAGCTGGCCCACTCCGGGCTGCGTTACGAGGGGGTGCGCAGCACGAAGATCTTCTGCTTCCCGACGTGCTTTCACGGCCGCCGGGTGAGGGAGGAGAACTTCGTCTTCTTCCACGACGAGTCGGAGGCGCGTGCGGCCGGCTACCGGCCGTGCAAGGATTGCCGGCCGGCCGTGGCCTAGTTTTCCAGCGGCGCGACGCTCGCGGCGAGAGGCGCGCCGCGCCGGTACATCCGATGCGATCGCGAGAGGCCGCCGTCGAAGTTGATCGCCTTACCGCCGTGATAACGGGCCGGGGTCGCGTTGCGGTGCGGGGTGTGCCCGAAGACGACGCGGCGAGAACCGGTGAGCTGCAACCAACGTTCGAGCCGTTCCGGCTGGGTCGCGAAGACGCCCTTGCCGCTCATAACCTCCCAGAGAAGATGCGCGTCGCCCTCGCCCAGCACAAGGGTTGCGGCCGAGTTGATCGCGTTGACGGGATCGGATTCGTCGTCGCCGAGCAACATCCGATAGTCGTCGTTGCCGCAATGCTGGACGAGCGTGCCGTCGCGCAGCTTGATCATGAGTCGGCGGGTTTTGAGCCACTCCTGCAGAGGTTCGTCGGCGCGGAGTTCGTCCAGGTCGTGCTGGTGGCCGCCGATGCTGATGAAGAAGCCGATTCGGGTGGGATCGCGCAGCGCCCACAGCATCGCGACCTCGTGATTGCCCAGGATGACCTCGGTGTTCTGACGGTCGCGCGCGTAGCGCAGACACCCGACGCCGAACATGCCGTAGTCGACGAGGTCGCCCAAGAAGATCGTCCGCCACTCGTTCGCTGGATAGGGATGGAGGGCGCCGACGAGCCGCTCGATGTCGCCGTGGACGTCGCCGACGATCAGGACAGGGAGATCGTCCGCGGCCATCTCTCAGTCGATCCTAGCCGTGGGTCCGGAGGGGGTTGGGTAAAATTCCGTAGGCGCA
>DASPYE010000004.1:0-6904 GCA_035636935.1 Candidatus Dormiibacterota bacterium | reverse complement strand
GTCGGCGGACACGCCGTTGATGCCGCGCATCTCGACCACGTTGCCCTTGCTTCCCATCTGCTTGAACAGCCAGTCGGCGCCGAGCTGGGCATATTTCACCTGGTTGTTGTAGAGCTGGTAGGCCTTATCTGACGTAACGCCCTGATCCACCGCGACCACGACGATGCCCTTGTCCGAGGCCTCCTTGATGACCGCGTCCAGCGCGCTGCGGTCAGACGGGTTGATCACGATCACGTTGACGCCGGCCGAGATCAGGTTGCGCATGTCGGAGATCTGGCCGCTGGGGTCAGTGGTGCGGTTGGCCGTGATGACCTTGGAGACAACGCCCGAGGCCTTGGCCTGGGCCTTGATGGAACAGATCATCTCTTCGCGGAATCCGTTCCCGGTCAGCGTGTTGGAGATGCCGACGACGTACTTCTTGGTTCCTCCCCCATTGCCGCTTGAGCCGCCACAGGCGGCTACCAGCAAGCCTGCTGCGAGGATCAATCCGATGGCCTTCGGCCACCTGCCTGCCGACATTGGTCAACCTCCTGCTAGTTTCAAACCGAACGAAAGTCACGCCCGGTGGGTGGAGTCTGACAGCCTTGGAAAACGCTGGATATCGACGCACTGGGGAAATCGTTTGCCCCCCACCGCGAGAGATCGTAAGGGCCGAGTGATACGGTGTCAAACAACTCGGTTCTCAGGAAATTCTCAGCTGTCTCGCCGATCCAGTTCGAGAAGGAGCCATCCAGGAAGACCGCAACCGATGGCTTCTACCCATCGTCCGAGGCCCCTCGCGTGGCTGGTCAGCTCGAGCCTCACACCGGCCAACCTGCCTCGCGCGTCCTTTCAATCTGTGCGCCGGAATCGGAATTCAGCCCGGAGCCCATCGCCAGCACCGACCGAAGTTTCCGATCGCCTCCGGGCGTCGCCTTTGGCGGGCGGGGGGTTCCGCCGGGGAGGACATGCGTCCTTCCCCGTGCACTTAACGCCTATTTGTCGGCAACGGGGCCCGGTTCTTGACACCGTGGTCAGGGCTACCTAGTCTACCCACTGTCTTGGGAGGGCGTGGAATTGTGGCTAAGAAGTACGGAGTAGCCATTCTCGGTGCCGGCTGGGTGGCCGGCGAGTATGTCAAGGCCTTCCGCGACCACCCCCTCACGGAGGTCGTCGGCGTCTACAACCGGACGCCGGGCAAGGCCGGCCGCCTGATGAAGCAGCACGGCGTCGACGCCCGCGAGTACAAGACCGAGGACGAGCTCTTCGACGACGACCGCGTCAAGATCGTCGCTTCGTGCACACCGCCCGACGTCCGGCCCGCACAGCTCGAGAGGGCCGCGAAGTCAGGCCGCCACGTAGTCATCGAGAAGCCGATCGCCCTCGACTACGCCGGCGTACGCCGCATCCACAAGGCGGTGACGGACGCGAAGGTGAAGAGCGTCACCTCGTTCGTGCTTCGCTGGAATCCCCAGTTCGTGACGGTCAAGAAGCTCCAGGCCGACGGCGTGCTTGGCGACATGATCTACGCCGAGGCCGACTACTGGCATCCGCTCAAGAAGGAGTATCCGAGCTATCCCTGGTCGGTGGCGATGCCGCTCGGAGGCAGTGCGTTCATCGCCGCTGGATGCCATGCCGCCGACGCGATCCGCTACTTCGCCGGCGAGGTCACCGAGGTCGCGGCATTTTCCGCAGGTCCGAAGCTCGACATGAACTACGAGTACGACCCCGTGACGGTTGCTTCGCTCAAATTCGCCAATGGCGCCGTCGGCAAGCTGTCCACGGTGCTCGACGCGGACACGCCCTACATCTTCAACGTCCGCCTCTTCGGCACCGAGGGCACGATCCAGAACAACCGCGTCTACTCGAAGAAGCACTATCCCGGATCGCTCGATTACTGGACATTTCCGACCATCGAGCCCTCCTCGGGCGATGTCACACACCACCCGTTCGTGCCTGAGATCGCCCACTTCATCGACTGCATCGAGAACAACGTCGAGTCTCATGCGTCAATCCACGATTCGTATCGCTCGATGGCGGTCTGCTTCGCCATCGACGAGTCAGCGGCCAAGAACGGCACACCTGTGAAAGTCGATTACAAGGTGTAGCGCCGCCTTGGGGGGACAGGCACCAACGCAGTCCAAGAACACGTCATTACAGGGAGGATAAAAGTGGCGGGCGATTCGATCAGTCAGCGCGAGATAACCCGGAGGCAGCTGCTCGCGGGAGGCGCGGGCGCCGTCGGCGGACTCCTCATCGGCGGCGTGGCGGGCAGCGCGCTCGCCCCCAAGTCATCGACCAGCTCTGGAGCCGGCTCCCGAGGGAGCGTCAAGGTGGTCGGCATCTATCCGACCGGCGGTGTCATCGCGTCCGACGGCAAGGAGATGGCCAACGGCGTGAAGATGGCGGTCGACGAGATCAACGCACGCGGCGGCCTGATCGGCTATCACCTCGACTACGTCGAGATCGATGACAAGGACTCGTCGACAGACCAGATCACGACCGCGTTCAACCGCGCGACAAGCGTCGAGAAGGCCGACGTCATCTTCTCCGGTTACCACCTCGCGTCAGGCCCCGAGTTCGACATCGTCGCCAACGCCGGCGCGCTTTACTACAACGTCAACACCCAGGTCGCCTGGGTCCAGCGCTACAAGGGCAACCCAAGCAAGTACTGGGGCATCTTCCAGTGCGACCCGACCGAAGCGTGGTACGGACAGGGTTTCGCGTTCTGGGTCGACGGGGCATTGAACCAGGGGCTTCTCAACACCAAGACCAAGACCTGCTCGATCATCAGCGGCAAGAGCGCCTATGGCACCGTCATCGCCACCGGCTTCGAGACCCAGATCAAGCAGCTAGGCTGGCAGGTCCTGACCAACGACGGCGTCACCGAAGGCTCTGTGCCGGACTGGGGACCCGTGCTTTCCAAGGTCAAGCAGGCGAAGCCAAGCGTGCTCTTCACGAGCGACTTTTCCCCGGCCGACGACGCCGCGATGGCCAAGGCCTGGGCCGCGAGCCCGACCAAGACGCTCGTCTATCAGCAGTACGGACCATCGGTGCCCGAATACCTGACCCTCGCCGGGCCTGCCGCCAACGGCATCGTGTGGGCCACGGTGCTCGGCCTCCTTCCCGACAAGATCGGGAACGACTTCAGGGCGCGCTACCAGACGAAGTTCGGAGCCCAGCCTGGGTGGGCCAATGCCGGTGGCTGCTATGACGAGGTGATGGTCTGGGCCGCCGCGGTTGCCGCCGCGGGTGACCCCAAGGACTACAAGAAGGTCGCGAAGGCAACCGAGTCCGTCATCTGGCGCGGGACCACCGGCTCCATCTCGTTCGAAGACCACACCGGCAAGCAGTTTCCGGCGGGGACGTCCGACGCCTCCATCGGGCAACCGCACATCATCGTCCAGATCCAGGACGGCGTCCAGAAAGTGGTATCGCCGACGCCGTTCACCAGCGGCACCTTCGTGCTGCCGAGCTGGATGAGGTAATCCCAGAAGCCGACAAAGAAGGCTCAATCATGCCGATCCTCGAGTGCCAGAAGGTCAGCAAGGCCTACGGAGGGCTGCTCGCGGTCAGCAACCTGAGCTTTGCCGTGGAGCCCGGCGAGGTGTATTCGATCGTCGGGCCCAACGGCGCCGGCAAGACGTCGCTCTTCGACTGCATCTCCGGCGTGAATCCCGCCACCAGTGGATCCATCAAATTCAAGGACCGCGAGATTCAAGGACTGCGGGCTCATCAGATCTGCAGGCTCGGACTCGCGCGCACCTTCCAGACCACCGTTGCCTTCGACAGCCAGACTGTGCTCGCCAATGTACTTGTCGGCGGGACGTTCGGCCGTGAGACCGAGCACCCCACGCTCTGGTTCAAAACCGAGGCGCGGGAATTCGCGCTGGACGCACTTGCCCTCTGCGGGCTCGCCGGCCGCCAGCGCATGCTCGCCGGTCAGCTGACTGTGCTCGCCCGGAAGCGACTCATGCTCGCAACCGCGCTCGCGATGCGACCGCAGCTTCTGCTTCTCGACGAGCCGGTCGGCGGGCTAAATCCGGCCGAGCGCTCGCAGATGATCGAGCTCATCCGTACCGTCGCGCGTACAGGGGTGACGATCTTGATGATCGAGCACGTGATGAAGGCGGTGCAGGCCCTCGCGAATCGGATTCTGGTGATTCACCACGGGCAGCAGATCGCAGAAGGTCCTCCATCGAAGGTGCTTCGCGATCCGAAGGTCATCGAGGTCTACCTGGGCGCGCTGCGACCGATAGCACCAGATCCGCAGGCCGCCGATCCGCAGGCCACCGATCCGCAGGCCACCGATGCTTGAGGTAAAAGGGCTCATCGCCGGCTACGCGGGCAGCGAGGTCCTGCACGGCATCGACCTCTCGGTCAAGGACGGCGAGGGCGTCATCGTGCTCGGGCCCAACGGCCACGGCAAGACCACCCTGCTGCGCGCCATTACGGGCCTGCTCCCTCCGAGGTCGGGATCGGTGTTGCTCGACGAAAAGGAGATCACGCGCTGGCGGCCAGACGTGATTGCGGCCGCGGGCGTGGTTCACATCCCGCAGGGCGACCTGCTGTTTCCCGACATGACGGTGCTCGAGAACCTCGTGATGGGCGCATACCAGAGGGCGACGTGGAGCGAACGCAACCAGCGACTGGGGCGTGTGTACGAACTCTTTCCCTGGCTGAAGGAGCGCGGGCGCCAGCTCGCCCGGACGCTCTCAGGGGGCGAACGTCGAATGCTCGCACTCGGCCGCGGATTGATGTCAAAGGCGAAGATCCTGCTCATCGACGAGCCTTCCCTGGGACTGGCTCCGCTGACGACTGAGCAGATCTACGCCAGCATTCGCCGGGTCAAGGAGTCGGGAATGGCGATTCTCCTTGCCGACGAGAACGCGAACCACGTCGCCGGACTGGCTGACCGGGTCTACCTGCTGGAGACAGGCGTGCTGGTGCGGGAGGGCCCGGCCGCGAAGATGCTGCAGGACAAAGCGCTGCTGGAGAGCTATCTCGGATGACCCAGACCGTGCAGGCGGTGTGGGGAGGAATCCTCTTTGGTTCGGTGTACGGGCTGATGGCGCTCGGGCTGACCCTGGTGTGGGGTGCGGTCCGCCTGCTCAACCTGGCCCACGGCGCGATTTTCGTGGTCGGTGCTTACGCGGCCTACTGGGTGACCTCCCGCCTTCACCTGCCCATCCTGGTGGCGCTCCCGATCGGCGTGCTGGCCGCGGGGGCGTTTGCCTACGCGATGCACATCGCATTCATCAGGCCGGTGCTCGGCAAGCCAGGCTTCGACAACGCGACGATCATCGCCACAGTTGGAATCTCGATCGCGGTTTCGGCTGCCGCGCTCCTCATCTTCAACCCTGAGTACAAGGTCGTGCCGGCGGTGCTGTCCGGCTACTTCATCGTCGCGGGGGTACAGATTTCCAACCAGGGCTTGCTGGTTATCGGCACCTCGCTGGCTCTGTTTGCGCTTGTGTACGTCTACCTCACCTACACGCGGCACGGAATGGCGATCCGCGCGGTCTCGCAGCAACAGGAGGCGGCGAGCTTGATGTCGATCCCGGTCGAGCGCACGTACGGCACGGTCATCGCCATCAGCGGCGCGCTCGCGGGCGTCGCCGGCGTCCTCCTTTCGCCGTTCTTCTTCCTGAGCCCGAACTCCGGTTTCAACCCGATGATTCAGGCCCTGATCGTCACGATCTTTGGCGGGCTCGGCAGCATCCGTGGCGCTCTCGTCGCGGGGTTCGTTCTCGGCATCTTCGAATCCTTCGTCGAGGTGTTTTACGGCGTCGCGTGGGCGCAGCCCGGAGTGTTCCTGCTGATCATCCTGATGCTGATCGTCCGGCCGAACGGGTTGTTCGGCATCGGCGAGGTGAGGCGCCTGTGAGCGTGGAAGGCGCCGCGGCGGCCGCGCCGGCGCGCCCGTCGCTCGACCAGTCGGCGGCGCCGTGGCGCCGGGTCTCGCTCTACACCGTGGGCGGAGTGATGCTGGCCGGGCTGCTGGCTCCGTGGGCGTTGACCCGGCTTTCGATCGGCGGCTACCTGCTCACGCTGCTGATCCTCTTCTTCATGCAGGCGGTGGTCGCCCAGTCGTGGAACCTCATCATGGGCTACGGCGGGATCTACTCCTTTGCCCAGGTCGCCCTCTTCGCGGTCGGCGGGTGGACGTCCGGTGTCCTCGTGCACAGCCTCGGTTGGAATCCCTTCTTGGCGATCCTCTTCTCGCCCGTCGTCGCCGTGCTGGCGGCGCTCGGCATCGGTTTGCCAACCCTACGCCTGCGAGGCGTGTACGTCGTCCTCCTGACGCTGGCCTTCCACGAGCTCGCGCGCGTCTTCGCGGTCACCGGCCCTCGGTTTATCAGTGGCGGAGGCTACGGACTTGTGTCGGTGGGCACGTTTCAGTTCGGCGACGCCGTCGGCGATCAGCGGACGATCTACCTCTATTACGTCGCGGCGCTGATATTCGCCATTGCGACGTTCGTCATCTGGCGCGTGATCCACTCTCCGTTGGGCGTGGCGGTGACCGCGCTGCGAGACTCCGAAACATACGCAGTCAGCCGCGGCATCAACCAGTTTCGGATTCGTCTGGTTCTGTTCGCGATCAGCGCTTTCTTCACCGGACTGGCGGGCGGATACATGACGCATTACAACGGAGGCATCTCGACCAGTGTGTTTGACTTCCCGCGCATCATCGACCTCCTCGCGATGATCGTCATCGGGGGCTGGGGTACCTTCGGCGGACCCATCCTCGGCGCGGCAATCGTGATCGGCCTCGACCAGTACCTGGTCGCGATCGGCGACTACCGAGCGCTGTTTCTCGGTCTGATTCTCGCGTTCATCGCGGTCTTCGCGCCGCAGGGCCTGTGGCCTTTGATCCGCAACGCCTACGACAAATACCTCGCTCCTGAATCGGCCCCACCGCCGA
>DASPYE010000003.1:0-2553 GCA_035636935.1 Candidatus Dormiibacterota bacterium | reverse complement strand
CGAGTTCGCGCAGCCGGACGGGATCGCGATTTCGGGCGACGGCCGGCTCGTGTTCGTGGCGAATCACAACACCGACAACGTGATGAACATGGGCGGCATCAGCATGGCGATGCCGATGCCCGGTACGACAGCCGCGCCGGGTCGCCTAATCGTGATCGACGCGCGACGGCGCGAAGTCGTGCGCCGCGTGGATACGGCACCGGATGGCTCGGGTCTGGGAGTCGCGGGAGGGAAGCCCTGAGGCTCGTCGCGGTGCTGTTTGCGATCACCGCATGCACGCACCGCGCTCCGACCGCCTCGACCGCCGCAGTTTCTTTTGACCGCCGCCGTTGGCTTTTTGACCGCCAGATTTCCCCCTTTCCAGTCCTGGATTCAACGGGCCGAGCTTACGCTCTCCCGTTCCTTGGTGGCTTCGAGCATCCCCGACCGCAGCTGATCGACATCGACGGCGATGGTGTGCTCGATCTCTTCGTTCAGGAAACGTCGGGTGAGCTCGAGCTTTTCCAGCGCAAATCGGGCGCCTGGCAGCTTGTCGACGAGCGCTTCCAGGGGATCGACATCGGCGAGTGGTACCGGTTCGTGGATGTGGACGGCGACGGGCTCTACGACCTGTTCGCGGAATCGCCGCTCAGCGACATCCGCTATTACCGCAACGTCGGCACGCGCACCGCGCCCCGCTTTGTCGTCGCCGCCGACACACTCAAGGATGTGCAGGGCGTCGCGATCTACGCCGACCGCCAGAACATCGCGCAATTCGCCGACATCGACTGCAACGGCAAGCTCGACATGATGCTGGGACGAGTCGATGGCACGATCACCCGCTACGAACTTCAAAACCTCGATACCCTTCGCACACCTCGATTCCAGTTGTTAACGGAGCGGTTCGAAGACATCCAGATCATCGGCCAGCGCCAGCCATCACTGCACGGGGCGAATACGATGGCGGTGTTCGACGTCGACGCCGATGGCGATCCCGACATTCTCTGGGGCGACTTCTTCGAGCCGGGCCTATTGTGGATTCGCAATCAGGGGACGTGCACTCATCCGGACTTCCACGGCGACCGCATCCCATTTCCGCCCGGTGCGCCGCTCGAGACGAGCGGCTACAACGCGCCCGCGGCCGGCGACCTGAACGGCGACGGCAAGCTCGATCTCGTCGTCGGCGTGTTGGGCGGCGCGTTCAATCCGGTGAAGACGAGCACCGCGAATCTCTACGAGCTCGATCCGACCGCCCCGGGAGTCTGGTCGGTGGCGACGACGCACGTGCTCGATGGCATCGATCTCGGCGCCGAAACCGTCCCCGCGTTTGCGGACATCGACGGCGACGGCGACGTCGATCTGGTCGTCGGCACAAAGATCGAGCCCGATAACCCCAGGACCGGCGGGCTGTACTGGTTCGAGAATATCGGTTCGCGCACCGCGCCGGTGTTCCGGCTCCGGGGGCACCTGCACGTGCTGCCCGCATTTCACGACGCGCCGGCCCTCGGCGACCTCGACGGGGACGGCCTGCCGGACCTGGTGGTCGGTCAGTTTCAGGACGCGGTGGCCTGGTATCACAACAGCGGGACGGGCGGTGGCGATCGCTTCGTGCTGGTGGATTCGGCGATCGTGCGGTTGCCGCGCGGCAGCAACGGCGTGCCCGAGCTGTACGATGTGGATCGCGACGGCGATCTCGATCTCTTCCTCGGCGACGCCGGTGGTCGCATCGCGTTCTTCCGGAATGATGGCTCGCGGCAAGCGCCGCATTTCGTTCTGGTCAGCGACGACTATCTCGGCAAGCGGGCCGGCAGGCGCGCGGTGCCGCGCTTCGTGAACCAGGTTCTTGTCGTGGGGACAGAGAAGGGCGGCCTCGATTCGACGCTCGGGGTTCACTTGCCTCCCTACGCCGCGCCCGCGTTCGCCGATATTCGTGGAACCGGCACTCCCGATCTCTTTGTAGGCGGAGCAGGCGGCGGAATCTTCTACTTCATTGCGAATCGCCCCAAGTAGTTAGGCCACTCGACACTTCCGACCGCCAATTGCGTATTGTTCGACATCCCTTGTCCCGGACTTCGTGATGCTAAAGCCTGTCATGCAGTTGGCCGCCGTCGGCCTCGTCGGCATAGTTGCCTGGAAACTTGCCGCGGCCTTCCTTTTGCCCCTCTTCTTTCTCGTCTTCAAGATCGGTTTGATCGTCGCCCTGATCATGCTGGCCTTCTGGTTCTTCAATAAGAAGTCTCGTGGTAAGGAGGACACGCCGCCCCCGCGTCGTAGTGTCCTCCGAAACACAATCGAGGCGCGCCTAGCCTGCAAATGGCCTGGCGCGCCTCGTGCTTTTCCCCTCCCTGAAAGGAGGGGACCATGACCAACTGGAAAGCTGTCACTGTCGCGCTGGGACTCGCTTTGGGCTGGTTCGTGGGAAATCCGGCGGTCGCGCTCGGACCCGCTCCAGACCCGCGGGCGGAGGTCCAGGTGAACGTGGCGCGCGTCGAAGGACTTACGCAGCACCTGCGCAACAATCCTCAGGATGTGGACGAGATGGAGCACCTCGCCGCGCTGTACATGGCGAACGGG
>DASPYE010000002.1:0-3892 GCA_035636935.1 Candidatus Dormiibacterota bacterium | reverse complement strand
CATCCTGGTCAGCATCCAGACAGTCACGTCGAGCGGAGCCCCGAGCGGGATAACCCTTGGCAGCCCGAGCGCGTTCTCGGGCTTCACGTGCTGCAGGCAGTTCCACGACTTCGCCCTCAACCCGACGATCTCCATCACATCCGGCACCAGGTACGCGATCGTCGTGCAGACCGTCGGCGGCGTTTTCACCTGGTACAACAGCTCCACCCTCGACGCGTACACGGGCGGCCGCCTTTACGTCGGCTCGACATGGCTGACGGGCAGCCAGTGGGGCGAGGACTTCGCCTTCAAGACCTGGGTCGCCGCGAGCACCAACTCCGCTCCTTCCGTGGCGGCCGACACAGCCGCCGTCAACGTCAACGAGGGAACGGCGCCCACCAACACAGGGACGTTCGCGGACCCTGACGGCGACACGGTGGCGCTTTCCGCATCCAGCGGCGCCGTAACCAAGACCGGGGCCGGCACATGGTCGTGGACGCGGGCCGCATCGGACGAGGCGGTGCTGCAGAGCGTGACCATCACAGCCGATGACGGCCACGGCCATGCCACGGCCGGGACATTCACCGTGACCGTCCACGCAGTCGCTCCAAACGCCCGGATCGTCACCGACCCGCCCGAGGTTCTCGAGGGCTCGACCGAGCCCTTCACCGGCGCGGCCACGACGGCCTTCGCGGGCGACGGCGCCGACCTCATCTACTCGTGGCAGGTGACGAAGAACGGCGCCCAGTTTGCGAGCGGCACCGGTCCATCGTTCGGTCTGACGCCCGACGACGACGGGACCTATATCGTGACCTTCACCGCGAGGGACAGGGACAGCGCCCTGTCGGACAGCGAGTCGACTACCGTCACGGGGATCAACGTCAAGCCGTCCGCCCACATCACCGGCGTGTCCGCGCCGTCGCTCCTGGTGGCCCAGGAGTCGGTCGGGTTCACGGGGAACTTCTCGGACCCGGGGGTCGCCGACTCGCATTCCGTGATCTGGAACTTTGGCGACGGCACCACCTCATCGTCGAATTACGGACCCGGTGGCAGCGCGAACCTTTCGGCCTCGCACACGTACACAGCGGCGGGCAACTACACCGTGACCTTGACGGTCAGGGATGACGACGGCGGTCAGGGTCAGGCGAGCACCACCGTCACGGTGAAGACGGTGCCTCAGGCGCTGTCGGTGATCGCCGGGCTCGTGAACGGCCTGCCATCGCTCAACGCCGGGCAGAAGCACAGCCTGGTCGCCAAGCTGAACGCGGCCTCCGCCTCCGCCGCCCGCGGCGACAACAAGGCGTGCAACAACCAGCTGAACGCATTGCTCAACGAGCTGCAGGCCTACGTCAGCAGCGGCAAGCTGTCGACCCAGGATGCGGCGAAGATCAGCGGCCCGGTTTACGTGGTCAAAGGCGCGCTCGGCAGCTACAACCGATTCCTGGAATGGTGGCCTCTAGCGGAATAGACTCCGCGGCATGGCGACAGCCAGTGCCACCCTCCCGGCCGCCGACCTCCTTCCCGTCAGCCCACGCGCGAACTTCGCCTATCGCCTCGTTCGCGTGGTTGGGATCCCGCTCCTCAAGCTGTGCTTCCGATTCCAGGTCACAGGGCGCGAGAACATCCCGCGCTCGGGCCATTACGTCGTGATCGCCAACCACCTCAACTGGTTGGACGAATTCGCGCTTCTCCTGCTGTTCCCGGTCGAACCGCGCCTCCATTTCCTCGCCGACCCGACGCAGCTCGTGAACCGCAAGTTCCAGTGGTGGCTCGTCCGGACGACGGGCGGCTACGTTCCGGTGGTAAGGGAGCGGCACGGCGACCGCGCGCTGTTCCGCCACGTCGATCGATGTCTCGAGATGGGCGGCGCCGTGGCCATCTTTCCAGAGGCCAACTACGGACCGGCGGAGGGCGAGCTGTTGCCCTTCCACAAGGGATTCGCCCACTTCGCGATCAAAGCAGGCGTGCCTGTGGTCCCTGTCGCGCTGTCCGGAACCAAGGACCTGTGGTTTCGCAAGCCGATCCGGGTCGTCATCGGGAAGCCGCTTTCGACCAGAGGCGCGGATCCCGCGGCGCTGACCGACGTGGCCTTTGCAACAGTGAAAGCGATGCTTCCGGCCTACATCGAGCCGCCCGGCCGGAAACTCCTAAGGAATAAGCTGACGCACCTGTTCTGACGATGGTGCTGTCTCGCGTACTCTCCCCGGTTCTGGTCGGCCGCGACTCCGAGCTTTCGACGCTCGAGGACGCGCTGCTGTCCGCGCTGCGGGGCGACGGAGGCGTCGTCATCGTGGGCGGCGAGGCGGGCATGGGCAAGACGCGCCTGGTCAACACGCTCGCTGCGCGCGCCCGCCGGTTGGGTTGCATCGTCGTGGCGGGCGGATGCAGTGAAGCGGAGCTGTCGCTCCCTTACCTGCCATTCCTGGAGGCAATTGGAAACTACCTCGCCAAAACCGACACCAGCGAGCTCGCGCGACGACTGGGCCCGGCCGCAGACGAGCTCGCGCAGCTGTTTCCCCAGCTAGGCCGTCCGTCGCCGGGCGCGACTGAAGCAGCTCAGGCCAAGATGCGCCTCTTCGAATCCATCTTGATGCTGCTCCGCGACGCAGCCACCCAGCGCGCACTTCTGCTGATCCTGGAAGACCTCCAGTGGGCGGATCCTTCGACGCGTGAGCTGCTCGATTACGCGACCCGGCGTCTGCGCTCCACCAACGTGCTGATCGTCGCCACGTATCGGACCGACGAGATGCACCGCAAGCACGCATTGCTCCCGACCATCCAGGGCTGGCGGCGCAACGGTCAGGTGGAGCTTGTCGAGTTGAAACCGTTGAACCCAAGGCAGGTCGCGGACATGGTGTGCGCGATCTTCGAGGAGAAGTCGGTCACAGATGAGTTCCGAGACTTTCTGCACGACAGAAGCGAGGGCAACCCATTCGTCCTCGAAGAGATGTTGCGCGATGCCATCGACCGGGGCGACGTGTTCCGGACCGAAACGGGATGGGACCGCAAGTCCGTGGCTGAGATTCGCATTCCGCCCAACGTCCGCGACACCATCCTGCAGCGGCTCGAGCGCCTGTCCGGGGAGGATGTCGCGATCCTCTCCGCGGCTTCTGTGTTCGGCCGCTCGTTCGATCTTCCGGCGCTGGCGGAGGTCGCCCAGGTCGACGAGGCCGGCGCGCTGGCCGCGCTCGAAGCCAGTGTCAGCGCCCAGCTGATCGAGGAGGAGGACCGCCGGTCCGGAAGGTATCGATTCAGGCATGCGTTGACGCGCGAGGCCATCTATGAAGACCTGGTGGTGCCGCGGCGACGGCAGATTCACTCGCGCGTCGCAGATGTCCTCAAATCTCGGCTGGATCGTGCTCCGGTCGAGCTCGCAAACCATCTCTTCATGGCCGGACGCAACGACGAGGCCGTAGCGATGTGCGTGGCAGCCGCGCAAGGCGCGATTCAGGCGCGTGCCTACCGCGACGCAGCCGAGCTGCTGGAGCGGGCGACGCCCTTTGTCGCCGACCCTGTCCAGCGAGCCGAGATGCAATGCCAGGCGGCCGACTCCTACTGGAATAACAACGATTCGCCTACCGCCAAGCGCCTTCTGGAGCAGGCGATTCCTGAGCTGGAGGAGGCTGGCCGCGCCGCCGTCGCCGCCCATTACCGCGTGCTGCTCGGACGGTGCTGGTGGGAGTTGCTCCGGACGGTTCGAGCACGCGAGGAGTTCGAGAAGGCGCGCGCAGTGCTCGAACCACTCGGCCCGAGCGAAGCGCTGTCAATCGCGTACATACGTCTTTCAGGCCTGGCCTCCTTCAATGAGGATCCACAACAAGGGCTGGACTTCGCCATTAGGGCTAACGAGGTCGCCGCAGGCGCGGGGGCGGTGGGGGCGAAGGCGTGGTCGTTGAACTTCATGGCCATCGCC
>DASPYE010000001.1:0-9019 GCA_035636935.1 Candidatus Dormiibacterota bacterium | reverse complement strand
ACGCCCCTCCACATGCCATAGCCGAAGTCGGCCAGCAGGAGGAGTCCGACGACGACGCAGGTCGCCCAGACCACGGTGAAGAAGTGGCCGAAGCGAACTCGCGGGACCGCGAACGCATGCCTGACAAAAGCACGGCGGGCGTGCATCTCGCAGATAGAACGCTCGGATTGGGCTAAAGGACGAAGTAGAAGGTCGCGCCTTCTCCAACGGCTCCCTCGGCCCAGATCCGGCCGCCGTGTCGGTTGATGATGCGGCGGGCGGTCGCCAGGCCGATGCCGGCGCCCGGGAAGTCGCTCTGGCTGTGCAGCCGCTGAAACGCCCCGAACAACCTGTGCGAATCGATCATGTCGAAGCCCACACCGTTGTCCCGAACGAAAACGCGCGCCTCCCCGTCCACCATCTCCCGTCCGACCGTGATTCGTGGCGACTTGTCGGCGCCGGTGAACTTGAGCGAGTTGTTGATGAGGTTGCTGAGCAAGATGCGGACAAGCCTCTTGTCGGCGTTGACGGAAATCCCAGGCGCGATGTCCACGTCGACCTTGCGGTCCGGGTACTCGGCCTGCTGCTCCTGGACGATCTGCGCCGCGAGCGCGCTGACGTCCGTCTGTTCGCGTCGGATCTCGCCACTGGTCAGGCGGAAGAGCATCTGCAGCCCGTCGAAAACCGACGTCATGCGCTTGCTCGCCTCGCGCATCCGCTCCAGGTTCGCGGTCGCGTCCTGGTCGAGCTGCCCTCCGTAGCTCTCGAGCATCTTGTGGCTCATCGCGTCGAACGACACGAGCGGGCCGCGCAGGTCATGAGAGACCGAGTAGCTGAACGCCTCGAGCTCGCGGTTGATCGCCGTGAGCGCGATGGTCCGCTCCTCGACGAGCGTTTCGAGCTGGGTGCGATATCGCCTCAGCTCCTGCTGAGCGCGATACAGCTCGACGAAGACGCTCACCTTGGCGCGCATGATCGCCGGCACGACCGGCGCGAAGACGAAGTCCACCGCGCCGAGGTTGTAGCCGCGCCCCATGTCGGTTTCGGCCTGGTCCAGAGCCGTCACGAAGATGATCGGCGTGAGCTCCGAGCGTGGCCTCTGACGGATCAGCTGCGCTGTTTCGAAACCGTCCATCATCGGCATTCGCACGTCGAGCAAAACCACGGCGAACTCGTTGCGGAGCAGCTGGCGGAGGGCGTCGGCGCCAGATGACGCCTCCACGACGTTCTCATCTAGCGGCGCCAGTATCGTCCGCAGCGCGAACCGCTTCGTCGCGTCGTCGTCGACGAGGAGCACGTTGACCTTTGCCTTGGCCGGCGGGGTCGGCGCGATCTCGTGCGCGTCGCGGGTGCGGGTCACCATCTCATCTTCCGAAAAATGTTCACGCCATCCGAGACCTGCTCATAGTGATCTCGCTCCGGACACGACAGCAGCGACTCGCGCTTGCCAAGCACGAGGTAGCCACCGCGGATAAGGCTGTCGTAGAAGAGCCGATGAGCTCGCGCCTGGAGCGACTCGCGAAAGTAGATGAGAACGTTCGAGCAGGCGATCAGATGAAAGTCGTTGAACGATCCATCGCTGACGAGGTTGTGCCGCGCCCAAGTCACGCTTGCGCGGAGCTTGCCGTTGAAACGCGCGCTTTTACCAACGACCGAGTAATGGTCGGACAGGCTTCCTCGCCCGCCTGACTCGACGTATGCCTCGTCGAAGCGGCGGATTCGGTCCAGCGGATACAAACCCAGCCTGGCGATCGCAAGCATGTCTTCGTTGAGGTCGGTGGCATAGATGGTGCACCGGCCTAGCACGCCCTCCTCCTCGAGCACGACGGCCAGCGCGAAGACCTCCTCGCCGGTGGCGCAGCCGGCGACCCACAGCCGGCATGACGGGTAGGTTTTGAACAGCGGCACCACCTCGTCCCGCAGGCACCGGATGGTCTCGGAGTCGCGGAACATCGTCGTCACGTTGACCCCCACCGTGCCGAGGAACTGCTGCATGAGCTCGGCGTCGTGCAAGACTCTGTCCTGGAACGCGGATATCGTCGCCACACGTTCCGCTGCCATCGCCGCGGACAGACCGCGGCGGAGGGGGGTGAGCGCGTACTCCCGGAAGTCGTAGCCGTAATAGAGGCGGATTCCCTCGAGAAGCAGGCGAATCTCGATGTCCTCGAGCTCCGTCTCGGTGCCTTCTAGCCTTTGTGCTGCCCCCTCACCCGGCCTCACTGCACCAGCCAGGACTTGAGCATGGTCAGAAGGTGCGCGTTGTTGATCGGCTTCGCGATGTAATCGGATGCCCCCGCTTCGATGCATTTCTCGCGGTCTCCTTTCATGGCCTTGGCGGTCAGCGCGATGATCGGCCGGTCCACAAAAGCCCTGAGCTCACGCATCTTCGACATCGTCGTGTAGCCATCCATCTCCGGCATCATCACGTCGACAAGCGCGATATCGATGTCGCTGTTCTCGGTCAGCAGGTCGAGAGCCTCCTGGCCCGAGTCAACCGATACGACATCCATCCTCTGACGCTCCAGCAGCGCGGTGAGCGCAAAGATGTTCCTGATGTCATCGTCCACGACCAGGACCTTCTTGCCGGCCAGTGCTGCGTTCATCGCCTCGGAGCCATTGCTTGCCGATTCGAGCGCGGGCTCCACGTCTACTTCAGCACCGTGCAGGGCGGCCGCGATCTCCTGCTTCAGCCTTTCTGATGAGCGCGCGTCCTTGATCACGATGCTCTTCGCCGCCTTCCCTAGCTTCACCTCTTCCTTGCGTGTGAGGTCGCGCGCGGTGTAGACGAGCAGCGGCGTCTCGCCGAGCACCTTGTTGGTCTGCAGCTCGTCGATCACCCGCCAGCCGGACAGCCCGGGGAGGCCGAGGTCGAGCACGACGCAGTCGAACTTTTCCTGCGTCAGCAGCGCGAGCGCCTCGTCGCCGTTCGAGACCGCGATGGTCCGCGTGTTGGTCGGCGCCATCAGATCGATTATGTATTGCCTCTGGACTGGATCGTCCTCGACGACCAGGAGGGACTTGGTTGGGACCAGCGCCCCGGAGGGCGAGGCGGATGCGACGGTCTTCCTTTCCATCCCGTTGCTCCCGACCCCGACGAGCACCGGACGCTGCGAGATCTCGCCGGCCCCGCCCTCGTCGACAGGCGCCGAGCGCCGGTGTCCAGGCCCGATCAGCGGGAGAAAGACCGAGAAGATGCTGCCGACTCCCGGCTCGCTCTGGACTCGGATCTCGCCCCCCAGCAGTCGCGTGAGCTCCCGACAGATGGAGAGTCCCAACCCGGTTCCGCCGTACTTGCGGCTTGTCGATCCATCGGCCTGGGCGAAGGACTCGAAGATTGACTGCTGCTTCTGGAACGGGATGCCGATCCCCGTGTCGATGACCCGGAACGCGACGACATTAGAGGCGCGGTTGAGCGTCTCGTTCGACGGGCTCCAGCCCGATGTGGCCATCTCGGCGATGAATTCGACCTTGCCTTTCTCCGTGAACTTGAACGCGTTGCTCAGGAGGTTGTTCAGGATCTGCTGCAGGCGCTGCGGGTCGGTCGGGATCGTCTCCGGAAGGCCCGTCCGCAGTTCGATCGCGAAGGCGAGCCTGGTCGCCTCCGCGACGTGGCGGAATGTGCGCTCCAGCATCGGCCTCAACTCGGCGACCGGCCAGGCGCTGATGTCGAGGGCGACCGTGCCGGACTCGATCTTGGACAGGTCGAGGATGTCATTGATGAGCTTCAGGAGATCGGTGCCCGACGAGCGGATGATCGTCGCGTACTCGATCTGCTTGGGCATCAGGTTGCCGTCGGGGTTGGCGGCCAGTTCCTGGGCGAGGATCAAAAGGCTGTTGAGCGGCGTCCGCAGCTCGTGCGACATGTTGGCGAGGAACTCAGACTTGTACCGCGAGGTCAGGGCAAGCTGCTCGGCCTTCTCCTCGACGAGCCCCTTCGCGGATTCGACCTCGAGCCTCCGCTGCTCGACCTCCGCGTTTTGCTCGGCAAGCTGACGGGCCTTGCCCGCCAGCTCTTCGTTCGTCCGCTGGAGCTGGTCCTGCTGGCTCTGCAGCTCGGTGGCGAGGGACTGCGACTGCTTGAGGAGATCCTCAGTACGGCTGTTGGCCTCGATCGTGTTGAGAACGATGCCGATGCTCTCGGCGAGCTGGTCGAGGAAGTCGATGTGCGTGAGGCTGAACGGCTGGAAGGAAGCCAGCTCGATGACGGCCCGGACGTCGCCCTCGAACAGGACGGGCAGAACCACGATGTTCGCCGGGGTCGACTCGCCGAGCGCTGAGCTGATCTTGATGTAGTCCTTCGGGACCTCGGTGATGACGATGCGCTTCTTTTCGAGCGCGCATTGGCCGATGAGTCCCTCGCCGAGCGTGAACTCCATCGGGACGTTCTTCCGCGGCCGATACGCATAGCCGGCCTGCAGCGCGAGGTGCGTTGGTCTGCCGTTGGCGGGCACAATGCCGTAGAACACCCCATGCTCGGCGTGCACGAGAGGGGCCAGCTCGGAGAGGATCATCTTCGAGACCGTCATCAGGTCGCGCTGGCCTTGCAGCATTCGGGTGAACCGAGTGAGGTTGGTCTTCAACCAGTCCTGCTCGTTCGTCTTCTCGGTCGTGTCGCGGAGGTTGCGGATCATCTCGTTGATGTTGTCCTTGAGGTTCGCCACCTCACCGCTCGCGTCGACCCTGATGGACCGGGTCAGGTCGCCCTTGGTCACGGCGGTTGCGACCTCGGCGATGGCCCGTACCTGGGTGGTCAGCGTCGCGGAGAGCTGGTTCACGTTGTCGGTCAGGTCACGCCATGTCCCGGCGGCTCCTGGCACGTGCGCCTGGCCGCCCAGCCGTCCTTCGGCGCCGACCTCACGCGCCACCGTGGTCACCTGCTCCGCGAACACCGCGAGCGTGTCGGTCATGCTGTTGATGGTGTCGGCGAGCTCGGCGATCTCGCCTTTCGCCTCCAGGGTCAGTTTGCCCTTGAGGTTTCCGTTGGCGACCGCGGTCACCACGCGCGCGATGCCTCGCACCTGGTCGGTCAGGTTGCTCGCCATGGTGTTCACGTTGTCGGTGAGGTCTTTCCAGGTGCCGGCGACGCCCTCCACGTTGGCCTGGCCGCCGAGGTTGCCTTCCGTGCCCACCTCGCGCGCGACACGAGTCACCTCCTTGGCGAAGGCGTTGAGCTGGTCGACCATCGTGTTGATCGTCTGCTTGAGCTCGAGGATCTCTCCGCGGACATCGACGGTGATCTTCTTCGAGAGGTCACCCTGCTGGACCGCGGTGGTGACCTCGGCAATGTTGCGGACCTGGCTCGTCAGGTTGCCGGCCATGATGTTCACGTTGTCGGTCAGGTCTTTCCAGACGCCGCCGACTCCCTTGACCTCGGCCTGACCACCCAGCCGGCCTTCGGTACCGACCTCACGGGCGACACGGGTGACCTCGTTGGCGAAGCCGTTGAGCTGGTCGACCATCGTGTTGATCGTCTGCTTGAGCTCGAGGATCTCTCCTCGGACATCGACGGTGATCTTCTTGGAGAGGTCACCCTGCTGGACCGCGGTGGTGACCTCGGCGATGTTGCGGACCTGGCTGGTCAAGTTGCCGGCCATGAAGTTCACATTCTCGGTGAGGTCTTTCCAGACACCGCCGACTTCCTTGACGTCGGCCTGACCACCCAGCCGGCCTTCGGTTCCCACCTCGCGGGCGACACGCGTGACCTCGCCTGCGAAGGCGTTGAGCTGGTCGACCATCGTGTTGATGGTGTTCTTGAGCTCGAGGATCTCTCCTCGCACATCGACGGTGATCTTCTTGGAGAGATCGCCTTGCTGAACCGCGGTCGTGACCTCGGCGATGTTGCGGACCTGACTGGTCAGGTTGCCGGCCATGAAGTTCACGTTGTCCGTGAGGTCTTTCCAGACGCCGCCGACTCCCTTGACCTCGGCCTGACCACCCAGCCGGCCTTCGGTGCCGACCTCGCGGGCGACACGCGTGACCTCGTTGCCGAAACCATTGAGCTGGTCGACCATCGTGTTGATCGTGTTCTTGAGCTCGAGGATCTCGCCCCGGACGTCGACGGTGATCTTCTTGGAGAGGTCACCGTTCGCGATGCCGGTGGTTACCTCGGCGATGTTGCGGACCTGGCTGGTCAGGTTGCCGGCCATGATGTTCACGTTGTCGGTGAGGTCCTTCCAGACGCCGCCGACTCCCTTGACCTCGGCCTGACCACCCAGCCGGCCTTCGGTACCGACCTCGCGGGCGACACGCGTGACCTCGTTGGCGAATGCGTTGAGCTGGTCGACCATCGTGTTGATCGTCTGCTTGAGCTCGAGGATCTCTCCGCGGACATCGACGGTGATCTTCTTGGAGAGGTCACCCTGCTGGACTGCGGTGGTGACCTCGGCGATGTTGCGGACCTGGCTCGTCAGGTTGCCGGCCATCAAGTTGACGTTATCGGTGAGGTCTTTCCAGACGCCGCCGACGCCGCGTACGTCGGCCTGACCGCCGAGCTTTCCTTCGGTACCCACCTCGCGCGCCACACGAGTGACCTCGCTCGCGAATGCGTTGAGCTGTCCGACCATCGTATTGACGGTCTTGGCTGTGGTGAGGAACTGGCCCTGCAGGGGCCGCCCGTCGATCTCGAGCGCCATGGTTTGCGAAAGGTCGCCGTTGGCGACCGCGCCGATGACGCGTGCGATCTCGGTGTTCGGCTGTGCGAGGTCTTCGACGAGGTCGTTGACCGCGTCGAGCGTCGCCGCCCAAGCGCCGCCAGAGTGGCCGACCGCTGCGCGCTTGACCTGTCCCTCTTTGCCGACGTTGCGGCTCAGGCGGCGGATCTCGCGCTCCAGGCGCTGGTTCGACTCGATGATCTCGTTGATCGCCGCGGCCACCTTGCCGGCCGATCCCGACCACTCGGTCGGCATGCGGACCGCAAAGTCTCCGCGTTGGACTGACGCCAGGACGCGGAGCGCGACCTTGCTGTCGATCGCGTCGGCGCCGTTCCCCTGGTGGTTCCTGCTCCTGGTTGCCGCCTTGGTTGCCATCTATCCTTCCTTCCTTGCCTACTGGTTCGTTGTTTTCGTCACAGGCTCAGTGGTACCCAGAACTCGATCTTCGAGCCGGTCCCCGGCTCGCTTTCGATGTGAAACCAGCCGCCGGCCAGCTGCGCCCGTTCGCGCACCGCGACGAGGCCGATGTGGCCGGGCAGACGCGCGGATTCGGCGACCACGAAACCTTTGCCGTCGTCCCTAACCTCGACGCGGATGCCGTTCTCCAGACTTTCGGTGACGACCGTGACTCTCGTCGCGCGAGCGTGCTTCTCGACGTTGTTGAGCGCCTCCTGCACGTTCTTCAAGACGATCGCCTGGATCGCTGGCGGGATGCCGTCTGGCAACCTGCTTTCGTTGTGGGGCTCGATGCCCGCGCGGATCCGCATCGACTCGAGACGCTCGCCAATCGCCTCGCGGATGTCGCTCGGAAGCTGCAACGGCTCCGGGCTTACGTTCGTGAGCAGACGGCGCAGCGAGTCCTCGACCTTGCGGAGCGTCATCCGCAGCTCCTCGAGGTGTTGATCGACGTGGTTGCGGGTGGAGTCCGTGCGGATACGTTCGAGCTGCAGCTCGGCGCCGGTCAGCAGCTGGAGCGAATCGTCGTGGAGCGCGCTCGCGAAACGCCGCCGCGCTTCGTCGCCACCCGCCGCGATGTTGTTGAGCAGATGGCGGCGTGCCGACATTGCCTCCTCCAGGCGGACCGCGATGCGTCCGAGCTCGTCTTCGGATTCCTTGTACTGCCAGACGAGGCCGGCGGCCATGCCGACGAGCCGGAGCGCCCACAGGTCGTGGGCGGTGAAGCCATGAGGGGAGTCATAGACCGCGACCGCGCCGATGCGCCGTTCGCCGGCGCGCCACGCCACGGCGATCGAGTTCTTGACGTCGGCCAGGCCGGACCCGTGCCACAACGCGTCGAGGCGCGGGGACGTCCCTTTGACCAACGCGAGGTCGTCGGCGAAGACGAGCCGCTCGAGGACTCCCTCGCCCTTCGCTCCGAGAGCCAGCCGAACTTGGTACACGGGTGAGTCGTCCGCGAAGCCGTGCGGCGCTGGCTGGAGGCTCAGCGTGCCCCGAGGTCCGAGACGCCAGAACGCGGCTCGGCCGGCGCCGATCTGCTCGGCGATCGTGGCGCTCAGGCGGCCGAAGAAGGTCGGTAGGTCTTCGTCCGAGTCCAGGTAGGAGGAAACGGCTGCCAGCGCGGCAAGGGCTGATTCCTGCGATCGCTCGAGCTGCTGGCCCGGGCGTTTCGATCTCGCGCCGCCGTCGGCCTCTAGCGTCACCTTGTCGCCGATCCGCAGCGCGGCTGCTTCCACTTTTTCCCCCCGGGCGCGATTTTTCGATTTACATCAAATCGCCTGGGGGGTGGCCTCGTCACCGTACAAGTGAGGTAGAAATGGCCGCCGCAGGCCTCCCGAAAACTGGTGAGCCCGCCTCTTGCGAGGCAGGCTCGTCTAAGAAACGCGCCTGACGGGCGCCGTACTGGTCGCTCGGTGCGATAAAAAAGACCGGGCCCGCGATTTGCGAGCCCGGCCGGTCGACTGTCGATTAGCGCCGTCGGTTGCGAAGTCCGAGGGCGCCGAGAACGAAGAGGATGCCGCCGAGGATGCCGCCCGCGATGGGGGCCCCCGTCGCGGCAAGGACTGTGCCCTGGCTGCCGCTTGCACCAAGCGCACCGCCGGCGGCGGACGTGCCGCCAGTGTTGCCGCCACCGCCGCCGGTGACGGTCGGGGTGGAGACCTGGTTGCTGTTGGCGCTGGGCGCGCTGCCCTGGGTCTGGTTGATGGTCGGCGTCGAGGCCTGGTTGCTGTTGGCGCTCGGCGCGCTGTTCTGGGTCTGGTTGATGGTCGGCGTCGAGGCCTGGTTGCTGGTGGCGCTCGGCGCGCTGTTCTGGGTCTGGTTGATGGTCGGGGTGGTGCCGTTGGCCGAACCCGCGCTGTTGGCGCTGTTGGCGCTGTTCTTCACCGTGGGCGTAGTGCCATTGGCCGAACCCGCGCTGTTGGCGCTGTTGG